>JASFKW010000050.1:0-23479 GCA_050118435.1 Gammaproteobacteria bacterium | reverse complement strand
CGATACGGCGTTGCGCACTGTCGACTCCCAGTCCTGTGCGTAGAGAAAACAGATGATGGATTCGGGCACCGACCCCTGGCAGGACACATCGAAGCCGTAGCCGGGGCGTATGTCATCCGGTGTGCGGCCCAGGTCGTAGCCGAAGCGCTGTTCGAGCTCGCGCCGAATGCGGGCCTTTGAAAGGCCCTTGCGGGCCAGCAGAATTGCGAGGGCGACGGCCTGGGCGCCTTTGATGCCCTCTGGGTGGTTGTGGGTGCACTCGGCCGAACGCTTCGCCTCCGCGATGACCCTTTCCTCGGTCTCGAACGCGAAGCCGATGGGGCTGACACGCATGGCCGAGCCGTTACCCCAGCTGTTGTACGGCTGCGAATCGGGGCGCATCAGCCACCCATGGAAGCCGGCACCGTAACCGGCGTGCGGATAACGCCGCCCGAAAGTCTGGAGCGAATCGCAGTAAGGCTGATACTCCAATATCGCGTTCGCCAAGGCCACGCTCAGCACCGAATCGTCCGTGAACCGGCACTCCGGCGCAAACAGCGGGAAGTCGGTTGTCTTGATGGGGTCGCCCTCATACACCGAACCGACAATATCCCCTGCAATAGCGCCAATCATCCAGAACTCCGGCGGGCGATCCGGGCGCTCACGCTTGCCGCGAATTGCCTTTGCCCGTTGACTGCATGTCCCTATGCTGGTGTAGGTCCGTCCGGCTTCAATCGGCAGAAAGGTAAGATGATTTCTCCAGAGCGGGCGTCTGCACCACTGCGGTCAACCGGCCGGGCGGGGGGTGACGAAAGGCGCGCCGCTGGTTCGTGGCGCGATACCCCAGTGCTGCCGGTCAGACCGGGTCCCAGCGCTCGAGGGCGTCTCCCGGCAGCCGTCGGAGGTGTCCGTCAGGCTGCCTGACACCCAATAATCAATTCGCCGGCGGTGGGTTTCGATGTAGTGGTCAACGGCCTCGGCGTAGGACGTGTCATTGGCCCGCGCCATGAGCGCCTCCAGCTCTTCCATGGGGATGAACATGCGGGTCAGAAACTCCGTTACCTCAACCGGGAAATCCTGGTAGAAACCCTCACGAACCAGGGCGTGTACACGTTCGCGTCCGCCCAGCGCACCCTTGGGGTCTTCGAGATAGCGTAGCTTCCAGCGCGAAAACATCCAGTGCGGATTCCAGGCGGTGACCACAATCCATTGTTCCCGTCGGATGGCGCGCGCCAGGGCCGCGGTCATGCCCGCACCCGAAGACGAGATCAGACGGTAACGGTCCAGACCGTAGGCTTCGAGGGCCCGCTCGGAAGCCTGCATCAGGCCCGCGCCGGGGTCAATGCCGTGAATCTGGTGCTTGAGCCTGCGGGCAACGTCTGCCGCCCTGAGATCCGATATGCTGCTCAGCTTATCGCGCGGCACATAATCCGGCACCGCCCAGCCAAGCCGGGCCCCCGTGTACAGCGGGCCCAGATCGACGACCTGATCCCCCACCTTGTCCATGTACGGCTCGTGTGTGACTGGCAGCCAGGCCATCAGCATGGCGTCGAGCTCGCCAGTGGCCAACCCTTGATACTGAATGCCGATATCGAGCAACACCAGCTCCACCGGCTGGTCCAGCCGCGTCTCCAGCAACCGTGCCGCAAGTCTGGTCACCGCCTCGGCATCGGACCAGGCGGTCCAGCCTATGCGCAGGGGCGCTCCTTGGCCGGCCCCCACTGCCTCCATGGTGAAAACCAGCATCAGCAGCTTCAAACAGTTCTTCATCTCGGCCCTCCCGAGTGCCTTGTTGCCTTATCTGTCCGGGCTCGGCGCACTACTTGCCGAAGCTCTGGGTGATCCGATCGAGGACGATGGCCAGGATGACTACCCCAAGGCCACCTTCGAACCCCAGCCCGACGTCCAGACGCTGTATACCGCGCAGCACCGTATCACCCAGGCCGCCGGCACCGATCATGGAGGCGATAACCACCATCGACAGGGCCAGCATGATGGTCTGGTTCACACCGGCCATGATCGACGGGCGCGCCAGCGGCAACTGCACACGCAACAGCAGCTGTCGCGGCGTGCAGCCGAACGCTAGTCCCGCTTCCACCAGTTCCCTGGGAACCTGCCGTATACCGAGATTGGTCAGGCGCACTGCCGGCGGCATGGAAAACACGATGGTCGCGACGACACCGGGCACTCGGCCGAGACCGAAAAACATCGCCGCGGGAATCAGGTATACGAACGCCGGCATGGTTTGCATGAGATCGAGCACCGGCCGCACCAGGCGTT
This sequence comes from Gammaproteobacteria bacterium, assembly GCA_050118435.1. Taxonomy (GTDB): domain Bacteria; phylum Pseudomonadota; class Gammaproteobacteria; order DSM-19610; family DSM-19610; genus Thiogranum. The sequence goes on along the minus strand of JASFKW010000050.1, from coordinate 21,220 downwards.
CGACCCAGTCACTGCGGGCGGCCATTATGCCGAGTGGGATCCCAAACAGCAGGCTCACCAGCGTCGCCGCCAGCACCAGCGCCAGCGTCGCCACGGTTTCCTGCCACAAACCCATCCCCAGAACCAGCAGCAACGACGCCAGCGTGAACGTCGCAAAGCGCCAGCCGACACGCCAGGCTGCCAGCGCCGTCAGCGCCGTTATCAACAACCAGCTGGGCGGCCACAGCAGCAGGTCTTCGATACCGAAGGTCAGCGCATCCAGGCCCAGGGTGATAACATCGAAAAAACCCTGTGCGTGCTTCATCAGGTAGTCGACCAGGGCCGTCGCCCATCGATCGACCGGAATCTCGAAGCTCATACGCTGCGTGCCTTGGCCAGTGCCCGAAGCAGGCGTGCTCTGTCGATGGAACCGACGATGTTGCCTTGAGCGTCGGCCACGGGCACCGGCGCGTCGCTTTCCGCGGCACGCGGAATAACGTCTTCCAGAAAGACCGTCGCCGGGACCGGCTCGACTCCCTCGACGACCTCACCCGCAACCGCGATATCTCCGGCGGTGAATAGCCGTCCGGGCTGTGCGTCGCGGAAGAAAGCCCGCACGTATTCATCGGCCGGGTTCTCGATGATCTCGGCCGGCGTACCGACCTGGCGCAACTGGCCCTCGGCCATCACCGCTATCCGGTCGGCGATTCGGGCCGCCTCGGCGAGGTCGTGTGAGATGAAAACCACCGTACGCGTGGTCTCACGCTGCAGCTCCAGCAGGGCGTCCTGCATCTCCGTGCGTATCAACGGGTCGAGCGCCGAGAAGGCCTCGTCCATCAGCATGATGTCCGGCTCGGTCACCCAGGCGCGCGCCAGCCCCACGCGCTGCTGCATACCGCCGGAGAGCTGATCGGGCTTGTGCCCGGCGACCTCTGCGATGCCGACCAGCTCCAGCGCCTCGTGGGCGCGACGCCGGGCTTCTTTACGACCGATTCCGGCAACGCCCAGACCGAAAGCCACGTTGTCGATGACACTGAGCTGCGGAAGCAATGCGAAGGACTGAAACACCATACTCATTTTCCTGCGCCGCAGCTGCACCAGCTCACGGCGGCTCATCGCGGTGACATCCTCCCCGTCGAGATATACGCGCCCGCTGGTCGGCTCGATCAGTCGATTGATCATGCGCACGAGGGTCGATTTTCCCGATCCCGAAAGGCCCATGATGACAAACAGCTCGCCCTGCTCGATGCCGAGACTGACGTCATGAACGCCTACGACCTGTCCGGTGGTCTCCAGGACCTGGGCCTTGTCCTGGCCCGCGCGCAGCGCCTCGAGCGCACGCCGGGAATCGGGACCAAAGATCTTGCTGAGTTGATCGAGTCGCAGATGCATTGTCATGCCTGAGGGTGCCGCAGCCGGCCGGCCGGCCCGCGTCGGCCGATGTCGGGGTCCGCCGCTTTAGAAATGCCTGTGGTGTCGGACAAAACCTTGGGGATTTTGCGCTTTGCCGGTGGGCGCTGGAGTCCGCGGTCGAAGCTTCCAGGAACGCTGTGAGCAGCCCCTGCACGCTCGACGCTGCCGCCAGCGCACGCCGGCCAAGACCTGCGCGCGAAATCAGCAGCGGCCGCCCATCAAGCGCCGAAAGTCTACCATATCCCTGGCGCCGTTTCAGGCCATGGCAAAGCCGGCGCAACCCGCGAACGCGGGACCGGCCGCGGCAGCCGCTGAGGATCCGGATTTCCGGACCGATGTTTGCTGCTCCCCAGGGGTTCGCGCTTCCGCCATCGCGGCAACTCCGCCTCTGTCCGCCACCACACGGCATATAACACGCCTTGAGCACCGTGGATAAATCCCAGACACTAGCACTCCTGCAATATGATATTGCAAGAGTACTGGCGCGATGCTGCTCCTCTCCCAGATCTCCAAACGCTATGGAAACATCCAAGCCCTGGCATCCACCGACCTCGAGGTTCCGCCCGGCGAAACGCTGGTGCTCATCGGTCCCAGCGGCTGCGGCAAATCGACCCTGCTGCGCGTCATCGCAGGCTTGGTGCGCCCGGACACCGGCAGCGTCAACTTGGACGGAACGCAGCTGACCCCGGCCAACATTCTCCAGGCGCGGCGGCGGATGGGCTACGTGATTCAGGAGGGCGGCCTGTTTCCCCACCTCACGGTGCGGGACAACGTCAGCCTCACGGCGCGCTATCTGCGCCGCGACGCTGGCTGGATCGCTGCACGGCTCGGGGAGCTCGCCGAGCTGGTGCAGCTGCCGCGGGAGCTGATGACGCGGTTTCCCGCAGAGCTTTCGGGCGGCCAGCGACAACGCGTCAGCCTGATGCGCGCCCTGATGCTGGACCCGGACCTGATGCTGCTCGACGAGCCGCTCGGCGCGCTCGATCCCATGATCCGCTACCAGCTTCAACAGGACCTCAAGGCCATCTTCGCCGAGCTCGGAAAGACCGTCGTGCTGGTCACCCACGATATCGCCGAAGCCGCCTACTTCGGTCAGCGCCTGGTGCTGATGCGGGCGGGGCGCGTCGTACAGACCGGCAGCCTGAAGGAACTCGCCCGTGCACCGGCCGAGCCCTTCGTCGAGGCATTCATTTCCGCCCAGCGCGAGCCCATGGCGCGGCTCGCCGAGGTGCTGGGATGAGACGCCGACTGCATCTGGGCTCGCTGTGGCTGATGGTCTGTCTGTCGACCCTGGCGAGCCCGGCCCAGGGCGCCGGGGAGACTGCCGCCCGGATCGCAATCGGCTCCAAGGCGTTCACCGAATCGGTCATCCTGGGCGAGATGCTGCGCCAGCTCGCCGAAGCGGCCGGCGCCGATGCCGAGCACCGCCGCCAGCTTGGGGGCACGCGGGTGCTGTGGAACGCGCTGCTCGTCGGCGACATAGACGCCTATCCCGAGTATACCGGCACTCTGCTGCAGGAGATCCTGGCGGAAGAAAAGCCCGACAGCGATGCAGCGCTGCGCCAGGCGCTGGCGCGACGCGGCTTGGCGATGACGGCACCGCTCGGCTTCAACAACACCTACGCCATCGGGGTCAAGGAGACGCTGGCCGAGCAGCTGGGCCTAAGCACGATCTCCGATCTGAAACAGCACCCCGAGCTGGTGCTGGGCTTCGGCAATGAATTCATGGACCGCTCCGACGGCTGGCCGGGCCTGCAGCGACGCTACGGCCTGCCACACCGCAACGTGCGCGGCCTGGACCACGATCTGGCCTACCGCGGCGTCGCCTCGGGCACCCTGGACGTCACCGACCTCTACACCACAGACGCGGAAATCGTCTACTACGGGCTGCGCGCGCTCGAGGACGACCTGAATCATTTTCCCGTCTACAACGCCGTCGTCCTGTACCGCCGCGATCTCGCCCAGCGGGCGCCCGAGGTCGCGGCCCTGTTCGAGCGGCTCGCCGGCCGCATCGATGCGCAGGCCATGCTCGGGATGAACGCCCGGGTCAAGCTGCACGGCCAGCACGAGTCCGCGGTCGCCGCCGCGTTCCTCGAGCAGACGCTGGGCCTGGACGTCGACGACCGGGTGCAGACGCCGTGGCAGCGCTTCTGGCACCACACCGTCGATCACCTGGTGCTGGTGGGGATCTCGCTTTCGGCAGCCATCGTCCTGGCCGTTCCCCTGGGGGTGCTGGCGGCGCGCCGGGAACGTCTCGGTCAGTTGATCCTCGGCGTCGCCGGCATCCTGCAGACGATTCCTTCGCTGGCGCTGTTCGTGTTCATGATCCCGCTGCTCGGCATCGGCGGCCCGCCGGCGATCGTGGCCCTGTTTCTCTACAGCCTGCTGCCGATCATCCGCAACACCCACGCCGGGCTCAAGGACATCCCGCCGGCCGTCGTCGAATCGGCCGAGGCACTTGGGCTGCCGTCGCGCGCCAGGCTGCGCATCGTGGAGCTGCCGCTCGCCACGCGTTCCATCCTCGCCGGCATCAAGATCTCGGCGGTGATCAATGTGGGTACCGCAACGCTCGGCGCGCTCATCGGTGCCGGAGGCTACGGCCAGCCGATCCTCACCGGCATACGGCTGGATGACATTGCTCTGATCCTGCAGGGAGCGATCCCGGCGGCAGCGCTGGCACTGCTGGTGCAGGGCCTCTTCGAGTTCGTCGAGCGCGGCCTGCTGCCGCGCGGTCTCCGTCTGGGGGCGGAATCGGCGTCTTGACCTGAGGTCGCCCGGCTCCGGCAGGGACCGATGCACGGCGCTGCGGCGCCGTCACACCAGCACGCCCACCCAGGCACCGGTCATCAGGGTGGCCAGCGTGCCGGCGACGATCGATTTCAATCCCAGCCCGGCGATTTCGGCCCGTCGCTCCGGCACCATGGTGCCCATGCCGCCGAGCATGATGCCCAGACTGCCGAAATTGGCGAAACCACAGAGCGCGTACAGCATGATGAGCTGACTGCGCGCCTGCAGCTCTCCGGCGGGCAGCGCCGCCAGATCCAGATAGGCCAGAAACTCGTTGAGGATGGTCTTGACGCCCATCAGCGCGCCGGCGGTCAGCGACTGGTCCAGGGGAATGCCCATCAGCCACACCAGGGGCGCGAAAAGCAGGCCGAGCAGCCGCTGGAGACTGAGTGGCTCGCCGCCGAGCTCCGGCAACAGCCCCAGCACCAGATTGACCACGGCCACCAGGGCCACGAACACGATGAGCATGGCGATGATGTTGAGCATCAGGGTCATGCCGTCGAGGGCACCCCGGGTCACGGCGTCCACGGCGCCGCTCGCCTCGCTCCTGAGCTCGATTTCCTCCGTCGATTCGGCCGCCGGCCCCGGCACCAGGATCAGGGCGATCACCAGCGCAGCGGGAATGCTGATCGCGGATGCCGACAGGATATGTCCCAGCGCATCCGGGCGCAGCTCCGACAACAGGCTGGCGTAGAGCACCATCATGGTGCCGGCAATGGTCGCCATGCCCGTGCTCATGAGCGCGAAGAGCTCCGCGCGATTCAGTCGGCCCAGGTACGGGCGGACAAGAAGCGGCGCCTCGATCATCCCGACAAAGATGTTCGCCGCCGCTCCAAGCCCCAGGGCGCCGCCGATGCCCATCGAGCGGCTCAGCAGGCGTGCCAGCCTTTTCACCACCCAGGGAAGTATCCGCCAGTAGAACAGCAGCGCGGAAAGCGCGCTGACCACGATTACCAGTGGCAGTGCCTGGAAGGCGAGCACGAAGGTGGCGGCCGGGTCCCCCACCTCGACGGGGAACGCGTCACCCCCGAGGTAGCCGAACACAAAGGCGGTGCCCGCTTTGGTCGCCTCATCGAGCAGCAGCACCACCCGGTTCAGCGCGGCGAACACCGTTCTCGACAGCGGCAGCTTGAGCAGCAACAGGGCCAGCATCAGCTGCAAGGCAAAGCCGATCGCCACTGTGCGCCAGGGGATCCGCTGCCGGTCTTCGCTCAACAGCGCCGCGATGCCAACGAACACAACCAGGCCGCACAGGCTTTGCAGGGTCAACAATCCGCGATCCTCGGCGATGGCGTGAAGGAATTCCCGACGCATTGTTTTGGCACGAACCGGGCGTGTCAATCGCGGCGCAGAGACGGACGACCGGCGTACCGACGGCAGGAAAGCCAGCCGCCCCCGGGCGCACCCCGGACTCGATCCCTGTGATGTCCGGGCGCAGCCCGTCGCCCTGCCCGCCGCAAGCGGATCAGACTTTTTTAGCCATTCCCGGCTGTTGCGGCCTCTTTTCGCGAACGATTCTGGCTTGTCATTGCCCCTTGTTTCATTGTTGAATTTGTGACCGTTAACGCCTATTGTGCGTCTATTCGGGCGAAACAAGTTAAAGATCGCACTGGCGGTCTGAAACGTTCGTCACGCCAGATGCTTTGGTGGATTAGAGACAGGAGGAAGGCATGGACAAACACGTCGTTGTTGATCACGACCCGGATACCTCCAGCGGCCGCCGGGAGGATCGTGAGCTCGAGATCCAGAACTGGAACCGCGAGCGGGCTCTGGAGCTGTCGAAAAGTGAGGGCCTCACGCTGACAGACGCGCACTGGGAGGTGATCGATTTCCTGCGCACGCGCTACCTCGAACAAGGTGACCCGGAAAGCGCGCGGGAAGTGGCCGAGGATTTGCGGGAAGCGTTCGCCGACCGGGGCGGCGAAAAGCAGCTGCGCCGGCTGTTTCCCGGCGGCCCGGTCACGCAGGGCAGCCGCATCGCGGGGCTCCCCGTTCCGGCGTACTCGGTGGATACCTCATTCGGCACCACCTATTGAACCGGTCGACGCCACCGACTGACAGCCTGGCATGCGTGCCAGGCTGCGACGTCATGCGGCGGCGGAAAGCCGCCAGCGCGCTGCCGCATTGAGGCGGTCAATCGCCCAAACAAGAGGGAGGCGCGGTCGAGCACGTTGGAACTCGACGACCTCAGAGCGCGCACATCCGGCAACGCAATGCCGAATTTTCTGGCGCCGCCGTAACCGCCACGACCGCGCCGCGCACCGGCCTGCTCCTCTCGCCCGTTTGAGGCCGCCCCGCCCCCGCGCGTAGCACCGCGGACTCGGGTCAGGGTGAATAGCGGCTTAATCCGCCCGGCCGACAAAGCTGTCGCGGCTCACTCGGTCTGCTCGCGCAGCAGCTCCGACACAATGCTCCGCCACTCCGCCTCCAGTGACACGGCGGGCCGCTTGCGATTGGCATGCGCGTACCAGTAGTCGGCATTCCACGCGTCACCCTCTCTGCGATGGAGATACGCGTGCACCCAGGCGGCAGTAGCACCGTGAATCTCCTGTACAATCCTGTGTCCCCGGTCCCAATCACCCCTGGCCTCATACCAGAGCGCCTGCAGGACCGGCGTCAACCCCGGCGGCGGGCTGTCTTTCGACAGCGAGGCTTCGAAGTCGTCCAGTTCCATTCAGCTCCTCCAGAGCGGTACAGATCACGCTCAATTCTCCCCGACGCCACCCTGAAAGGCGAGCGCTCCGGGAACGGGACAGGCGGCGATGCAAGCCCCGCAGCCGGTGCAGGCCTCCGCGTCCAGCGTGACCCGGCCGCTCCGATCACGGTTTATGGCGCGGTACACACAGCGGCTGGCGCAGCTGATGCAGACAACCCCGTTCCAGGACAGGCAGCTCCCCCGCTCGAGGTGCACCCGACCGAGCTTCGGCCGCCGGGGGGCACGGCTCAGTCCCTGCGGGCAGGCCGCGGCACAGGCGCCGCACCAGGTGCAGCCACCCCGCTCGAAGGTGAGGTAGGGTACGCCGCTCAGGGCATGGTCACGGGGGTGGACCCGGACGATTCTCTCCGGACAGGCGCCGACACAGGGAGCCGCGCAGGCGGCGCATTCTGCGTGCATGGCCCGCCCCCGGTGCCAGGGCGGCACCGGCCCGAGCGCGCGGCCCTCGGCGCTCAGAAGGTCGCCTTTCAGGAAGGCGCGTCGCCCGGGATCCATTCGACGCGCAGCCGGCTCACTCCGCGACCGAGACCGGCTCGAACTCGTTCTCGATCAACAGCTCCACGTCCGCAACCGGCGCGTGGCACTGGGTGCAGAAAAAGCGTGCCCCCCGCAGCTTACGGGCGGGCTCGCTCCCGGGGGTGCGCAGGTCCGTGTAGTGGCTGCGCGGCATTGGCCTGGCCTTGCCCTTCTGCAGTTCCTCGTCCCAGCGTCTCGGCTTGTCGTGACACTCGAGACACAGATTCTCGTCCGGCGCCGTGATTGGCAGGTAATCGTCCACGGCATGAGGAATCTGCGGCGGTGCCGTCGGATAGGACTTTGACGGCGGCGCGCTATCGCGCGGTTTCACGTCGCGGTAATCGAATGCCTGGGGCGACGGGCTTTCGAACACGCTCGTCTTGCTCAGCCCCATCTCAGTGGCCTCCAGGCCTTCGGCGCCGACCGCTGCGCCGCCGGCCAGCGCCCACAGGCCCGCGGCTGTCACCAGGATTTGCACCTTCATTTTGCCCTCCTTTCGCCCGCTTCGCTGCATTCAGGCGGCGTGCACAGGCAACGCCTCGGCGCGAATCACCGTGCGGCGCGTGTCCGGGCAGACGGGCCTGTCTGGGGCGACAGACCGACTCGCCCTAGAAGCATCCGGTACGCCGCCACAATCGCCCTTCACCCCCTGCACGGATGCCGCCGTCACACCTTGTAGACCTTGACCGCGCACTTCTTGAAGTCGGTTTCCTTGGAGATCGGGCAGGTCGCATCGAGGGTTACCTTGTTGACGAACACGGCCTCATCGAACCAGGGCACGAACACCGTACCGCGCGGCATGCCATTGCGTCCGCCGGTCTCGACCACCGCCTTGAATCTGCCGCGCCGTGACTCGACCCAGGCCAGATCGTCGCGCGCGAGGCCCAGCTTTCTCGCGTCCTGCGGGTGGATGAACACCTGCGCCGAGGGAACCGCGCGGTGCAGCTCGGGGACGCGGCGGGTCATGGTCCCGCTGTGCCAGTGCTCCAGCACCCGGCCGGTCGACATCCAGAAGGGATAGCTTTCGTCCGGCTGCTCCACCGGCGCCGCGTAGGGGCGGAAAAAGATCTTGGCCTTGCCCGCCAGGCTCACCTTCTCCGGGTCGGTGATGCCGTCGAGGTCACCGCTCGGAATCGCCTTCAGCGCCTTGCCGTAGAACTCGATCCCGCTGCCCTCGCTGACATAGGGGTCATAGGCTTCGTTGAAGCGCCAGGGGGTTTCCTTGCCATCGACCACCGGCCACTTCAGTCCGCGCACATCGTCCCGGTAGTACATGTCGAACGGAGCCAGGTCGTGCTGGTGACCGCGGCCGAACTGGGCGTACTCCTCGAACAACGCCTTCTCGACGAACCAGTCCACCCCGAGCTGGCTGACGGTGTGATTGTCGTGCCCCTTGGCCACGGGGTCCGGCCACTTGAACGCCTTGTTGGCTGGCGTTTCGAACAACACCTCGTAGAGGGTCATCTCAGGGTCGTAGCCCATGTCACGGGCCTGCGCCAGGACGTCCGGCAGCTTGCCGGCCTCGAAGCCCTCGGCCTCCAGTCCGGGCACCGGCTGCTCGCCCCAGACCTCCTTCAGCTTGAAGCGCTTGGAGAGCTCGAGCACCTGCCAGACGTCGGTGCGCGCGTCGCCCGGCGGAGGCACCTGCTCGCGCCACATCTGGGTGCGCCGCTCCGCGTTCCCATAGGCGCCCCATTTTTCGAAGATCATCGCCGAGGGCAGGATCAGATCCGCCACCTTGGCAGAGATACCCGGATAGGCGTCCGAACAGACAATGAAGTTGTCCATTTCCCTGGCGGCCGTGATCCAGTGATTGGCGTTGGCCGTGGCCTGGAAGGGGTTGTTGACCTGGATCCAGGCAAACTTGACCGAGCCGTCCTCGAGGTCACGCATGATCTTGGTGATGTGGCTGCCCGTCTTCGGATTCAGCGTGCCGGTCGGCAGCTTCCAGAGCTCCTCGCTACGGGCCCGGTGCGCGGGGTTGAACACCACCATGTCCGCGGGCAGGCGATGGGCGAAGGTCCCGACCTCGCGCGCCGTTCCGCAGGCCGACGGCTGACCGGTCAGCGAAAAGGCACCATTGCCGGGCTGCGCCTGCTTGCCCAGCAGCAGGTGATTCATGTAGACCTGCTCGTTCACCCAGGTCCCGCGCTGGTGCTGGTTGAAGCCCATGGTCCAGTAGGAGACCAGCTTGCGCTTCGGGTCGATGTGCAGGTCCGCCAGCTGTTTCAGCTTGTCCTTGAACTCATCCAGCGGCTCGTCGGGATCGCCCTTGGCCAGCTCGGCGACGAAGTCCAGATCATAGGGCTCGACCGCCTTCTTGAAGTCTTCGAAGCTGATCATCCAGTGCTTGCCGGCAGTCTTGGCGTTGTCCTGCGCCACTTTCTGGCCGGGCTTGCGGCGCTGGGCGATAGCTTCGTACTTGTCGAGAACGACCTCCTTCTGCTTGGCCTGAATATCCTTTTCTGCGGGGAACGCATACTCCTGCGTGGCGCGCATGCCATAGCCGATGTCGTAGGGGCCGGTGGCGAACACACAGTGTTTGTCGAGAAACTCTTTGTTCACCGCATCGCGCTCGACGATCTCGCGTGCAATGTAATTCTGGATCGCCAGGTCACTCGACGGCTTGATGATCAGCTCCAGATCGGCCAGCTCCGAGCACATATTGTGGAAGGTGCTGATGTTGACCACACGGACCCTGTCATCCGTGAGCCGCCGGTCAGCGATCCGTGACCAGAGGATGGGGTGCATCTCCGCCATGTTGGCGCCCCACAGCACCATAGTGTCGGTATACTCGATGTCGTCGTAATTACCGGCCGGCTCATCGATCCCGAATGTCTGAATGAAGGCGGCCACGGCCGAGGCCATGCAGTGACGCGCGTTGGGATCGATGTTGTTGCTGCGCAGGCCGGCTTTCATGAGCTTGGCAGCCGCGTAGCCTTCCTGAACGGTGTACTGACCGGAGCCGAAAATCGCCACCCCGGTGGGCCCTTTCTCCCTGAGCGCCCGCTTGCACTGGCGTTCCATCTCGTCGAGCGCCTGCTCCCAGCTCACGGGCCTGAACTTGCCCTTCTTATCGAAGCTCTCGCCGCTCATGCGCATCAGCGGCTGCGTCAGCCGGTCCTTGCCGTAGAGAATCTTGCCGTTGAAATACCCCTTGATGCAGTTGAGACCGCGGTTGACCGGCGCGTCGGGATCGCCTTTGTTCGCCACGATGCGTCCGTCCTTGGTCGCGATCATGATGCCGCAGCCTACGCCACAGAACCGGCACACACCCTTGTCCCATCGCCAGCCGGCCTCCGCCTCCTCGACCTTGGCCAGGGCGCTCCGACTCAGGGGAAAACCCACGGCCGCTGCGCTGGCGGCCGCCACACTCGACTTGACGAAGTCACGACGATTGATTCCCATCTCATCCCTCCTTCCGCTTTGCTGTCGCGGCGCCGCCGGTCCGCTTCACGGGCTCGGGTCCGGCGGCAGGGTCCTCTTCCCCGGCTGCCGGCGGGTTTTTGACAGTGCCCGCGCCGTCCGCGAGTGGCTCGCCGTCTTCGTCAAAGCGGTGATAGACCAGCTCGGCCGTGATGACGTGCGGAAGCACCTTGATGCGCTGCAGCCCTTCGGCTGCCGCTCCGACGGAGGGGGCTTCCTGGGTCACGATGAGGCGCCCGCGGCTGCGATCCTGCTGATGAACATCGACGCCCGAAAGGCCCCGCAGGGCATGGATGACAGCATCCATGTGCGCCGGCGCCGACACCACAAGAATCCCTGACAGATTCATCTCCTCTCCTCCACAACGTCGACCGGAACCGGAAACGCTGCTGGTGCCCGACCTGCCCCCATCCCGCAAGCACCGCGGAGCCACGCGGCCGGAACACAAAAAAAGCGTAGACCATGGCCAGCACGTCTGCCTTGAGTCAAATCAATTAGCGAATTTTGATATTCCCCCGTCCCGGCGCCGGGACTGATACGCGGATGCGGTCTGTCATCCCACCTGCGTTGCAGCCCGACCACCACTCATTCCCCGCCCCTCAGGGCCTCGAGCCCGGCGAGGGTGTCCTCCAGCATCGCCACCAGCAGTTTGCGCCCCTTCTCCTCCCGGGCGAGCGTCGGATCGCCCCAGACACCCCAGGGGGAGAAACGCGGACTCTGAGAATCGCTGCGGCTGAAGGGACCCTCGGCGGCCATGGCGGCCGGCGTCCACACGCGCGCCTGATCCAGTGCGACCTGCTGCGGATCAATGGCCAGCAGGATGGAGGTTTCCAGCTCGTCGGCGTGTCCGCCCAAAGGCTGTTCCTGGATGGCCTCGACGACGCTGCGGCACCGCGGCCCCTCGTACAGGTTGGCCAGGCCGATACGCAGCTCCGGCGGGGCCGCATCCGCGGCCGCCCGCAACGGCTCGACGGTGCTGATGCCGGTGTTCAGGATCAGCGTCCCCCGCACACCGGTGCGCCAGATGTCCGCCAATATCTGCTCCACCAGGCTCTGGAAGGTCGCGCGGCTCACGCTGACACTGCCCGGGTAGTCGCTGAACGCCGGGTAGTAGCCATAGCTAACCGTGGGCCAGACCAGCACGCGGGCGCGCTCCACCAGCGCCTGCGCCAGCCACTCGGCCTGCAGAAAGTCGGCGTTCATCGGCAGGTGGGGGCCGTGCGCCTTGCAGGCTGCGCCGATCGGCAGCACGGCGAGCGCGCCCGCCTCCACGCGGCGCTCCAGCTCGGGCCAGCTCAGCTGGGCGGCGAAGGCGCCCTGGGATTCGCCGTTCGGGGTGGGGTCGGTCATGGGCCGTGCATCGCCAGCCACGGACTCAGTCCACCGGCCGGTTGCGCGGGACATCAACCCTGGCCGTGGGCGCCACGTCCTCCCGGTCGGCGGTCATCCGGCAGTGCGGCTTTCGCGCGGCCGGGTCGAAGGAGTTGTCGCGCTGGAATGCGCGAAGCTGCTCTATGCCGGCGTCGCCGCCGGCGGAGAGGTCCTGAATTTTCCAGCCGAGCTCGGATGCCTCGCTGTCATAGTGGTCGCGCCTCATCCAGGCACCGCATTCGTCCTTGCGCCACTCTGTGGGATCCCTGTCGGACACGGCCCGGGCGTTGTCCCAGACCCGCTGCACGGTCTCCTCGCTGAATGCCATTTTCCGCCTCCTGCTTCACGACCTCTCCCACCCAGTATAGAGTACCGAGGCGCCACGCTCCGGGGCTCGGGAACACTGTCTGATGCAAATCCTCTTGCTGACTGCGCTCACCGTGGTCGCGTTCGCCGCCAATTCGGTGTTGTGCCGCATGGCGCTCGGCGACGGTGCCATCGACCCTGCGAGCTTCACCACCGTCAGGCTGGCCACCGGCGCGCTCGGCCTCTGGCTGCTGCTGCGGACTCGCGAACCGGTGGTTCCGCCCCGACCCGATCTGCTGTCGGCCTCGTTCCTGTTTATTTATGCCATCTGCTTTTCCTTCGCCTACATTTCGCTGGCGGCGGGCACCGGCGCGCTGATCCTGTTCGGCGAGGTGCAAATCACCATGATCGGCTATGGCCTGATCCAGGCAGAACGACCCCACTGGCTGACCTGGCTCGGCATCGTGGTGGCGAGCGGCGGTCTGATCTATCTGGTCCTGCCCGGCGTCACCGCGCCGGTACCGCTTGGCAAAGGGACGCGTCACGGGAAGAGAACTGCGCCTTGCCAACCCAATTGGCTTGCAACAGCAGCTGTTTTGCGGTTGTCGGTGAACGCAAGAGAGCGCATCTCGCCGCCATGGGTAAAACGGTGCCCTGACCGAGTGTGATGCGATCAATCGGCTGTTGGCGATAGCGACTCGATGCGTATAGCGCGACAGGTAGGCCAAGACGGCAGCGGGTCCGGCAAACGCGCGTTTGGCGTAGACGACCCAGTCGATAATCAGGTTGCCACTGGAGATCCCCTGATCGACCAGGTGCGTAACCGTCCGGTCAGCAAAGAAAGATAGCAATGCAAGGATGACTGCATTTGACTCCTACTCCCGGTGTCAGGTATTCCTCTAGGATGCCCATAGTGGACAACCTTATGGGCGGCAGGCCCCACACCGACTATAAGTGTATTGATGGCGCGCCCGCTTGAGTGAGACACGACAATGGCGGCTCACAATATGTGCAATGCACGAACCTCCAGATTAGGGGATCAATACGAGTCTAGGAGACTGCAGGCTCCCTTCGAGCACACCATCGGCGAAGTCAACCTGTGGTTCCGAGAACCATAGTCCGAGGTCAGTCAATAGAAGAGATGAAGGACTTCCGGATTGAGAAGAATCTGTCCTAATCAGATCTCCGAAGTCAAACTACAAGGAAAGGGGTAACAATATGAAACGTGCATTTTTTAACGTATTTTCGATAATGACCCTCGCGGTGGGGATCTTCGCCGGCACCGCCGTTGCCGAGGAAACTGGTCTGCGGGTTCCAGACACTGAACTGAAAAATGTCTTGGGAGCAAAGGCAGAGGCCGCGGTTTACATTATCAGGATGGCTGATGATCCGGTCGTGGCTTATGAAGGTGGCATTGCTGGACTGCCCGCCACCAAGCCTGGCAAAGCTCAGAAAATCAATCCCAACAGCGCCTCCGTGAGAGGATATGTAGCGCATCTCGCCTCGCGGCACGATGCTGCGCTCAGAGCAGTTGGCGCCAGCGACAAGAAGGTTTACAGCTATAGCTACACCTTCAACGGTTTCGCGGCTGTCCTGACCAGCGAACAGGCGGCATCCATGGCAGCCCAACCAGGCGTGGTTAGCGTACAGCCCGATGTGCTGCGTCAGCTGGAGACGGACAACACTCCAGACTTCCTCGGCTTGACGGCTGAGGGCGGACTTTGGGACATGGGCTATGAGGGCGAAGATGTGATCATCGGCGTTATCGACACTGGCATCTGGCCGGAGCACCCCAGTTTCTCTGACCAGGAAGACCTGACGGACCGCCCCGGAAACAGTGGTAAGCGTACAAGAGCTTACGGTTCACCTCCAGCAGATTGGTATGGAGACTGCCAATCCGGCGAGCGGTGGTCCCAGGACGACTGCAACAACAAGCTGATCGGCGCTCGCTACTTTAAGGATGGTTTTAGCCACCGCGACATTAATTTATCGGGTGATTACCTATCTCCCCGTGATGCTGACGGTCACGGTTCCAGTACTGCCAGCGCGGCTGGCGGCAACGCGGGTGTGCCGGCCTCTACCTTCGGCGTTGATCGGGAAACTGTCAGTGGCATCGCACCGCGTGCTCGCATCGCAGCCTATAAAGCCTGCTGGGCAGACGCCGGCTGTGCCGTCTCGGACCTGACGCGCGCCATCGACCAGGCCGTTGCCGATGGCGTGGACGTGATCAACTACTCGATCGGTTCCAGCGCCACCGCCCTGAACGCAGATGATATCGCTTTCCTGTTTGCCGCCGATGCCGGGGTGTTTATCGCCACATCTAATGGCAACTCGGGCCCCGGCGCCCAAACCAGTGCCGCCTATCCCTGGCTCACCTCCGTCGGTGCAAGCACCCAGAACCGCACCTTCCGGGGCTCAGCATTTTCCTCGGACGGTTGGGAGTACTTCGGCGCTTCTGTCACGGGCGATACGGACGAACTGCCGTTGGTGGATGCAGAGGATGCAGGTTCTGAGCTCTGTGAGCCGGGCGAGCTGGACCCCTCGGTGGTCTCCGGTAAGATCGTTCTCTGCCTGCGTGGCGTCATTGCACGCGTGGATAAGAGCCGTGCCGTTTACATGGCTGGCGGCGCTGGCACGATCCTCTACAACGCAAGCGCCATCGAGACCCTGAACACGGATAATCACTGGACACCCGCCGTCCACATCACCAACACGGATGGTGTCGCCATCAAGGCCTATATTGACACGGCATCAGAAGCAAGGGCCAAGATCAACGGCGGCGTCTTCACCACAATCCCTGCTCCTGACATGGCCACTTTCTCTTCGCGCGGCCCGAACGGCAGTGCGCTGGACATCATCAAGCCCGATATCACCGCGCCCGGTGTGAATATCCTGGCCGCCAATTCGCCGACACCGTTCCTGGGTTCGCCCGGGCAGCTGTTCCAGGCCATCTCTGGTACGTCCATGTCGAGTCCCCACGTTGCCGGTGTATTTGCGTTGCTCAAGGAGGCGCATCCGGAGTGGAGTCCTGCCGAAGCCAAGTCTGCCCTCATGACGACTGCCTCCCAGGACGTGAAGAAAGAAGACGGTATTACTCTGGCTGATCCGTTTGACATGGGCTCGGGGCACTTGAACCCCAACCCGTCAGTGGATCCGGGCCTCGTGTATGACGCCGGTTTTCTTGATTATCTGGCTTTCCTGTGCGGAAACAACCCGGCAAATATCTCACAGAGCACTTGCGACTTTCTGGAAAGCCAAGGTTACTCAACAGATCCTAGCGACCTGAATCACCCATCGATCGGCGTTGCCGACCTGGTCGGTTTTCAAACGGTTACCCGAACTGTCACCAACGTCACCCCGGGAACTGCGACCTACAACGTGTCTGCGGTTGCGCCTCCAGGTGTAAGCATTGCCGTTTCACCGTCTTCGCTGACTCTGGATGCAGGGGAATCTGCAGACTATGATGTGACTTTCACCACCTTACCTGGAGCCACCTTCGGGGAGTGGACTTTCGGCTCGCTGACGTGGTGGCACGGACCACACAGCGTGCGCAGTCCGATCGCCGTGAAGCGCGATCCGTTAGCCGCGCCTGATGAGGTGATGGGCACAGGTGCAGACGGCTCACTGAGTTTCGACCTGACGTTTGGTTACTCTGGTCCATACACTGCTGGTGCACATGGCTTGGTGCCGGCAGATATGCAGGCGGATACTGTGGTGGATGATCCCGCCGATAACATCAGTACCGCTCTGAGCATGGGAGTCGGAGTCACCTCCTATATGTTTGACGTCCCCACCGGCTCTGCTTACGCGCGTTTCGCCCTTTTCGATGACTACACCGATGGGAACGATGACCTTGACCTGTATGTCTTTGGTCCCGGTGGTGGGTTTGTCGGCGGGAGCGGGTCAGGCACCTCGACTGAAGAGATCAATGTCTTGTCACCGGCTGCTGGTACTTACACCATTGTTGTCCATGGCTTTCAGACTGATGGTCCGGATGCTAATTACACGCTGTTCAGCTGGGCCGTTGGGGGCGATAGTGGCAACATGACAGTCACTGCTCCGGCCTCTGCAACTCTCGGCGCTACCGAGACGATTGATGTCGCTTGGACGGGGCTGGCTACCGGCACAAAACACCTTGGTGCAGTTTCGCACAGCGACGCAGGCGGTCTACTTGGCCTGACTGTCGTGCGTATCGATACGGATTAACTTCTCGTCAGATTTTCACAAATAGGCCACTCACCAGACAGGTGAGTGGCCATTTTTTCAATCAAGGGGTCACTGATCGCTGAGCGTCCGTAATGCAGTTTGTCGATTACAATTTTAACAGAAGCCCCTTCAGCACATGTAAATGGATGGGCCGGACCACAGCTTTCGATGAGCCAATATGGATCTTGACAACAAAGGAGGCCCCAATGAGGCCACTTGGGCCAGCGTTCTTTTGTGTGACTGTCTACCGCATCAGCAATTCGAACGGCAATTAGCTGCGTTTCCGCCCTTCGGTAGCCGTCTGGGAAGGGCAGGTTCTGGCCGGTTTTCACCGTTCAGTGGCCCCGGATCGGAGGGATTTCCATTGCCGAGGCACGGCAACTCTGCTGCAAAAAGCGGCATTCAGATGCGGGTCGCGCCAGATCACCAACTCGATCTTGTCGAACTAGACCTGGATCGTGCGCAGAACCAGGCCCTTTTCCACGAGTGCCGAAGGCAACAACTGTGAGTTGACGACGCCCCCAACCTCGGCAGTCGATCAGTCAGTTACCGGTTCGCAGTAGTCGCACCGTTGCAATATGGCAACGGGTCGCGCCGATGTGAGCGGGGACTTGCCCTCCACGCCGAAAAAAAACAACTTAGGATCAGATACTAACTGAGAATGGCACGCCAATTGTATCACTGGATGTCGTTTCATCAGCTCTTTGCTCCCGCGGGGTGCTTTTTGTCTCCGGACGGCTTTAGTAGAGCACTACCCGCAGCCACGTATTTTCTCTTGAGAAACCAATCCCTTGATTCCCTATCTGTGAGCGGCGCATGCAAGTATCAAATCAAAATTTTGCCACAGCGACGGAGCGGACCGCACAGGTGCGATCATTCTTGACCCTACTGCTACGTGGTGACCTGTCTATGGTCGACGCAACCACCATACAGGACGCGCTCAAAGTGGCCATCGGGCTGGTCGACGAGGTACTTGACTTGCTCGATGGTCAGCCGACACACCAACGCATCGAGCTCGGTGCCGGGGCCAACTGGAAGCCGCCTGCCGGCAGCAGCGAGTAGTCAGGCCGGCTGTGCCCCGGCAGGGGTAAAATCGTCAATACAGAATTCATTCGCGCCCTGATTCAGCAATCACGTAGGCTGGTGGCGCA
Organism: Gammaproteobacteria bacterium; assembly: GCA_050118435.1. Lineage (GTDB taxonomy): Bacteria > Pseudomonadota > Gammaproteobacteria > DSM-19610 > DSM-19610 > Thiogranum. The sequence goes on along the minus strand of JASFKW010000050.1, from coordinate 3,349 downwards.
GCGAATGCTGCGTTGTGCGTCGCTGGTCGAACTCCTCCGCCGGCTAGCGACGATCCAACGTCCAACTGGCGCTGGCTTCTTTAATGCTGCGTCGCAGAATCTTTCAGCGACTCTTCGCGCAGCACTACAGGTGTTCCGGCGCATTCGTGCCCAGCGTGATCCCCTTTACGGGCAGAATGGTTCACACTTCTGAAGGCTCGTCGATCAAACGAACAATACCAGTGAAGCGGATCACAGTGTTGCCCGTGATGATCGAAGATTATTTTGCCTGAGACATGAATAGTCATTCTGACAAATAAAATTTTTTTGCATTTCAGGAGAGAAATATGAGACCGAGCCTTACGATAACCAGCCAAGTGTTAGTCGCTGCCGTTTTTGGTTTGTCCGCTCTCTCGGTGCAAGCCGTCGTGCTCAATCCTGGCGACACAGGGGTCGCTCTTCCGGGTACGACCGTCGCTGCCAATCCGCAACTTGCAGGAACGATCATTATCGATGAAGCGATCCCGTTTTCATTCTCGGCCGGATCCGGGCTGGGGAACATTACCGGTCAAGTGCAGCAAAGAATCGTTAGGTCGTCCGTCGATAATACGCTCGATTTTTACTGGCGAGTTCAAAACCACCCGACATCTGCAGGTGCCATTGGCAGCTTCCGCATCGGTGATTTCGTTTCACCGGAGTACAATGCCAATTGGCGTATTGATGGCTTAGGCGATACCGCACCAAGTGATGCCACCCGGTTTTCCGGCATCTTAGAATCGTTTGTAAACTTTGATTTTGATGTTTTCTCAACCGACCCGGCTGATGGTCTGTTACCAGGTCAGTCATCCTATTTTATGTTTTTGGATACGACGGCGACAAATTATGCCAAGACGGCCAAATTCGATGTGACTAACATGGTGCAGAATCCCATTTCGGGAGCGTTCGCCGCCTACTCGCCAACGGTCGTGCCGGTACCTGCTGCCGTTTGGCTGTTCGGTTCGGGTTTGCTTAGCCTAGTTGGGATAGCCAGACGCACGAACGTAGGGTAACTTTTGACGCACTATCCACAGAGACGGCGGCTTTGGCCGCCGTTCTTGTTTCTCGATGAACAATCGTTCTGGCCTGTGTTGCCCGTTGCCATTCCCAACAACCGCAGTAGATCACGACGGCGTTGAACGGCAATTAACGCGCAAACACCGCACTTGAGCCATCGCTAATATAGCCAGCCACTAAACGAGAAAAAGCGGCCCGAGCCGGACGCTTAGGCGTAGCGGGCGCGATTGACCTAGAAAGCCGTTACGAGTCCCGCAGAATATCTTTTGCGTCCCCTCCGTTGCATTCTTCCGCCAGGAAAGATTTCGCCGAATCTGATGCAGTACTTGTACACTAATGCTTGACACGAGTTATACACGCGCTATGCTCTGCTGTGGTGGCCAGGGCGTTCGCGACCGCCGCCAGCTCCGCAACCGAGGGAGTATTTCACGGAGTCGGTTACCCCAGGACAACTTCTTTAATTGGAACGGGAGGATCAGATCATGAAAGCAAGACAAGAGTTGAGCGAACTGAAAGCGGGTGGCGGATTGTTCGCCGTGATGGTCGCGCTGGTGATGGTGCTGGCGGTGACGGCAATTTTAGTCTCCCCACCGGCTGAGGCCGGGCACAGGCATTACAAATTCCCCAAAATATCCGATGCACTGGAAGCTAACGGCTTCGCGACGCTCAAATTCGCCCTCGATACCACAGGGCTCACACCGGTACTGGACAGTAACCACGCCACAGTTTTTGCGCCGACCGACGACGTGTTCGAGGCGACTGCGCAGGCGCTGGGTTGCACTGATGCGCTTGATCTCGCCACCCGCCTGATCGACATACCGGTGGGAGACAGCAATGCCCTCGCCGCTGTCCTTTCTCACCATGCTGTGCTGGGTACTATCCGGTCCAAGTATAAGTTGCTGAGGTCAAGCCCCATTCAGACGGTCAACGGCGACGCAGTGAGCACCGGCGTCAACAGCGAGGGCCTTTATGTACAAGGCGCTGCGAATGACAACCCGGCCAGCATAACGGTGGAGGGTATAGGAGGTTTTCGCTGGGTGATCTATCCCATCGACGCGATTCTGTTACCGTTCGCTCCTCCCGCGGATCTTTGCAGCTAAGCGTAAAGGGGACGGAGCCGGATCGCCGAATGATCCCTCCGTCCCTGTACGGTTGATGCCTCTCACTTCACAGGCTCAGCAATCGCCTGACGATCGCTTCCGCTCCGATGGCACTGCTCTCGCCCAGACCCCCTGTTCAGGTTGAAAGCGAAAGTCACAAACCGACGGGCTGACGTGTTGAAAAAACCGTAGCGTTTGAAGCAAAAGCCGTCGAGATTTTCTCAAGAGCATCCGATGGATCCGCACGATCAGAATACTCGGGCGGAGGTGAGCAGCGTAACTCTCGGCGCAGTATCCGCAAGGATAGCAGCTTCAGTCGCGGTTTTGTTCTCACCCAAGCGGTGTTCCAGCTGGACCTCCTCGTTCCCATATGCGACAGAAGGTGGGTCGTTCGCTATCGCGAACACCAGGCTACTGGTTGAAACCGGTGATACAGGCGTTCCTCAATCTCCGAGAACGGCTTTTTGGAGCCACCGCAACAGGACGTGATCGCGGAAAAACCCCGATGGCGTTTGCTGGGATGGGCGAGTAGTTTGTGTTGGCGTACCTAGTGTTCCAGAATTTCGGCTTGTGCCGTCCTGATGCGAAACCATGATGTTAGGAGGATGGAATGGAATCAATTCCCACAAAGCGAGAAGACAGGTCTGTTGTGAGCAAGAGCAATCGACTGAAGGAGCTTGCGATCACCTTATTGGCCGCCGGCTCCCTGAGTGCCGGTATGGCCGCTCAAGCTGCTGGTCAAGAAGCTATGGACATAAAGATTCGAGCGCAGAACCGAACCATGGATGACACACCTTCTTTTTGCCCTGGTATCGGCCCCGGTCAAAAAGGAGACAGGCTAGACGTTGACGTGACCACGGCGTCCGACGGAAGCGCCGTAGGCACCGCCAGGTTCGAGGACGCTAACGGTGCCGTTACATTGATGAATATAGATAGAGTGGTGGTATTTTTCGGTGGTCTATTGCTGGAGGACACGAGCACTTTGAACGTAGTTCCGATCTGGTTCGGAAATACAGAAACCGGGCCGGGTAATCTCGCGCCGTCGCATGTAAACGTGGAAATACCCCGAGGTTGTTTAAATACCCAGTCCACTTTTACAGTCGGTGTCGATAAAGTCACCCTGCAGATTAAAACAAATTGATTACAAAAGCTCGATGCAGAATTCGGCGGCCCAAGGCCGCTTTTTTGTGCCGTTCAGAAACCTCGGACCCGCGGCG
>JASFKW010000049.1:0-24030 GCA_050118435.1 Gammaproteobacteria bacterium | reverse complement strand
TGCACGTCACCGGCAACCACGTACAGCTCCAGCGGGTAAAGTGCGCCCGCTGAGGGTGCGGTCCGCAATCCGCGCGGATGGGTGAACCCCTGTGCGGCCCACAGCAGTTGCCCCAGCTCCTCCAGGGTCAGCGGCGCATCGGGATACTCCCGCAACGAACGGCGCGTAGCCAACAGCTCTTCCAGCGAGACCTCACCGGCCCTCGTCGGTGTCGGTAACCTGACTGTGTCGGCTGACTGGGCCATGGTCGCATCCGCACAAACCAGACATATCAACAATAGCAGCAACACGGGCACACGCATGACAGATCCAGTAGTCCCATGAATCCGAACCGGGGAACCGCTGTTGCCATGCGATCCTCCGGGCGCATGGGAGGCATTCACCTGGGTTGTAGATTTCACCCCGGCTCGCGTCCTGGCTTCGTACTGGAGGCGCGCCGCCGTGAATCCCGACCGGAAACCGCCCTTATGATGCACGTGTTCATTCATGGGTTGACCACCGGACCCGCATTCTGAGCGTCCCCCACACTCCGGAAGTCCAAGCCATCACGTAGGGGCAAACGGCGACACACCACTCCCTTCCCGGATTCCGGCCTTCGGCCTGCATCCAGGCTACACGCTTTCGCTCTGATCCACCCGTAGCCCGGATGCAGCGAAGCGAAATCCGGGGCAACCGCGCCATAGCGGCTCCCCCCGGATTCCGGCCTTCGGCCTGCATCCGGGCTACCGGGGTCCGGCCATGATGCAGACAGCCTGAGGCAGCCGCCCATCCAAAATCGTTACCCGCGCCGTGCCGGCTCATTCACGTCGGAAGACCCGCAGCCGCTCGGACCAGACACCAAAACCTTCCACTCGCGAGGGCAGTGCTTCGTGGATGCCGATGACGAGCGCCCCGCCCGCGTTCATCCGCGTCTTCATGCGCTCGAGCAGCCTGCGCTGCAGCTCCTCGGCGAAATACGTGAACACCAGATTGCGGCAGAGCAGCAGGTCGAAGCGCTCCGCCGGCGTGGCCTGACGGATGTCCTGGACCCTGAAATCAACGTCGTGCCGGTAAGCGGCTTTGAGACAATAGCAGTCCGCCTGCCGGGTAAAGACCCTGTCCCGCCACTCGGCGGGCAGGTTCTTGATACTGCTATAAGGATAACAGGCCTGCTCGGCCCGCCGACACATGTGGGCATCGGCGTCTGTGGCGATCACGCGCAGTCGCAGACAGGGAAACCGCGGCTGCAACTGCAGATGCCAGACCACGGAAAGGGTGTGGGGCTCCTCCCCGGCCCCGGCCCCGGCACTCCACACCAACAGACGATCCCGCCCCCTCGTCAGGGCCTGCTGCGCCAAGGTCGGCAACACCGCCTCGGCCAGATACCTGAACACCATCTTGTCGCGGTAGAAACGCGAAACGGTGACGCGCGTCAACGCGTCCAAAGCCTTCCATTCCGCGGGATCCTGCAGCAGGTACCGGCGGTAGTCTCCGACGCTCTCCAGGCCAAGCTGCCTTATGCGCCGCTGAAGACGCTTGCAGACCTGGCCCCGCACCTTGCGAAAGCCTGGCCAGCGCATATGCAGTTGCGGCAGGACCCACTGCAGGAACGCTACACACTGCTCATCGCGCATCGCGTCCTTCCACACCCCTCCGAGCGATCACGTTATGTCGCCACCCGCGGTACGTGAGAAACTGCTGCCCCGGATACCGGCCGAAAGCCCAATACCCTCTGCTACACTGTGGATGATCTGACACTCATTGCAAGCGCCGCATCAGGCACAGGGACATGGAGGACCGCAACCCGACAGCCGCGTTCGCGCCCGCGTACCTCAGGCTGCTGGAAAATGGCGAGCTGAAAGCCCGGTCCGCGCAGGCCTGGCAGCATCTGGCGGACTGCGACCTGTGCGCCCGCTATTGTCGGGTGAACCGTCTCGAGACAATCCAGGGCGCCGTGTGTCGCACCGGCGAGCGGGCTGTCGTCCACGGCTACGGACCTCATCACGGTGAAGAAGATCCCCTGCGCGGGGTGAACGGCTCGGGGACTATCTTTTTCAGCTGGTGCAGCCTGCGGTGCGTGTTCTGTCAGAACTGGGAGATCAGCCAGAAGGGTCAGGGCCGAGAAGCAAGCCCCCACGAGCTCGCAAGCATCATGCTCCGGCTGCAGTCCCAAGGCTGCCACAACATCAACTTCGTCACCCCCAGCCACGTCGTGGCCCAGATCATCGCCGCCGTCCACATCGCCGCACCACAGGGCCTGCGCCTGCCGCTGGTCTACAACACGGGCGGCTATGACAGTCCCGAGGCCCTCGCCCTGCTCGACGGCATCATCGACATCTACATGCCCGACATGAAATACGGTGATTCGCGCATCGCCCGAAAGTATTCCAAGGTACGCGATTACGTTGAGGTCAACTTCGCCGCGGTCAGGGAAATGCACCGCCAGGTGGGTGACCTACAACTCGACGACCGCGGCATCGCCCAACGCGGCCTGCTGGTGCGCCACCTCGTCCTGCCCGGCGACATCGACGGAACTGAGGCGATCATGGCCTTTCTGGCCGCCGAGATCTCGCCGAATACCTATGTCAACCTTATGGATCAATACCACCCCTGCTACCGCGCCGCCGACTACCGGCCGCTCGACCGGGCCCTGACCACAGAGGAATTCCGGCAGGCACTGGCGAGCGCAGGAAGGCGCGGCATAACCCGACTTGACCGGCGCCGCGCCAATCCCTGGGCCGTGTTACGCTGAAGGGCCGGGTTCTTCTCTCCTTGTTCTCCGTAGGCAGGCCGAAGCGCTCCTCGCTGGCTCACCTGCCCGCCGCCGTCTGACTGGCTTTCCGGGAAAGGATGGAGCCACAACGCCAGAAACGCATATTGGACCGCTCGAGCCGTCATAGATGCATCTTTATCCGCTTGGACATGACTGCACCAGCCGAATTCTCTTTATCGAACGACGCCATACCGCGCCGTGTCTGCAGACAGAAAACACGCGCTATACGGCGCCTGCATCCTATTAGCGAGAAACACCGATATCGCGGCAGCCACAGTTCAATCGCGGCGGGTTTGCCGCCTGCCTGGAGATTCGGTAAAAATGCACAGCTTGAGGGACTCGGACGCTGTAATAATTGGCTTGGATATGCGGCGCATGCACCATAAGACCCGGATAGGTGCCTGAAATGCCAATGTGCCGCCCCTGTCACCAGGAGTTGGTGCTCCGCAACTCGAAAGACCATCCATGATCCACATCCGTGAAATCGACCACCTCGTCCTGCGCGTCGTCGACCTGGACCGCATGCTTCGCTTCTATTGCGACGTACTCGGCTGCACGGTCGAGCGCAGGCAGGATGCCATCGGCCTGGTACAGCTGCGCGCCGGTCGCTCGCTTCTCGATCTCGTGCCCGTCGATGGCGAGCTCGGCCGCGCCGGCGGGGCGGCCCCGGGCGTCGAGGGCCGTAACCTCGATCACTTCTGTTTCCGGGTCGAGCCGTTCGACGAGCAGGCCATTCGCAGCGAGCTGGAGTCACACGGCATCACCGCCGGCCCCGTCGCGTCGCGCTACGGTGCCGAAGGCGAAGGCCCGTCCATCTATGTCACCGACCCGGAGGGCAATGTGGCGGAGCTCAAAGGTTCGCCGGCCGGCTGAGCCTTGCGTCGAGCCGCCCCCGGCCGCTCCGGTCACAAACCAACCGTAAGAGACGAATCAGAAATACCCTTCGTTTACCCACAGGTGCCCATAAATGCTCGCGGCATAGCCGAGCGCAATGACCGGGGTCCACTTAAGGTGGCCGAAGAAGGTGTACTTGCCTCTGGCCTGCCCCATCAGGGCGACGCCCGCGGCGGAGCCGATCGAGAGCAGGCTGCCCCCGACGCCGGCTGTGAGTGTCACCAGCAGCCACTGGCCCACCGGCATGTCCGGCTCCATTGTGAGCACGGCGAACATCACCGGAATGTTGTCCACGATGGCCGATAGCACACCCACGCTGATATTGGCTGCCGTTGCGCCCCACTGGTTGTACATGAGCTCTGAGGCCATGCCGAGGTAGCCGAGGAAACCGAGCCCTCCGACACAGGCGACAACGCCGTAGAAAAACAGCAGCGTATCCCATTCCGCGCGGGCGATCGGACGGAAGACGTCGAAGCTGATGATATCGCCCATCTGACCATTGTGCTCGGCATCGTCCCGATGGGCGTACTCACGGTGAGCGGTCTTCTTCAGATAAAAGCCGAAAACCTGCAGATAACCGAGGCCGGTCAGCATGCCGATAACCGGCGGCAGATGAAGAAAGTTGTGAAATGTCACCGCGGTGGCAATGGTCAGCAGAAACAAACCGATAATCCGGCGGGCGCCGCGCATCATGGCCGGCGCTCCGTCTCCCGCTTCGGGTTTCCGGTCTGGGACGGCAATCGACATGATGGCGGCCGGCACCAGGAAGTTCAGGGCCGATGGCAGGAACAGGGCAAAGAAGGTCCAGAACCCGACAATGCCTTTCTGCCAGACCATCAGGGTGGTGATGTCCCCGAAGGGCGAGAAGGCACCGCCGGCGTTGGCACCCACCACGATGTTGATGCAGGCCAGGGTCACGAAGCGGCTGTTGTCGCCCCCGACGGCCAGGACCACGGCGCACATGAGCAGCGCGGTGGTCAGGTTATCGGCCACCGGCGAGATGAAAAACGCAAGGAGACCGGTGATCCAGAACAGGGAGCGGAAGCGGAAGCCGCGGGCGATCAGCCAGCCCCGCAGGGCATCGAAGATGTTTCTTTCATCCATGGCGTTGATATAGGTCATCGCGACCAGCAGGAACAGCATCAGCTCGGCGTATTCCAGCAAATTGTGGCGGATGGCCGCTTCCGCCATGTGCGGCATTCCCTGCGCGTTGTACACCCAGGCGATGGCCGCCCAGATCACACCCGCCGCCAGGATCACCGGCTTGGATTTGCGCAGGTGCGTGAACTCCTCGGCCATCACCAGCAGGTAGGCCAGCACGAAGACGGCGATGGAGAACAGGCCGACCCAGTGATCGGTCAGATCGAGCGGCTGCCCGCCGTGCTCGGCCGTGAATCCGAAGCCGGGTATCAGCGTCAGGCACAGGACCGCCGCGAGTCGCATCAGGGTTTTCATCAGCCGGCCGCCTCTAAAAGACCAGATTCATCATCAGCATGGTCACCACGAGAAACAGCACCGTCATGATGCCGCCGGCTCTCATGAAGTCCGGCACCCGGTAGCCGGCCGGGCCCATGATCAGCGCATTGACCTGGTGAGTGGGGATGAGAAACGAGTTGGATGTGGCGATGGCCACCGTCAGGGCGAAGACCGCCGGGTTGGCGCCTGCGCCGATGGCGATGTTGACCGCCAGCGGCACCAGCAGCACGGTGGCGCCCACGTTGGACATCACCAGGGTAAAGAAGGTCGCCAGCACGGCGACCGCCAGCTGGATGATCCAGATCGGCATATCGCCGACCACGAGCAGCACCTGCTCGGCGATCCACTTGGCAGTGCCGGTGGTCTCCACCGCGAGCCCGAGCGGAATGAGCGAAGCGAGCAGGAAAACCGTCTTCCAGCTCACGGCCTCATAGGCTTCATCGACCTCCAGAACGCCCGACAGGACCATGCCGACCGCGCCGGTCAACAGCGCGACGGAGAGACGGATGTCGGTGAACAGGACCATGGACAGCGCAATCACGAAGAACAGCGCCGCCCAGCCGACCTTGTGCGGGCGCAGCTCCTCGTGCGGATACTCCGTGGTCACCACCACGAAGTTGTGGTCTCTTTCAATTCTCTGCAACGCATCCCATGAAGTGTGCACGATAAGGGTATCGCCTGCCTCGAAGGGCAGATTGCGGATGTCCTCGCCCTCGCGCAGGGTCTTGCCATGGCGGTGCAGACCGATCATGGCCAGACCGTAGGTCTTGCGCATCCAGACATCGCGGGCGCTCTTGCCGATCAGATTGGACCCGGGCGGGATGACGACCTCCGCGATACCCGCCTTTGTGGAAGACAGGTCATTGACGAAGGTGCGCAGCTCGGCGCGCCGCTTGAGCCCGTGCGCCTCTATGAAGCGCTCCAGGGCATAGGGCTCCGCAACGACCCCCAGCACCATCCCCGCCTCGATGGCCACGTCGCGCGCCAGTGCGCCCGGTCCGACCCGGCTGGCCTCGCCGGGGAGCTTGGTGGCGATGATGCGCACGGCAAACACGGATTCGACGTCCTCGAACCGCTTGCCGATCAGGCTGCTGCCCTCCGGGACCACCAGCTCTGTCAAAGAGTAGTGCACCCCATATACTTCCTGGAAATACTGCATGGGATCGGAGGCGGTGGTGCCCTTATCGGCGCTCGTCTTCGGCAGGACAAGGCGACCCGCGAGAACGAAGTAGATGACGCCCGTCGCCACCAGCGCCAGACCCACCGGGGTCACCGAAAACAGGCCCCATGTATCCATCTGCTGCCCCTCGGGCAGCGCCTTGTTCGAGGTGAGAATCAGGTCGTTCAGGAGAATCAGGGGGCTCGAGCCCACCATCGTCATGGTGCCGCCGAGGATGGCGGTAAAACCCATGGGCATCAACAGACGCGACATGGGCAGCCCCGAGCGGGCCGAGATGCGCGAGACCACCGGCAGGAACAGAGCCGCCGCCCCCACGTTCTGCATAAACGAAGAGATGACCCCGACCGTGACCGAGATGATCGGGATGATGCGCGCCTCGGTGGTGCCACCGACCTTCAGAATGTAGGCCGCAACCTGGCTCATGACCCCGGTCTTGTCGAGACCGGCCCCGATGATCATCACCGCGATGATCGATATCACGGCATTGGAGGCGAAGCCATCGAACAGGTGCCTGTTATCCACCAGTCCCTGCTCCAACCCCATGAGCGGTGCCAGCAGCGAGGTGAGCCCGAGCAGCACCATGATGCTGACGGCGGCCACATCCACGCCCACCACCTCGAAGGCAAACAGATAGATGGTCAACAGCAGGATGGCGCTGACCCAGGCGATCTCGATGCTCGGCACGACCGTAACCAGCCAGAAGGCGAATGCCAGAAAGACAGCGGCTCCGATCACCTGCTTGGGCGAGAGCTTCTTGGCAAGGGCAATGGTCCGTTCTTCGTCTGCCAACGCGATCATGCTTTCCGTCTCCTGTGATTTCCATGCGGCACGGCACAGCCCCAGTGCGGGCCTGAGTCACTTTTCCGCAACGCCTGCGGTGGGCCGTTGATATTCCCGTGGGGAAAGGCAGCCGCCCCGGCTCGGCCTTGTATGCTTCCCCAAAATCTGCCTACGATGCCTGCCTGAAGAGTAACTATCAAATGATTGTTAATATGTTAATATTCCTCGATGGAATATAGTAACCTTCCAGACCTCAGGAGCCTGGCCACGCTCAAGGCGGTGGTCGAGCTCGGCGGCGTCGCCGAGGCGGGCCACGCATTGCATGTCGGGCAGCCCGCTGTGACCAAGCGCCTGCGCTCACTCGACAGCTGCTACGGCGTCTCGCTGATGCAGCGCAAGGGCCGCCGCCTGGAGCTGACCCCCGCCGGTGAAAAGGTGTATGCCTTTGCGAGGCTCGCGCTGGATCACCAGACTTCGCTGCTCGACGACCTGGAATCCCTGCGCGCCGGCCAGAACCGACTCCGTCTGGAAGTGACCTTTGCCATCGGCGAGCACATTCTGCCGGACCTTCTGCTCCGGTTTGCAGACAGCTACCCCCAATACCGGATCCTGAGCCGGATGGGGTACACGCGTCGCATTCAGACGCGTCTGGCAACCGGGCTTTCCGACCTCGCGCTGCTGGAGCAGGCGCCGGATCACCCCGACATTCTGGTCCAGAAGTGGCTGGCCGACGAGCTGGTGCTGGTCTGCGGCCCGGCGCATCCGCTCTGGGGCAGTGACCCGATTTCGGTGACACAGCTGCACGGGCTGAGCTACGTGCTGCGTGAAGCGCGTTCCTCCATACGGCTCACCCTCGACGCGGCACTCAACGATGTCGAGATCGGGCAGGTGCCCACCGCCATGGAAGTCGGCTCGACGGATACCATTGTGGAGATGCTCCAGCGCGGCATGCACGTCAGCTTCCTGCCCCGCTTCGCGGTCGACGAGACACTCAGGAAGGGGAAGCTTTATCACATCGGGATTCAGGAACTGCGTATCCATCGCACGCTGTGGATCGCGCGTACCAGCTCGACGCTGAACAATCCGGCTGCCGATGCATTCATTCAGCTGTTGCGCAGGCAGGTCGACGCAACAAAGTGGACGTTGAATCACTAGCTTTCCACTGAATCATCCCGCGCAGAGCGCGCGGGAGGCGCCGGCGTGCACTGAAAAAAATCCGCCTCGCCCCGGCGTACGCCGGTCAGGGCGCTGTCGGGACCGTGAAGCAGAAACGGGCACCCCGTCCGCCCGCTGCATCTTCGGCCCACAGGCGCCCGCCATGGCTTTGGATAATGCGCTGCGCGATCATCAGCCCCATGCCGACCCCATCGGGCTTGGTGGTGAAGAAGGGCTCGAATAGCCGGGTTTTCGCATCGGGCGACAAGCCGGTACCCCGATCCTCTACCCTGACCTCGACTTGTTCGCCCGAACACAGGACGATGACTGCGATCGGCTCGGGACGGCCTTGCGGTGCCTCGGTCGCTTCCACCGCATTGCGCAGCAGGTTGAGAATCACCTGGCCGACCATGGTTTCATCCAGCATCACGCGGGGCAGCCCGTTCATTATGCGTACTTCGATAGAGGTTCCGCGCACGTGCGCCTGCGACTCGACCAGCGCCACCGATTTGCGGATCAGATCCGCAACGTCGACCGGCATTTTGCGGCCTTTTTCCCTACGCAACAAGCGCCGGAAGCCGCGGATGACTTCACTCATATTTTCCAGCTGATTCTCCATGGCGCCCAGGGTTTGGGCGACCGAGTCGAGATCGCCTCCGGCCAGCGATCTCCGGCAGGCGTCCAGGCTCAAGGGTAAAGCGGTCAGAGGCTGGGACAGCTCATGCACCATATGCCCTGCTGTCTCACCCACGGTCGCGATCCGGTCAACGTGCGCCAGCTCGAGCAGATGGCGCCGCTCGGCCGCCTCGGCAGCCTTTTCGACGCTGATATCGTGCACGAGCACAAAAAACCCGACCACCTTGCGGCGAAAATCATCCCAGTGAGGGACGTAATTGGCGCGCACGTAGCGGGTGCCGCCGTGCTCGTGGGGAATCGGCGCCTCGAAGGTGACCTTGCGGCCCGACAACACCGCGTCGACGTGCTTCGCGATACTGGCATACGCGGAGTCGCCGAGCACTTCCCACAGCGGCCTTCCCACTATCGCCGCCGTGGCATACCCGAACCAATGCTGATAAGTGGCGTTGACGAACCGATACCTCCGCTCGGCATCCACGTAGGAGACGGCCGCCGGAAGATGATCGGCCATCACGCGCAGCTGCATCGCACACCCGCGCGCTCTGGTTAGCGCCTCGTCGCGCTCGGCAACCTCCCTGCGCAGGGATTCGTTCGCCTCTTGAAGCGCCTCGGTTCGGGCCTGGATCACCGCCTCTAACTCCTGGTGGGTTCGCACTTCGCCCGTGATGTCGGATACGATGCCTTCGATCGCGATCAGCTTGCCGGCGGCATCACGCAGCAGCACGTTCCTCTGAGAAAGCCAGCGCGTGCGGCCGGATCGGTCTCGAATGGGGTACTCATATTCCGCCGGTGCCTGGTCCGCAAGCAAGCGCTCCCAGGCGCGGTCGAAGTACCGGCGCCAGTCCGGATGGATAATCCTCCGAATCAGGAGCCGAGCGCGGTAGAAGTCGCCCGGGCCATAACCCGTGACAGCCGAGCACTTGGGGTCGACGTAGTCATAGCGGCCATCCGGCAGGGACATGCGGTAGACAAAGAATGGGGCATCCGCTTCGAGCAGATCCCGAAAGGTACTGAACGGCAACTCAGAAATCCTGGCTTGTACTGCGCTCATCATCAGCTCCCGGCTCAACCATCCGATGCGCGTTGCCCGCGCCCTGTCCAGCGCAGCGTCGCGAGTACCGTGGCGCCGCAGCCGCATCCCTCCACTGCCACCAGGAGCGCCCGGCTGCGACAACGGGATTCGCGCACTGTTCTTTCCTGCTCCATGTCGCAGCCGCCCTGTCTCCAAGTTAAGGTTTTCGTGTTACAGCTTCGTGACCGGACGGTTACCTGGATCCGGTCGAGCCCGCTCCCGGGAATCATTGAAAAAACGTCCGAACGCTCTCTGCACGGCAGAAGTATTGTACATATATTGTGATAGTTTTGTAAATGTTTTTACCGGGCGTCGCTCACCGCGAACAGCCAGCCGCCAGGGCGGGGCAATCCGGCGACAAAACATCGATGGGCAGGCTTGACACGCGGATGTCAGGCTCGGGACGCTGCGGTTGATTCGTCGTTGCGAGGAGCGCAGCGACGACACGAGCTCCAGGCAATTGGCTGCAGATCACGGGACTGCCGCCAGCCACGGTCTCGCGGCTGGAGGCTCATTCACTCGCACTGATGAGTACAGTCGAATCAGGTAAGGTGATTAATTGAATTCAGTCGTCACCGCGAGCGATTCAGCCGTTGGCCGCCAGGGCAAAGCCCGTGGGGGGCAATCTCATATCCTGGCCTCAGTGACTTGGAGATGGCGTCGTCGCTGCGCAATGACGGGTTAATCAAAACTTCCTTGGCGAGAGCCACTCAAGGACTCCAGGCCGGGCCAGCTCTCGATGGGATCCACCGAACGCACGACATGCATGCCGGCGTCGGCGAAGCGCCGAAAGGCCGCATCGGCCGCGCTCGTATAATCGACAACGTCCGGGATCACCACCGGCGAGGTGCAGTCTTCGAGCAGATAGACCTTGCTGGCGAGCGCATGGTCGCGCTCCAGCACCCCCTGCAGCAGATCATCGATGGTCCAGGCGACGCAATGGCTCTTGGCCTGACCGGCGACGACGACGGCATCGAATTCGAGCAGAGCGTCGACCAGCTCCACGTCCTTGCCCGCGATTGTCTCCCCGTCGGGGCCGACGGTGACCTCCGGACCCAGCACCGAATAGTGCTCCGTCAGCGGGTTTTTCCCCTTCACGTGGAAATCGGGCTGGCTGTAGCGGGCAATGCTGTGGAAAAAGACGGCCTCCTCGATTGCGGAGACCAGGGCATGGCCGATACCGCCCAGCATGGAATGATAGGGCCAGATGGTGAGATCGTACTTGCCAGAATCGCGCAGCCGGCGTGTGTAGTTGAGCAGGTGGTGCTGAGCGTACTGCGGGTCGAATCCCAAGCCGCGCGCTGTCTCGGGGTCAAACTCCCAGCGCCCTTCCTCGACGTCTTCCACACTGACGAGGGTGAACGGCTCGGGGTGCCCGCCCTGTTTATCCACCAGGCAGATGGCATGAAAAACCTGCATCGCCTGGTGTGTGTCCATGGTTGGGATCACCCGCGTGATCCGGTGCAGGTTGCGATATAGAAATTCACACAAGCGGCGGCTGTCATCGACCGCGCCGCTACCCGAGCGCCCGGCGACATAAAGCTCGAAATCCCGGATACAGAAGGTGTTCTGGGCGTCGACGATGAGCAGGCCGATCCGGGGCGAATCCTTCGCGGCTGGCCCGATCCCATGCCTTGCAGCCCATTGCCGGGCTTCCCGGGCCCGCGCCTGGTACGGGACGCGCCAAACACCTCCGACCTGGTCGGGTGCAAAGTGGGACGGGATGGGAAGCTCGGCAGGCATCATCCGGGATCCTTGTGGTGGCGGTTCCAGTAAATCAGGCTCGACACTCAAGCAATTATAGCGCCCGCTGAAGGTCGGCTTCACCCGACGGGTCATGCAGGAAATACGGCCACCACACGCGGCCACAGCAGGCGACGGTCCAGCGTCACGAATGCGAAGGCCGGTAAGCGGCTGATCGAGCCGCACGTGCTCGCCGTGTCGCGGCGGATCTCCCACGAAGGCACGAAAACAGCCGCAATTCGGGCTCGATAAACCGGTTGACTACGCAGCACAGCGACGTCATTTATAATGGCGGAATTGTTCGAGCACGATGACAACCACCATCACGAAGCGGCTGGCCTAAGACTATGGCAGATTACGATGTTTATGTAGACGATAGCCCGATTCACGGCAAGGGGCTTTTCGCGAAATCCTTGATCCCTGCGGGCGCCGTTATCGGTACCCTGCGCGGCGAGTACACCTCGACCGACGGCGATCACGTGCTCTGGCTGGACGACGACACCGGCTTTCTCGTGCAGTGCCAGTTCCGTTACATCAACCACAGCGACGAGCCCAATGCCGCTTACTACGACGACCTGCAGGTCTGTGCCCTGCGGGACATCCTCCCGGGCGAAGAGATCACACATCAGTATCAGGCCGACTGGTCGGCGCCGTAACGCCGGTGACTTCGCGGCACCTCATCCGGCTGTACCCGGGTAGCACTCCTGCGGCGCCGGCCCCAATGCTGGGGCGCGGCTCATGCGCAAGCGGCGACTGGATCTCCGGGCGTTCGCGCAAGCCCGCGCAGTCAACGTCCTTTCCGCGGGCGCTCGTCTGCGACACCGTTCGGCCTGCGCCTTGGCCGTGCACAATTGCGAGCCACACTGAAGCCGCCGGGCGACACGCCGCGTCGGGCGCTCGCGTCAGAATGCCTGCATGACCCACGCCTCCCTCCTGGCCGACCTCATCGATCTCCAGACGGCGCTCCAGGCAGACGGCGCGATTTCGCTGGAAGACAGGAAGCCGCGGGACCGCAACATCGGCAAAGCGCTGCAGCGGTACCGATCACACCCCGCCCGCCAGCTGCACGGCTGGCTGGAACGGG
Source organism: Gammaproteobacteria bacterium (assembly GCA_050118435.1). Classification (GTDB taxonomy): domain Bacteria; phylum Pseudomonadota; class Gammaproteobacteria; order DSM-19610; family DSM-19610; genus Thiogranum. The sequence continues at coordinate 11,258 of JASFKW010000049.1, read as the reverse complement.
TCGAGATCTCCGGCTGGAAGCGCGACGGTCACGAGGGGGCGCAACTCTATCACGTCCTGTGCCTCATGCTGGTGGTACTGGGGCAGGCGGCCGGCTGGGGGCTGGCGCGGGCCGTGCTCCACTATACCGGCGACGCACCGATCAATATCGTGCACGCCCTGGGACTGCTGGTGCTTCCCCAGATCGTGCTGCTGTTTCTCTGGATCGTCTCCACCGTGCCCTGGCGGATTCCACTGTTCGGCAGCCTGCAGTCGGCGCTGAGATTTCTCAATCCCGGCCGTCTGGCACGGCGCCTCGCCCGCCTGTTTCCACGTCATGCCCGGCGGAACCTGGAGATGGTCTGGGACACCGACAACGCGGTGGTTCTCGCGCCGGCGGCGCGCTGGCTGTTTTCCTTCTGGTCGCAGCTGTTCGCCTTCTGGTTCAACGTCGGCGTGCTGCTGGCCGTGTTCTATCTGATCTCCTTTTCCGATCTCGCCTTTGCCTGGAGCACCACACTGAGCCTGGACAACGCGACCTTCCACCGCATGCTCGGCGCCTTCACCTGGCCCTGGCAGAGCCTGTTTCCCGACGCCGTGCCCAGCCGTGAGCTGATCGAGATCAGCCGCTATTACCGGCTCGAATCCGGCGCGTTGGACCAGGGCGCCGCTTCCACGGGCGTCGCCGCCCGGCTCGGTCAGTGGTGGCCGTTTCTGATTGCCGCCATCGTCAGCTATGGTCTGCTGCCGAGACTGCTGACGCTGGTGATCTCCTGGTTCCGCTTTCGCCACCACCTGGGCCGGGCGCTGCCACGCCTGCCCGGCGCCCCCGAGCTTCTGGCGCGAATGAACTTTCCGCTCATTACCACCTCGGCGGCGAGCCCCGAGATCGGCTCCGCGGCAGCCGCCGGACCCGAAAGCGACCTCGGGCACCTCAGCGGTGCCGGGATCCAATGCCGCATTGTCGAGTGGTCGGGGAGCACCGGCGGCTCCGAGGCCGTCGTCGCCCGCCTGCACGCGCTGGGCATCGTTCCGCTGGCCTTTTTTAAGGCGGGCGGCAGCTGCTCGACCGGGGAGGACAAGGCGACTGTCGCCGCCCTGTGCGGGGACGCAGGCGAAGGTGTGGCCATCATCGCCAAGTCCTGGGAGCCCCCGCTGCTGGAATTTCTCGATTTCGTGCAGGACGTGCGAAACGGCTGCAGGCGCGGTGAGCCGATCATCGTGCTGTTGTGGGGCGGTCAGGCAGCCGTGAGCGAAACGGACCGGGACACCTGGCGCCTGACGCTGCGCCGACTGAAGGACCCCGACCTGCACCTCGAGGTGTTGGGGAGCGAAGCGTGACCACCCCGGTGTTCGCCATCGTCGGCCATCCCAACAAGGGTAAGAGCAGCATCGTCGCCACCCTGGCCCGCGACGAGAGCGTGGCGATCTCACCGTTGCCCGGCACCACGCTGGAGAATCGCGAATACCCGATGATAATCGACGGTGAGACGCTCTATGTCCTCATCGACACCCCGGGATTCCAGCGCGCCCGGGCCGCGCTGGAGTGGATGCAGGCGCAACCCGGCTCGTCCGTCGAGCGCCCGGCGATCGTGCAGCGTTTTGTCGCCGAGCACCGCGACGATGCGCGCTTCGCGGCCGAAGTGTCGCTTCTTACACCGGTGCTGGAGGGCGCGGGTATTCTGTATGTGGTCGACGGCTCGCGACCGTTCGGGCAGGAGTACGAAGCCGAGATGGAAATCCTGCGCTGGACCGGCCAGCCCAGCCTGGCCCTGATCAACATGATCGGCGACACGGACTGCAGCGCCGAGTGGAGCAACGCCCTCGGGCAGTACTTCCGTATCGTGCGGATATTCGACGCCATGACCGCCGATTTCGACAAGCGCATCCAGCTGCTGCTGGCTTTCGGCCAGATCAGGGAGGAATGGCGCGGCCCGCTGGAACAGGCAGTGCAAACCCTGCAAGCCGAACAGGCGGAACGCCGGCGGCTCGCCGCCCGCGTCATCGCAGAAACCCTCAGCGCGATGATCACGCACAGCCGCCAGCGCAGGCTGACCGACGGTGAGCCGGATCAGCGGATCGTCGAAGATCTGCGCCGCAGCTACAAGCAGGACCTGATCGCCATGGAGCAGAGGTGCCGGGCCGAGGTGGAGCAGATCTACGATTACCGCAACCTCGAAAGGCAGGAGCCCGTGGTTCGGCTGCTCGAGGACGATCTGTTCGCAAGGCAGACCTGGAGTCTGTTCGGCCTCACCCGGCAGCAGCTCATCGCGACCGGGGGCCTGGGCGGGGCCGCGGCGGGTGGAGCCATCGACGTCGCCGTCGGTGGCCATTCGCTCATGATGGGCGCCGGGCTCGGTGCCCTGATCGGCGGTGTGTCGGCCTGGATCACCGCCGATCGCATTGCCGAGATGAAGGTCATGGGGCTGCCGGTCGGCGGAAAGGCGCTGCGCGTCGGCCCGGTGCGAAACATCAACTTTCCCTACGTGGTGCTGGGCCGCGCCCTGCTACACCACCGCATGATCGAAGGCCGGACCCACGCGCTGCGCACCCCCCTGGAGCTGCAGCAACAATCCCAGGGGCTGCAGACGCTCGATTCCGCAAGCCGCAAGCGGCTCGAGCGCGTGTTCGCCCGCATGCGCAAACAGGACAGGCTCAAGCCCGAGCTGCTGGACGTGCTCGCCGCAGACATCGAGACCCTGATGGCATCCGGCTCGCGCGGCACGCGGTGACGAAGCCATCGCCGATCGGCTGATGCTTCGGCCGGGGCCAGCGCCGCATCATGGCGGCACAGCAGGCGGGCGGCCCCGCCGCGGGCATCGACGGCGCAGGGGCGCTAGGGGGGCTTTCAGACCGGCTCCACGGCCGCGCACTCGCGGAAGATGCGCGCGCTGCAGCTGCGACAGGTGTGCCTGTCGAGTTTTTCGAAGATGGCCGCGATGGCCTGCGACTTGTGATCGAAGAACGACTGCGCGCCGATCTCCCTGACATAGCCGCCCTCGGCCATGAACTGCCATACCGAGGATTTCAGCCCGCAGAAGTAGAGCCCGCCACCCCGGGACTGCAGACGCCGGTGCTCCTGGACCAGCATCCCGGCGCCGGCCATGTCGACGTAGTTCATGCGCGAGCCGTCAATGAGGATGTGAATCACGCCCTGCCGCTCGGTGATGGCATCGAGCCGGCTCTGGATGTAGTTGACCGAGCCGAAGTAGACGGCCCGGTCAATGCGGATGATCTTCAGCTGCGGACATTCCTGCAACGGTTTGGCCTCGACGTTGATGAACCGGCGTCTGGCATCGGAGGTGTCGGGTGCCAGGGTCACGATATCGGGTCTGGAGGTCTTGGCCAGAAACAGGACGAGCGAAAGCAGCACGCCCAGGTAGATGGCGAATTCCAGCTCGAGGAACAGGGTCGCGAAAAAGGTCACCAGCAGAATGGCGGTTTCCCCGCGGCTCTTGGAGAGGGTCTCGGTGATGTGGTGGAAGTCGATCAGCCCGTAGGCGACCAGCAGTATGACACCACCCATGGCCGCCACGGGCAGATAGGCGGTCAGCGGCGCGATCAGCAACACGGCGAGCATCAGCAGCACGGCGGCGAAGATCGCCGCCATCGGAGTCTGGGCGCCCGCCTGATAGTTGATCCCGGAACGCGTGAAGGAGCCCGAACCGGCGTAACTCGAGAAGAAGCTGCCCACCATGTTGGACAGCCCCTGACCGATGAATTCCTGGTTGCCGTCGATGCGCTGGTGCGACCGCGTGGCGACCGAACGGGCGATGGAGACCGCCTCGATGAGCCCCAGCAGGGCCACGGCGAAAGCCTCGGGGGCGAGCTGGCGGATGACGCCGATGGAAAAATCGGGCATTGAGGGCGGTGGGAGCTGTGTCGGGATCTCGCCGACATAGGCGACCCCGTGCTGGTCTCCGCCCAGCACGGCGGCCAGCAGCGAGCCGACAATCAGGCCGACAAGCAGATTCGGCCATTTCGGGAACAGTCGCTTGACCAGTACCGCTGTCACCAGGGTTACGGCCGCGATGGCAACAACGGCAAGGTTGGTATGTTCCACCTGGACAAAAATGTCGATCCAGGTGTGCGCAAAGGATTCACCACGCGGAATCTCGATGCCGAGCACGTGTTTCAGCTGGCTGGTCGCGATCAGAATCGCCGCGCCGGCGGTAAAACCCATCACCACAGTGTGCGATACGAAGTTTACCAGCACGCCGAGCCGGGCCACTCCGAAGGCCAGCTGGTACACGCCCGCCAGAAACGTCATGGTCAGCGCCAGGGTGATGAACTCGGGCGTGCCTGGTGCGGCATGGTGGCTTACCGCGCTGAAAATAACGATGGAAATTGCCGTCGTCGGTCCCGAGATAAGGTGACGCGAAGAACCAAACAGGGCGGCGACAATGGGCGTAACCATGGCGGTATACAGCCCGTACTGTGGGGGCAGGCCGGCGATGGTGGCGAAGGCGACGCCCTGGGGAAGCACGATCACCGCACCGGTAAGCCCTGCCATGAAATCGGCGCGCAGTGTGATCCGGTTGACCATCGGAAGCCACGCCAGGAAGGGCAGGAAGGTTCTTATTGCCAGCGCTTTCATATGCAGTATTACCAGTCAAAGAAGGCCGAGCGCTGCACAGCACGGGGTCGGAGCTCGGAGTAACCGGAGAATCGGCCAGGCGAGTAAGCGCCGGCGCTTAGCCGACGGCGGAAACACTGATCACCGGGCCGGTGACAGGTGGTGCATTATAAGCCATGCGCGGCAGAAGGCGAGTCAGCCGCGGCGTGCCGAGGGAACGCGAGTTGAATTCGTCATTGCAGGGCACGTGACGAGCCAATCCCCGTCACGGGGAAGCCCCGGCGGTCTTTGCTGATCTGCTTGAGGTCGCTCCCACGCGCCAGGCGCCCGCCGCGAACGGGCCGCCATCACCAGAGCGGTGCGTTGAGCAACGGCTGTGCCCCACCGCTAGGCGGTGGCTCCGGCAGCCCGGCGGGCAGGGTCTCACCCGGAACGAGATCACCCCAGTCGGTGCGTTCGCGCATGCGCTCCTGCAGCGACTCGCGCACGAAGTCCTGCCCCGTCCGGATCTGCCATCCGCCGCCCAGCGCCTTGTAGGTCTGGACCAGGCTGAGGATGATGTCGCCCCTGGCGTTGGTCCACGCTTCCTCTGCACCCAGCAGCCGCTGCTGCGAGTCGAGCACGCGCTGATAGTCCACAGCGCCTTCGCGATACTGGATCAGCGACAGGTCGACGGCGCGCTGGGCGGCGTCCACGCTGTCGCCCAGATAATCGGTCGCCGCCCGGGCGGCGAGAAAACCGGCCAGACCGTCCTCCACTTCACGGGCCGCGTCGAGCACCTGGTTCTGGTAGTTGACCAGCAGCTGCTCCAGGCGGGCGTCCTGCACACGCACGTTGTTCTGCAGACGCCCGTAATTGAAAATCGGCCAGACGAAGGACGGACCCACGCTGTAGGCCAGGCTGTCGCCCTTGAACAGATCGCCGAGATCGCTCTGGTTGGTGTCGCTGCTGACAAACCCGATGGAGCCGACCAGGCTCAGACGCGGATACAGCTCGCTGCGGGCGACGCCGATGAGCGCACTCTGGGCCGCCGCCTGCAGCTCGGCCTGGCGGATGTCCGGCCGGCGCCGCAACAGATCGGCGGGCATGCCCACTGCCACCTCCGCCGGTGTCTCCGGGATGCCGCCCTCGCCCAGCCGCACACTCAGGTCCCGGGGTGGCGCGCCCAGAAGAATGCTCAGCGCATTCATCGACTGGCGTATCCGGCCCTGCAAAACCGGAATGGCGGCCTCGGTGTCCCGCAGCAGGGTCAGCGCCTGGGCGCGGTCGAGCTCGCTCACCGCCCCTGCCTCATACCGCACGTTGGCGATCTCGTAACCGCGCTGCTGGGTGGCGGCGTTGGCGCGCGCCACCTCGAGCTGCTCCTGCAGGGTGCGAATGGTGACATAGACACGCGCCACCTCGGCGGTGAGCGACACCAGCGCGCTGTCGAAGCTCGCGACCTGAGAGCCCAGACTCGCCGCCGCCGACTCTACACCGCGCCGGAAGCGCCCCCAGAAATCCAGCTCCCAGGCAGCGTCGAAGCCGATATTGGCCTGCCAGAAGCTGTCCTCGGCGATGGGATTGAAGTTGGGCGAGTTCTCACTGATGCGGTTGCGGTTCAGCGCACCGGCGGCCTGCTGAAGCTGCGGGTACTGGTCACCGATGGCGATGCCGAGCTGTGCCCGCGCCTCGAGAATGCGCAGCCCGGCAATCTGCAACGGCAGGTTCTGCTGGTAGGCTTCTTCGATCAGCGCATTCAACACCGGATCGTCGAACACGGACCACCACGCGCCGTAGTCGACCTCGCGGGGCTGGACGCCAGGCGCGTCGGTGTCGAGCCAGCGCTGCTCGACCTCCGGCTCGGGGGGCTGGTAATCCGGTCCCAGCGTGGTGCAGCCGTTCAAAAGCAGCGCTGCTCCCAGCGCACAGCCTGCGGCGGACCGCCAATTCCTGTTCTGCATCATCTTTGCTCAGCCTCCCTGACCTGACAGGGCGTTCGCGTGCGCGCACGCGCCACCGACGCGCCGCATTTCCCGGGGCGCATCATACCCTGCGCGCACTGCATTCGAAAACCGTGGCCCTCCGATCGAGACGCCGAGCCGGGCGCCGACCGGCGGCGCCGGAACATGCTACGCTTCTTCTCACGTAGCCGGGCACCCATGGCCCGCGCGAAGGAGAAAGCAATGAGCGACACATCGAGACAGGCGGGCGTCATTCAGGCCCTCGTGACGCGGTTCGAAACCCAGCGCCTGCCGCGGGCACTCGCGTTGAAAAAGAAAGTCGATGCCGGCGAGCGGCTCGACGACATGGACATCGCGTTTCTGGAAGAGGTGTTCCGCGACGCACGCGAGAACCGGCATCTGGCCGAGCAGAATCCCAAATGGCAAGGCCTGGTCGCCCAGGCGCTGAGCCTGTACGAAGAAATTACGGCCAAGGCCCTCGCCAACGAGCGGGCGGCGGACAGCTGACGCCGCGGCAACGACTAATAACTGTCAGGCTGCGAGCCGACCGCGCAGCCAACGCATCAGCGCCCCCAGCATGGGCAGGCGCTCGTAGAGCCCCTCGGCGGCATCCCAGTAGTCGATGTGGGCGGTGACCCGGCCCTTGTCATCGAAGGTCACGTGACTCACCCCCGTCAGGTCGACTCCCCGTCCTTTCAGTCCACAGGTGAACCGCCAGCGGATGAAGGCCGAGCCCCCGGAGCACATCCAGTCGTGCACCCTGAAACGCGGTGACTGTGTGGTGCGAAACATGTGCTCCAAGACCTGGCGTATCGCACGCCTGCCCCGCACTGCATTGAAAGGGTCCTTGAATGTGGCGCCTTCAGCGAACACCCCATCCAGGTCGTTCAATGACGCCGTGTCCAGGCTCTCGAAAAAGTGCACATAGGCTCTAACCCAGTCGCTGCAGTCGTTCATTTACCAGTCATCCTTTTGACCAGGGCGAAATAGACGTTGTGCGGGAGGCAGCGGAAGAGCTTCAGCAGCCACACCAGACGGCGCGGAAAGGCAATCTCGAAGCCGCTTCCATCGAGCTTTCTGACAATGCGCGCCGCCGCCTGTTCCGCCGTCATCAGGAACGGCATGGCAAAGCGGTTCTTGCGGGTCAGCGGCGTGTCGACAAAACCCGGATTGATCACCCGGATGCGCACGCCGGCGTCCGCCAGCTCAGGCTGCAGCGACTCGGCGAGGTTGATGAGGGCGGCCTTGGTGGCACCGTAGGGCGCTGCCAGCGGCAGCCCCCGATAGCCGGACACACTGGCGGTGACCAGCAGCTGTCCGCTCGCCCGTCCGCGCAGACGCGGCAACAGCGCGTCGAGGCAGTGCACGACGCCCATGTAGTTGACCTCCATCAGACGCCGGAACAATGCCGCGTCGAACTGCTCCAGCGGCATCGGCTCGTAGTCGCCGGCGTTGAGAATCGCCACCTCGATCGGCCCCATGTCGGCCTCGATGCCCGCCACCGTGGCGCCGACCGCCACCGCATCGGTGACATCCAGCGGGTAGCTTCGCACCGTTCCGGTGGCCGCGGCGGCCAGCTCTTCGAGCCGCCCGGCACTGCGCGCGCTCGCGGCCACCTGCCAGCCCTCTGCCACCAGCTGCCGCACCAGGCAACGGCCGATGCCCGAGCTGGCGCCCACCAGCCACAGCACCCCCGGTCGCCCCCCCGCTGTTGCTTCCGTTTTCATCTCGGTTTCCCCCGCCGGCCGCTCTGCCGGCACTCGACCAGAACGAAACTTGTACAAACATGTTGCACCGTGTGTACAATTAATGTACCGTTTCGGGCAACTGTTGTCCAACTTCTGTCGAGGAATTATCATGCGCATCGCCATCATCGGAAGCGGCATCGCCGGTCTCAGCGCGGCCTGGCTGCTGAACCGGCGTCACCAGATAACCCTCTACGAGCGCAACGATTACTTCGGCGGCCACACCAATACGCGAATGGTCGAGACGCAGGCGGGAGCGCAGGCCGTCGACACAGGTTTCATCGTGTTCAACCGCCGCAACTATCCGCTGCTCGCCCGCCTCTTCGAGCACCTCGGCGTCGAGACCCAGCCGACCCGGATGTCTTTCTCGGTGTCGGTCAACGACGGGCGCTACGAGTACGCGGGCTCCGGCCCCGCCACGCTATTCGGGCAACGCCGCAACCTGCTCAACGTCGAACACTACCGCATGCTGGCCGCCATCCTGCGCTTCAATCGCGACGCGAGGCGTCTGCTGGAGGTTGCCGAGACACACCCGGCATCGGTCGAGGAATTCATCACCGCCGGTGACTACGGCGATGCCTTCCGCAACCGCTACCTGTTGCCCATGGCCGCGGCGATCTGGTCCTGCCCGGTGGAGACCATGGCGGCGTTTCCGGCCGCCAGCCTGGTGCGATTTTTCGCCAACCACGGCCTGCTGGATCTGCGCAACCGACCCCAGTGGCGCACCGTCTGCGGCGGCAGCCATCAATACGTCAAGCAGCTTCTCGAGCCCTTGCGCGGCAGGCTCGCCTGCCGCGACCCGGTGACCGCGGTGCGGCGCACCAGCCGGGGCGCGACCGTCTACGCCGAGAGAAGCGGCGCCCGCGCATTCGACGCCGTCGTGCTCGCCTGTCACGCGGACCAGGCGCTGCAGATCCTCGATCAGCCGACGGCGCGCGAGCGCAGCCTGCTGGGCGCGTTCCGCTACCAGCACAACCGCGCCCTGCTGCATTCAGACACCGGCCTGATGCCGCGGCGCAGGTCGGTGTGGTCGGCTTGGAACTACCTGGCAGCCGAGGGACACCGAGGCACCGAGGCGGTGTCGGTGAGCTACTGGATGAACTGCCTGCAACGGCTGGACCAGGCCCCGCCCCTCTTCGTGTCGCTCAACCCGCTGCGTGAGCCGCGCACCTCCAGCGTCTTCGCGGAGATGGAGTACAGCCACCCGGTGTTTGACCGCCGCGCGATCACGGCGCAGAGCCAGCTTCACAACCTCCAGGGCGAAAACGGCATCTGGTATTGCGGCAGCTATTTCGGCTACGGCTTCCACGAGGATGCGTTGCGCTCCTCGGTGGAGCTGGCGCGCAGCCTGGGTGTCGAGGTGCCCTGGGCGCGGGACACTGCAGTGGCCGCTCAGATCCCGGCCGCGCCGCGGCCGGCCTGGGCGGGGCAATGAGCGGGCTTGTGCACAACCGCATCTATCGGGGACGCGTCATGCACCGTCGCCTCGGCGATCCGCCCTACCGCTTTGCCTACCCGGTGTTCAGCTTTCTGCTCGACATCGACCGACTGGCGGAGACCGCGGGGAGCTGCCGCCTGTTCTCGTATAACCGCCGTAACCTGTTCGCCTTCTACGACCGTGACCACGGCGCGCGCGACGGCAGTCCGCTGCGCCCCTGGGTCGAGCGCCACCTGACCGGCCAGGGCATCGACCTCGACGGCGGACGCATCCAGCTGCTGTGTTTTCCGCGGCTGCTGGGCTTCACCTTCAACCCCCTCAGTCTGTGGTACTGTCACCGAAGCGACGGGGCGCTGGTCGCTGTGCTGTGCGAGGTACACAACACGTTCGGCGAAAGCCACGGCTATCTGCTGCACGACCGTGGCCGTGCGCTGGTAGGATCGGTGCGCGCCGCCCAGCGCAAGTCCTTCCATGTGTCGCCCTTTCTTCCCATGGACCTGCGCTACCGCTTCCGGCTGTCGCGCCCCGGGTCACGCCTGCACCTGGCGATCCGCTGTTATCGGGAGGACGCTCCGACCATGGCCGCCGCCCACACCGCCGAGGCATTGCCGTTCAGCGATGCGGCGCTGGTGCGCACCTTTGCACGCACGCCCTTCATGACGTTCAAGGTCGTCGCCATGATTCACTGGCAGGCATTCAAACTGTGGCTGCGCCGTGCGCGGCTGTATCACAAACCCGCACCCCCCGCGCAGGAGGTCACCCCATGCTCCGCGAAACCCTAGCCCCGCGCCAACAGCTCTGCCCCGGCCTGCCCCTCTCCGCCCGCCTCATCGCGAGACTGCTGGGGCGGATCCGCGCCGGTACCCTGGAGCTTAGCTTCGACGGCGGCTGCGCGGTGCGGCTGGTCAGAACCGAGACGCCCAGGGCCCGAGTGCACATCCGTCGGCCGCTGGCTCTGCTGCGCCGCTGCCTGCTGCGCGGCGCGGTGGGTTTCGCGGAAAGCTATATGGCCGGCGACTGGGACTCGCCGCAGCTCGTGCGGCTGCTCGGTCTGCTGGCGCAGAACCAGCATCAGCTGAGCGGCGCGATACGTCTGGCCCCCGGCCTGTGGCTGGACCGGCTGCGCCACCGCCTGCGGGCCAACAGCCGGCGGGGCAGCCGCAGAAACGTCCGCGCCCACTATGACCTCAGCAACGACTTCTACCGCCTGTGGCTGGACCCCTCCATGACCTACTCCTGCGCCGTGTTCGAGGATCCGGCCACTGGCGCAGCCGCCGAGCTCCCGCGCGCCCAACAGCGCAAGTACGCGCAGATCCTGGGGCTGACGCAGGCCCGGACCGGCGAGCGGATACTGGAAATCGGGTGCGGCTGGGGCGGATTCGCGCACGCCGCTGCCGAGCGCGGCGTAAACGTCACCGGGATCACGCTGTCGCCGGCACAGCTCGCCTACGCCCAGGCGCGGCTGGCCGGGACAGCCCTGCCGGGTCAGGTCGAGCTGCGGCTGCAGGACTATCGGGACATCCAGGGCCGCTTCGACCACATCGTCTCCATCGAAATGCTGGAGGCGGTCGGCGAGGC
>JASFKW010000048.1:0-24129 GCA_050118435.1 Gammaproteobacteria bacterium | reverse complement strand
GTTGCAGTATGTCAAAGACACCCAGCGCGCCGCCCTTCCCCATTTGCGCGGTCTGCGCACCGAGCACCATCAGGACAGCGTGGCGCTGGATGCGGCGACACGGCGCAACCTCGAAATCGACACGGCGCAGTCGGGCCGCAAGCAGCATAGTCTGCTCGCGGTGGTAGACAACAGCGTCACCGCCATGGGCGGACGCATGCTTCGCCGCTGGCTGCACCGGCCTGTGCGCGACCGTAGTATCCTCGCCCTGCGCCACCAGTGCGTCGAGTCGCTGTTGCAGGGTCGACTGTTCGAGAGCCTGCGCGAAAGGCTGCGCGGCAGCTGCGACCTAGAGCGGATCCTGTCGCGCGTGGCCCTGCGCTCGGCCCGCCCGCGCGACCTGGGCGCGCTGCGCGACACCCTGGCACGCCTGCCGGAGCTGCAGACGCTGTTGCGCAGCGACACGGACCCGCTTCTCGCCCGGCTGTCCGGGCAGATCCAGGAGCATCCGGAAACGGCCGGGCTGCTGCAGCGTGCACTGCCGGAGACGCCGCCCGCGCTGCTGCGCGACGGAGGGGTGATCGCGCCCGCCTACGATGCCGAGCTGGATGAGCTGAGACGCCTGAGCGAGCACAGCGATCAAGTGTTGCTCGAAATGGAAGCCCGGGAGCGTGAGCGCTCCGGGATTGCGAATCTCAGGATCCGCTACAACCGGGTGCACGGCTACTACATCGAAGTGAACCGCAGCCAATCCGACCGGGTGCCCGACGATTACCAGCGGAGGCAGACGCTGAAGGGCGCCGAGCGCTTCGTGACGCCCGAGCTCAAACAGCACGAGGACCGCGTGCTCAGCGCGCGGAGCAAGGCGCTCGAACGAGAAAAGGCACTCTATGAGGACCTGCTAGACCGGCTCCTGGACCGGCTGGAGCCGCTGACGCGGTGCGCCGAAAGCCTGGCGGAGCTCGATGTGTTGAGCACCCTGGCCGAGCGCGCCGACACCCTCAACTGGTCACGTCCCGAGCTGTCCGAAAGGCCGGGGATACTGATCCGAGACGGCAGGCACCCGGTCATAGAACACTTCACCGACGATCCATTCGTGCCGAACGACACCGACCTGGGCGACGATCGCCGCATGCTGGTGATCACCGGACCGAATATGGGAGGGAAATCCACCTACATGCGCCAGACGGCCCTGATCGCCCTGCTCGCCTGCGCGGGAAGCTTTGTCCCAGCGGACCGCGCCCGGATCGGTCCCCTCGATCGCATCTTCACCCGCATCGGTGCCTCGGACGATCTCGCCAGCGGGCGTTCCACGTTCATGGTGGAAATGACCGAGACCGCCAACATCCTGAACAACGCCACCCGCGAAAGCCTGGTCCTGATGGATGAAATCGGGCGCGGGACCAGCACCTATGACGGCCTGGCACTGGCCTGGGCGGTTGCGAGGGAGTTGGCGGCGATTGGTGCCTACACGCTGTTCGCCACCCATTACTTCGAGCTGACAGGCCTGCCCGAGGAAATCAGCAGCACCGCCAACGTGCACTTGGATGCCGTCGAGCACGGCGAGCGGATCGTCTTTCTGCACGCAGTAAAAGACGGTCCCGCAAGCCAAAGCTATGGTCTGCAGGTAGCGGCCCTGGCGGGTGTTCCCGAGAGAGTGCTGGCCCAAGGGCGCCGCATCCTGCAAAGCCTCGAAGGGGGCTCGACGCCGGGCCGCGAAAACGATGCAGGCAACCACCGGCAGATCGATCTGTTCGAAGCGCAGGCACGGCACCCCGTGCTGGACGCCCTCCATGACCTGGAGCCGGATGACCTGACACCCCGTCAGGCACTGGAGACGCTCTACAGGCTCAAGTCACTTGCCGGATGCGACTGACAAAACGGGCCCGTAAACGGGCCCGCTTCTCCCCGGCCCATGTCAGCCGCTATTCTGCGGCGGGCTCCACTTCGACCGCCTTTTCGACTTCGATCACCTCCATGGCGGAGAAATCGATTTCGGTGCGCCGATTGGGCGCCAGACAGTCGATCAGCTGGTCGCCGCGCATGCCTTCACATCCGACCACCGGGTTGGATGATCCCAGTCCCTCCGTGCTGATCGCGTCTTCCGCAAGTCCCTTGGAGACAAGGTAGTCACGAACCGCCTGGGCCCTGCGCTCCGAAAGCTGCTGGTTGTAACTCTCCGTGCCGATCCGGTCGGTGTAGCCGGTGATCTCGATCCGCTTGTTCTCCAGCGCCTTTGGCCTCAAGGACCCGACCACCTCGTCGAGCTTGTCACGGCCCTCGTCGGTCAGATCGGCGCTGTCAAACGCAAACAGCGCATCCGCCTGCAGACTGATCGGATTGAGCTCCCTGACGATCTCGACCGCAGCAACCGCAGCCGGCTTGTCGCGCGCGGCCACGATTTCGGGATCACACTCGGCAATGGCATTCTCCACCGACCAGCGCGCGGTGTGCAGACAGTCACCGTAACCGGTGCGGACGACGTTGTCCTCCGGCGCGCTTACGTAACCGGCTGCCGCGAATACCGACCCAGCAGCAACGGCGACGCCACTCAAGATCAAAGATTGCATTATCTGTTTCACTCTTATTCCCTCCGAACGTGAAAAAACGTGTGAGCTGCCGGAACCGCAAAATCAGAAATCGCAGCTCGTTGCTCCTGAACAACGTAAAGCTTCCTGATTTACTCAATGGTAGCTGCCGTCAAGATTCTGTCAACAATAACAGTCGCCTGCCTTGATAATTGTCAATGAGATGCCCCGGGTGCGCATTCGCTGCGGAGCACGCACGGCGAAGCGCTCCACCACGCGAGAGCCAGCGTGGTGACGGCGGCCGGACCACTCCGCGGTCCCTGAGGCATCGGAGATGCGGCCAGGCTTATTTCCCGCCTTGGGGGGCGACCGTCTCTTCGATCTCGATCTGCTCGACGGCCGAGAATTCAACTTCGGTACGCCTGTTCGGTGCCAGGCACTCGACCAGCTCGGCACCGCGCTCCCCGGTGCAGGCGACCAGCGGATTAGCCTCCCCAAAGCCCTGCATTTCGATGAACCGGGGCACGACCCCCTTTGACACCAGATAGTCGTGCACGACAGCCGCCCGGCGCCGGGAAAGCTCCAGGTTGTACTCCTCCGGCCCGAGCCGGTCGGTGTAGCCGCTGACCTGAATCTTGTGCTCCTGCAGATCAGCGGCCGTAATCTCAGCGAGCATGGCGTCCAGGCTCTGCCTCCCCCGCTCGGTCAGGTCCGCACTGTCGAAGGCGAACAAGGTATCCGACTCCAGACGCACGGGTCGCCTTTCCGTACGGACCACGACCTGAACCGCCGCGACGTCGACGCCATCCCGGGCGGCGACGATTTCCGGCTCGCACTCCGCCACTGCATTGGCTACCGACCAACGCTCCGTATGCACGCAGTCGCCGTCGCCGGTGCGCACCACGGAACCCTGGCTGTCGTCGACATAACCGGTGATTGCATAGCTGTAGCCGCCGGTCCCTGCGAGGCCGGCGGCCAGAAACATCCGGGCCATCCCTTTCATCGTGACTCTCTCCCAAACACCAGAATCTTCCGGCTGCACCTGAGCTGATCAACGCAACGGACGGTCGGCCGCGAGGATCGATCGCATTGGCGCAATGCGCCGGGCAGCGGCTATTCTCGATCAGCCGCAAGGCGGGTGCAAGGTGGTTAAGGGCGGGCGCGGTGCGTTAGCCGGACGCTACGCCGCAATTGCTCAGGCTGAGGGCGGGTGGATTGGTGGAAAACACAAAGGGCGCGGCTTTTTCCAGGGCGCTCAAACCGAGCAGCATGCGCGTGTCCCGGGGAAAGACGGCAGCCTCCACATCGTCGAGCACGCAGTCCTTGCCGAGCACCAGGCGCTTGATTCGATACACCGGCAGGCGGTGCTGACTGCCGTCTGCCATCACACCGGTCAGCTCGCCGACGTACTCGGCATTGTTGACCGCAACCAGCAGGGCAAGCGTGTTTTCATTGATCGTGGTATAGCCGGCGCCGGTATCCACCATGAACTCGACGTTGCCGCTGCCGTGAAGGCTCGCCTCGACGTAGTACGTCGCAAGACGCTTCTGATTCATCGGAATGGTCCTGTAAGACTCGGCGATCACCAGACCCGTAGCGAAAAGCGAGAGCAGCGAGACAGCGAGCTTTGCGGTTGACCTGAACATCTCGACCCCGTAACTGCGACAAATTTCTGTCGGCAGAAAGCTTAGCGGCACTGGTGATGCCAAATTGAGCGCGCCAGGGGGGCCGCAGAGCGGTCTGCCTGGGTGCCCGTTCTGTGCCCGATCGGAGCGAAACCGAGCCGGGCATCGTCCGCAGCCGAGCGCGGCCACCGCGGTTGGGAAAACCGCTCTGCGCGACGAGGGCTTCCGGTTTCACCGCCGTGTGGAGGCCTTGCATGGGGGAAAAAGTCCGGCATCAACTCCCGCCGGCGGTTACAACCGTTTGCCCCGAAGCGTGTATCATTTGAGGTCTGATCAACCAGGAGCGCGCTATGACATTTGTAGTGGGTGAAAACTGTATCAAGTGCAAGTACACCGATTGCGTGGAGGTCTGCCCTGTCGACTGCTTCCATGAGGGTCCGAACTTTCTGGTTATCGATCCCGAAGAGTGCATCGACTGTACGCTGTGCGAGCCGGAATGCCCGGCGGAAGCCATCTTTCCGGAGGACGACCTCCCCGAGGACCAGGCGCAGTTCCTGGAGCTGAACGCGGAGCTTGCCCAGGTGTGGCCGGTTCTCACCGAGAAGAAGGACCCGCCGGAAGACGCCGACAGCTGGAACGGCAAGGAAGGCAAGCTGGACCTTCTGGAGCGTTGACAATCGCCGACCGAACCGGCTGCCTGGATCTCATCGACAGCGTAGCGCAACCCCTGCTTCACCGCGGACGGCCGGCCAGGGCCCGGCAAAAGCTGTTCGCCAGACGTTGAAATGACGCGCGAGTCGCAGCGAAACAGGCCGGACAGGCGCGTGATACTGGTCCCATTTCATCAGGACCCACTGCTGCGGGCCGCGCGTGAGATTCTGGATGACAACGCCGAGGCACTGCCCGACCTGAGCGCCTGCCAGGTCCTGGTAACCGAGGAGCACTGCGCCCCACAGCTGCGTGCGCAGCTGCTGCAACAGGCCGCACAGCGTGGGTTCGACGCTCTGCTCGGACCGCGCATCGAGCCTCTCGACCAGTGGCTGAACCGCGTCAGCCCCCCGCAGCGAATGGTTCTCAACCGCCCCGCTCAGGAACTGGTGCTCGCCGAGGCGCTGCGGGCCGCCAGCCCGATCTACCCCAATACCGACCCCTGGCTCCTTTCCGATCAGCTGCTTTCCCTGTTTGACGAGCTCACCTGCTACGGTGTGGCCGTTCCCCCGGACATGGACGCCTTTCAGGCTGAGCTGGAGCAGGGTTACTCGGTCCAGACGCCAAGCGGCCCCCTGCAGCAGGAAGCAGGCATGCTGCACACCCTCTGGCACGCCTGGCGAGCACAGCTCGATGCCGACGATCTGCTCGATCCGGCCACGGCCTATCGGCTGCAGCTGGAGACCGTCGCGGCGCAAGGCTCGAGCCTTTGGCTGATCGGCCTGACCCGGGTGTTGCCCGCCGAGGCGCAGTGGCTGCGCCGGGTCCTCGAACGGGGTCGGGCCCATGTGGTTCTGCACGGCGACGCCGGTCCCCGGGGCTACCATCCCCATGCGCCGATCACGGAGATCTTCGATCGGCTCGGGGTCGATCCTCCCGCGTGCAGCCGGGAAGAGGAAGACGGTTTCAGTCGTTTTATCGAGGCCTTGTTCGCCGAGTCGGACGACAATCTCAAGGTGCGCGCCCGCGGTTTTGCCGCCTTGCACGGAAAAGACCCAATCGGCTCCGGGCTCAGGCTGCTGCGAGCCGACGACAGCGAGCAGGAGGCCCAGGCGGTTGCGCTGCAGATCCGATGCTCGCTGCTCGACGACAACCGGCCGATTGCCCTGGTCACCGAAGATCGCCGCCTCGCGCGGCGGGTGCGCGCCCTGCTGGAAGCCTCGGGTATCGAGCTCGACGACGCCGGCGGCTGGGCACTGTCGACCACCAGCGCCGCGGCGACGGTGGAACGGTGGCTCGAGACCATAGAGGAAGACTTCGCCTGCGACCCACTGCTCGACGTTCTCAAGTCGCCATTTCTGGCCTTCTCGGCGCGGGACTCTCACTTGGGCCTCGTCCGGCATCTGGAGCAGGACATCATCCTGAACGAGAACATAGCCCGGGGCCTGGAACGCTACCGTTACCAGATCGATGTCCGCGCCGAGCGGCTGCCGGAGTGGTCGGAGCCGACACGCCGGGCACTGCAGCAGATGCTCGACCGGCTTGGGCGCGCTGCGGCCCCGTTGTCCGCGCTTCTGGCCGGGCGCCATCCGGCGGCGCAATTCATCACCGCCCTGACCCGCAGCCTGGATGCGCTCGGTGCCGCTGAGGCTCTGGCAATGGATCCGGCCGGACGGCAGCTGCTGGACGCAATCGAGGATCTGCGTCAGGCGGCCGGACATCACCGTGTAGCGCTCGCATGGATCGAGTTCAGAAACTGGGTGGGACGCCACCTGGAACGGGCCAGCTTCCGCGCTCCGACGGCGGCAAGCCCCGTAAAGCTGTTGACGCTCGAACAGTCCCGTCTGCAGCGATTCGGTTCGATCGTGGTGGCCGGCTGCACGCGAGAGCATCTGCCCGGTGCTCCGCCCGAAGCGGCCTTTTTCAATCAGCGCGTACGCGCCGAGCTCGGCTTACCGACCTGGCCGCAGTCGGCCGCCCGCAAGCTGCACGACTTCTGCCGCGTTATACAGTCCGCACCGCGGGTGCTGCTCACCTGCCACGGCGAGCAGGACGGCGAGCCGGTGGCCGCCAGTCCCTGGCTGGACCTGCTCGACGTGTTCTACCGCAACGCCTACGGCGCAAGCCTCGACGATCCGGGGCTCAAGGCGCTCGCGAATCACCCCGGGGCGCGGCCGCGCACACCCGACACCGCGGCATTGCCGCCCAAAGCACGGCGTCCGGCGCCCCGTCTCGAAGAATCCATCCGACCCGAAAGCTGGTCCGTCTACAGTCACCAGCGCCTCATCGACTGCCCTTACCGCTTCTACGCGGCCGATGCCCTGCGACTGAAGCCCCAGGAGGAAATCCGCGAATCGCTGAGCAAGAGCGACTACGGGTCGCTGGTTCACCGCATCCTCCAGGCGTTCAACAGCAGGGTGCCGGACCTCCCCGGGCCCTGGTCCGGACCGCTGAGCCCAGCGGATTATCAACCGGCGCACGATCTTCTGACGCGCATCAGTGAGGCGGTTTTCGCCCCGGCCGTCAATGAAAATTTCCAGGCGCGCGGCTGGCTGAAGCAATGGATGAAGGTGCTGCCCGATTATCTGAGCTGGGAGATTCAACGGCGCGGCGAATGGGAGCCCCAGAAAGTCGAAGCCAGAGCAGAGAGACAGATGGCCCCGCACTTGCGCATCACCGGCAGGATCGATCGCATCGACCGGGCCGCGGAGGCGCTTGCGCTGGTGGACTACAAAACCGGGCGAGCGCCCCGGCCGGAAGACGTTTTGTGCGGCGAAGCCGTGCAGCTGCCCAGCTATGCGCTGCTGATCGACGCGCCAGTGGAACGCCTGGATTATCTCGAGCTATCCAGGGACAGGGTCAGAGCCCGTACCTGCGCGCAGGGGGAAGCCCTGCACGCGCTGCTCGAGCAGGTGACAGAACGACTGGTGGCGCTGAGCGAGGCCCTGGGAGACAGAGCCCCCCTGCCGGCCTGGGGAACACCCGATGTCTGTGCTTACTGCGAGTTCGCGGGCGTCTGCCGTCGGGAAACCTGGCCGCGCGAAGACGCCGTCGATGGCTGAAGCACCGCTCGCCACGCGGCCCGACCGCAGTTTCAGCGTCCTGGCTTCGGCGGGGACCGGCAAGACCTGGCAGCTGGTCGCCCGACTGGTTCGCCTTCTGCTCCACGGCGCCAGGCTGGACAGTATTCTGGCCATCACCTTCACCCGCAAGGCCGCGGGCGAGATGCAGCTGCGGCTCAATCAGCGGCTTCAGGAGCTGCTGGAGGCCGACGACAGCCATCTCGACGCCGTCCTGACCGCCATCGGAGAGACGCCGACCGGCGAGCTGCGCGAGCGGGCACGCAGGCTTCTCGAACACTGGCTGCGTGCCGAATACGGCTTGCGCACCACCACCTTCCACAGCTTCTGCAGGGAGCTGCTGCAGCGCTTTCCCCTCGAGGCCGACCTGCCCCCCGGCTTTGAGCTCGCCGAGCAAACGGGGCTGCTGATCGAGGAAAGCTGGGAGGCCCTGTTTGCCGAAGCCACAGCCGCTCCAGAGCAGCCTTTGGGTGGCGCGCTCGAGCTGCTGTTCGAAAACCTCAATGGCCTGTACAACACACGCAGTGCCCTTTACGACTTCGTCGAGCACAGGAGTGACTGGTGGGCATTCACGCATCGGACCGCGGACCCGGTCCAGGCGGCGACGCGACACCTGCAGGAGAAACTGGGGGTGGACCCGCAAATCCGCAGCGGCGGCGACTTCTGGGACCTAGAGACCCGTCAGAGGCTGGCCGAATTCTCGGCCCTGCTCGGCCGTCACGAGACCCGGACCAATCAGGGACACATCGCCAGCCTAGAAGCCGCGCTGTCACGCGCCCCGGATGCAGAGACGGCCGCCACCGAGCTGCGGCCGGTGTTTTTCACGGCAAGCGGCGAACGACGCAAACGCGCCTCCACCAGCGCTCAGCGCAAGGCCATGGGCGAGGCCGGAGAGGGCCGGTTTCTTGAGCTTCACGCCTGGTTCTGTGAGCGGCTCGAGGTGCTGACCGAGGAGCAAAACCGACGCCGGACGCTGCGCACCAATGCCGCCTGGTACGCGGCAGGACAACGCATGCTCGGGCACTATCAACGCATCAAGCGGGAACGACGCCTGCTTGATTTCGCCGACCTCGAGTGGAACACCTATCTGCTGTTGAGCCACCCGGAACATGCGCACTGGGTCCAGTTCAAGCTGGACCAGCGGATCGATCACCTGCTGATCGATGAATTCCAGGATACGAACCCGACCCAATGGCAGCTGATTGTCCCACTTCTGGAGGAAATGGCCGCCGGCGACGAGCGCGGGCGCAGTCTGTTCATCGTCGGCGACGCAAAGCAGTCGATATACCGTTTCCGGCGCGGCAACCCCCGCCTGCTGGGCCGCGCCTGCGCATGGATGCAGACCCGCCTGAACGCCGGGCAAATCCATCTGGATGCTTCCCGGCGCTCCTCGCCCGCTGTTCTGGAATTCGTCAACCGGGTGTTCCTGCACCCGCAGATGCACCCCCTCCTCGCGGATTTTCAGGAGCACGGCACGCACCGGACGGGCGCATGGGGTCGGGTGGAATTCTGGCCTCTGGTCGGCCCCGATGGCGAGGGCGACAGCGTACCCTGCGCGGGTCTGCGCAACCCCCTCCAGCATCCCAGGCCGGTGTGCCTGGACCAGAGACACTACCGCGAGGGTCGGGCTATCGCCGGGCGAATACAGGAGCTGGTCGGGCAGCTGGGCATCGACTACGGGGACGTTCTCATCCTGATGCGCTCGCGGACCCACCTGCAGGACTATGAAGCGGCGCTCAGAGACAGCGGCATCCCCTACCTCAGCCTGGATCGAGGCACCTTGCTCCAGAGCCTGGAGATCCGCGACCTGGAGGCGCTGCTGGTGGTTCTGATGACCCCTCAGGACAACCTCTCGCTGGCACAGGTGCTGCGCTCGCCTATATTCTCCGCAGACGACGAAGACCTGATGCGGGTGGCGCGGGGATCCACGGGGCCCTGGTTCGAGCGTCTGGACGCGGTGGCTCAGACCCTGCCACCCGACCACAGTTTGGCGCGCGCCACCCGGCTGCTCGAGGAATGGCGGACGCTGGCCGGCCGAGTGCCCATCCACGATCTCCTGGAGCGCATTTTTCACCAGGCGAATCTGCTCGATCGCTACCGGGCCGCGCTTCCGGAAACGGAGGCGGCGCGCGTGTACGCCAACCTGACCCGCTTCGTCGAGCTGGCCCTGGAGGTCGATTCCGGGCGCTATCCTACGCTGCCACGGTTTCTGGCCAGGGTTCGCCAGCTGCGCAACCTGGACAGGGAAGGTCCGAGTCAGGCAACGCCGTCTGCGCAGGGCGGTCAGCGCGTACGGCTGTTGACGGTTCATGCCGCCAAGGGTCTGGAAGCCCCCGTCGTCTTCCTGGCCGACAGCACCAACGAGGGCAACACACCACCCGGCTCCCAGAGCCTGGTCCGCTGGCCGGCCGAAGCAGACCGCCCGACCGATTTCATGCTGCTGAGCAACGCGAAACAGCGCGACAACGTCAGCAGGACCCTGTACGGGCTGGAGCAGCAGGAGGAACAGCGGGAATCGGCCAACCTGCTGTACGTCGCCTTGACCCGCGCCAAGCACATGCTGGTTATTTCGGGCTGCGCACAGGGCGCCCAGGGACGCTCTAAGGGCTGGTACCAGCAGATGGCGCAGGCTCTGTTCGATCGGGAAAGCCCGGAGGAGACCTGGGTCCACGAATTTCTCAGCCCGCCCCAGCCGCGTCCACGCCCGCCCGCGAACGGATCTGCTGCAGTCGACCTGGATCCCCGGCTGCGCGGCACCATCACGACACGGGCGCCGTGGCGCGAAATTGCGCCCAGCCGTGCCGAGGGAGACCGGGACTTCGAGCCCGGCGATGCATTGGGCGCCACGCGCGGACTGATCATCCACCGGATGCTGCAGCTGGCCGCGGACAGCGGGTCCCCGGCGGCGGAAAACGGGAAGATCGCTCAGCAGGTCGCAGCTGAATTCGGTCGGGCGTCCGGCCACCCCATGCTTGAGGAATGCCGGCGGGAAGTGGAGCGCCTACTGAACGACTCCGACCTCGCCTGGCTGTTCCATCCGGGGCCCGCCGCGAGCGCCTTCAGCGAGGTGCCGATCGAGTACCTCGATGGGCAGCAAACCGTTTTCGGTGTCATTGACAGGCTGGTAGTCTGCGATGGTATCGTCCATCTCATCGATTACAAAACCCATCGCGTCCACGACGCCTCCCGGTTGCATCGCGTCTCGGGCCGCTACCGGACTCAGCTGGCGCTATACCGCGAGGGCGTTCGGCGGCTCTGGCCCGACCACAGGATAAACGCCTGTCTACTGTTTACCCACGCGGGAAAGCTGGTTGAAATCGGCTGATCCGGCCTTATCCGGGACCGGTGGGCAGGGGGCATCGCCCCACAGGATGAAGCAATGAGTGATCTACCAAACGTCGTTGAGGTCAGTGAAGCGAATTTTCAGGAGCAGGTCATTTCGGCATCGGAACAGGTACCGGTGCTGGTGGATTTCTGGGCCGACTGGTGCGCTCCCTGCAAGGTGCTCCTGCCGATACTGCTGAAACTGGCCCAGGAATATGCGGGGAGCTTCCGGCTCGCCAAGGTTAATACCGACATTGAACGTGGGCTCGCCGAAAAGCACGGTATCCGCAGCCTCCCCACCCTGCAGCTGTACCGGCACGGTCAGGTGGTCGAGCAAATCATGGGCGCACAGCCGGAGACCACACTGCGCGCGCTCATCGATGCCTATGTGGAACGCGAATCGGACCGTCTGCTGGCCGAAGCACTGACGGTCGCCGAAGGCGGTGATCGCGACCGGGCCTTCGCGTTACTGGCCGAGGCCTATCGGGCCGATCCGGACAACACCCGGCTGGCGCTGGAATACGCACGCTTCTTTCTGGAAAACACGCAGCCGGACCGGGCTGAAGAAGTGCTGGAGGCATTGCCCCGCGAAGTGCGCGAGCAACCGGAGACCATGGGGCTTCAGGTGCTCGTTCAGCTGACCCGCTCCGTCGCCGATGCGCCCGCGATCGAAGCGCTCCGCACGACAGTGCAAAGGGAGCCGGGACACTCGCAGGCGCGATATCAGCTCGCGTCCAGACAGACGCTCGCGGGCGATTACGATGCGGCGCTCGAGAATTTCCTCGAGCTGTTGAAAAAAGACCCCGGTTTCGGGGACGGGGCCGCAAAACGCGGCCTGCTGGCCGTGTTCGCGCTGCTCGGGGACGACGACGAGCGGGTTACCCGCTACCGTCGCCAGATGTTTGCCCTGCTGCACTAGTACTCTTGCAATATCACGTTGCGAGAGTGCCAGGATAGTTGAACAGCCCCCTGTCTTTGATGATTCGAGCAACCGCGTCCGGCACCATCCGCTTCCAGTCGGGATCACCGCGGCGCATCTTCTCCAGCACCGCCTGAGAAGAGATCCTGAGATCGGCCTGGTCGATGGTGGTCAGCTCCCGGATGTATGCATTTTCCAGCAAGTGCAGATAAAGGTGGCGGAGATTGGGCTGGATGCTCAGATTGTGAACCGTTATCAGAGCGCCCGTCCGCTCATCGAGCGCGGGACACACGTAAAGCCGCAGGTCGTTTCTGAACAATCGACCGAAGGCTTCGAGAATGCCGCCATCCAGATCATGATAATAGTCTTCATTGAAAATGCGGATCAGGGTCGGGACGCCCAGCGCCACGCCGATCGGCATACGCGTATGCTGAAACAAATACTCAGCCAGCCGATAGAAGGCGCCATAGTCTGAGACCATCACGTGTTTGCCCAGTGCGCACAGGATGTCGGCGCGATCCAGGAAATCGCCCGCATTGATGTCGTCGTCCTGGGCCAGATTGTGCAGCGTCATCTCGCTCAACACGATCACCTGGTCCGACCGGACTTCAGGTTCCTGGCAGAACGCTTGGTGAGCCGCATCCAGCAGGCGCATGGTCAGATTGGTGGGCGGCCGGAAGCGACTGCGTTCCACCAGAACCCCTTTTTTGTACAACAGTTCGGCGGGCTGCACCACCTTGCCGTCAGCACGGAATATCGCGGCACTTGTCAGACCACGCTGGACCAGACGCAGCGCCATCAG
Organism: Gammaproteobacteria bacterium; assembly: GCA_050118435.1. Classification (GTDB taxonomy): domain Bacteria; phylum Pseudomonadota; class Gammaproteobacteria; order DSM-19610; family DSM-19610; genus Thiogranum. Next base: position 11,224 of record JASFKW010000048.1, on the reverse strand, counting down.
CCGGTTATCGACCTTTTCAAACGCCGGCCCGTAGAAGTCAATCACATCGATTTCCAGCAGGTCGCTGCTGAGCTGGTCGAGCAGTGAGGTGATGAGGGCTTCCGGGTTGTCGTGCAGGTACAGGGCACCGTAGATGAGGTTTACGCCCAGCAGGCCCAGTGTTTCCTGATCCTGGACATTCTCCTGACTCTTGAGCTGAACGTGCAGATCGATCTGGGAGGCCTGTTCCTGAGGTCGCCTCTGAAAACGGATTCCCAGCCATCCCTGGCCTTCTTTCTTCTGCGAAAAACTGTAGGCCGCCACGGTGTTGGCGAATGCAAAGAACGCGCAATCGGTTCCGCGGGCCTCACCCAGGCGCTCGATGAGCAGGGCATACTCGTGGTCCAGCATCGCCTCGAGCCGGTCGCGACTCACGTAGCGCCGGCAGGATCCGTAGATAGCGTCGCTGAATTTCATGTCGTAGGCGGACATCGCCTTGGCGATGGTTCCCGCCGCCCCGCCCACCTGAAAGAACCAGCGCGCGGTTTCCTGGCCTGCGCCGATTTCCGCAATCGTACCGTACCTCCCGGTATCCAGATTTATGGACAGGGCCTTCTGATGCGTATCGAGGAGCGTGGTTTCCATGAGGTGACCCGGCCAGACCCGCGATGCGCGACGACGGCTCCCTTACAGCCGGGCTATAGCCGGGCAGGCACAGCTGCCGGTATTCCACTGTCCGGGCGGCTGCCCGGAATCCGTCCGGGCGGCTCAGCGCACCCCCGCATTTCAGGGACGATCGGCTGCCTCGAGGAGGCGGGAAAGCCGTTTGGCCGGGACGTAACCGGGCTGCACCTGGCCGTTTTCGAGGACGATGAACGGTGTGCCCCGCAGGCCCAGGGTCTTGGCCAGCTCCATGTGCTCGTCGACGGGGTTTTCGCAGCTTGTCATCTCGATCGCCTTGCCGGCCTTGGCATCGGTCAGTGCGCTGTTGCGATCCTCTGCGCACCATACCGCCACGGCCTTGCGATAGGCAGTGGAGCCGACACCGGCACGCGGATACATCAAGTAACGGATTTCGATCCCGGCGTCCAGATATTCATCGATCTCGCTGTGCAGCTTACGACAGTAGCCACATTCGATATCCGTAAACACGCTGACCTTATGCTTCACTTTTTCCGGCTTGAAGATAATCATATTCTCCTCGCCCACTGACTCCACCGCGGCGCGCTGGGCCTCGCGTCTCCGCGGCTCCGTCAGGCTCATCCGGGTCTCGAGGTCAATCAGGTCCCCCTGAAGCATGTAGCGGCCGTCGTCGCTCACATAGACCACGTGAGGGCCGACCAGCACCTCGTAAAACCCCTGGATCGGCGCCGGCTCGATGGCGTCTATATCGAGACCGGGCAGGGCCTTGCGAATAGCCGCTTCATCGGCCGCGCGGTCGGCAACGGCGACGGCGCTCAGCATCAGGGTCGAGACAATAAACACAGCTGCCTTGATCATTTTCACACGCATCCATCCTGTATTTTCATGACTTAAAACTCATTCGACCGCCCAGCATGCACCCGGGTTCAGATTGTACTCGACAACTCACCCCCGCGGGTGATGCGCCCGGTGGAGCTGCTTCAGGCGCTCCCTGGCCACGTGGGTATAGATCTGGGTGGTCGACAGATCGCTGTGCCCCAGCAGCATTTGCACGACACGCAGATCGGCCCCGTGATTGACAAGGTGGGTCGCAAACGCATGCCGCAGGGTGTGGGGCGACAGATGACCCCGGATGCCGGAGCTTGCGGCATACCGGCGTATCCGATACCAGAAGGCCTGGCGCGTGATGCCGGCCGACTTGCGTGAAACGAACACCCTGTCGCCGTGCATTCCGCGTGAAAGCTGGGGCCGCGCCTCCTCAAGATAGCGCCTGAGCCAGATCACCGCTTCGTCCCCGAGCGGCACCAGTCTTTCCTTATCGCCCTTCCCTGTCACCCGCACCAGGCCCTGGGTGAGGCTCAGCCTGTCGACGCTGAGCCCCACCAGCTCCGACACCCGCAGGCCCGTGGCGTAGAGCAGCTCGAGCATGGCGCGGTCGCGCAGGCCCACGAGCTCGTCGACATCCGGCGCGCTGAGCAGCATTTCAACCTCGGATTCGCTCAGTGAATGCGGCAGGGGGCGGTCCATCTTCGGCGGCTCGATGTCCGCCGTCGGATCGTCCTGACGATAGCCTTCGCGCACGAGATAGCGATAGAAGCGGCGCAGGGTGGACAGCAGGCGCGCATTGCTGCGCAGCGCGCGTCCCTCGCCATAGCGTTCCGCGAGACAGCCCACCAGGTCGGTCGCAGCCGCACCGGCGAGGCTCAAATTCCGTTCCTTGAGCCAGGCCGCTACCGCAGACAGGTCCCCCCGATACGCCATCAGCGTGTTTTCGCTCAGACCGTTTTCCATCCACAGCACATCCGCAAAGCGTTCGATCAGGACCGCGTCGTCCTGACTAGGCTGATCGGCTATCGAGGCCGCGTGTCTGGAAGAGGCTGCCGGCACTGTGTCGGTTCCACGGGTTCTGACGGGCACCCAACCCTAGCACAATCGCGACGCAGGTTGTTGCCACCATGCTAAACTGCGCACTCGGGTGGACGGGTCTGGTACGAAAGCCCCGGGGCAAAAAATCAGAGGCTTGCTGCGCTGATCGCCATCGTGGTGCTTGCGAACCAGGGCGGCGGGACACCACAAGCGATTGATTTCGCAGGCCGGCGCACCCGGGTCGAGGGGCACCTGGTGCAGACAGCGTGCCACCCCTCGCGGCAACGGCGGAAATTTCGACCAGCGCTGACCATAGTCTGAAGCAGTGCCTGAATGATACGCGCACTCGATCCCGGACAAAATGAGAGGGTTTCCCGGCGCGCCGTTCGCCCCGCCGGCCTGCCGATACTCGGATTCGCCGCTCACAGTGGAACGGGCAAGACCACGCTGCTGTCCGCGCTGCTCCCCTTGCTCGATGCCGCAGGTCTGCGAGTCGCAGTGATCAAGCACTCCCACCATGACTTTGAGATCGACCGTCCCGGGAAAGACAGCTTCCGCCTGAGACAAGCAGGCGCGCACCAGCTCATTCTCGCCTCCCCTTATCGCACCGTTCTGATCGAGGAAAAGCAACCGCCGAAGGAGCCGCGTCTGGCGGAGCTGGTCGTAAAGCTTGACCGAAGCAGGCTGGATCTGGTTTTGACCGAGGGATTCCGCCACGAACGGTTTCCCAAGATCGAGCTTTATCGGCAGACCCTGGGCAAGCCCTTTCTGCATCCGCACGACCCCTCTATCATTGCCATCGCCAGCGATCGAAAACTGGCCACCGATTTGCCACAGCTCGACCTGAACCGGCCGCGACAGGTACTGGAGTTCATTATTGCTTTTATCTCTGAAACGCAGACTGGAGCCCATCCATGAACGATACACCGCCCGACTGTTGCGCCGATGACGAGCAGAAGATGTTGAGCGTAGAGGAGGGAAGACGACGCATTCTCGACGCGGTGCCCGTGATACGGACGTCGGAGCAGATTGAGCTAAGAGCGGCGCTGCACCGTGTGCTCGCCCGAGCGGTCGCCGCTGGCATCGACGTGCCCCCCTTTGACAACTCGGCCATGGACGGATACGCGGTTCGCAGTCAGGACTGTGCGGAGCGGCAGCCCGCTGCGCTGACGATCGTCGGCGCCGCGTTTGCCGGCGCACCTTTTGACGGCGAGCTCTCACCGGGACAGTGCGTGCGCATCATGACAGGCGCGGTCATGCCGAAGGGGGCCGACGCGGTCCTGATGCAGGAGCACGTCAGTCGCGAGGGAGACCGGATTCGCCTTCAGGGCGGGAAGGTTCATGGCGGTCAGAACGTTCGCTATGCCGGCGAGGACCTGCGGCGCGGCGATATCGTACTGCAACGGGGTCTTCGCCTTGGACCGGCCGAGCTCGGCCTGCTGGCGTCGGTCGGTATCAGCGAAATACACGTGACCAGGAAGCTGCGCGTGGCTTTGCTTTCGACCGGCGATGAGCTGGTCGGCACGGGGACGCCGCTTCAGCGCGGTCAGATTTACGACAGCAACCGTTACACCCTGTTCGGGTTGCTGTCCCGCCCCGAGATCGAATGTCATGATCTCGGCACCATTCCGGACCGGCGCGACGCAGTCAGGGAGGCCTTCGGTCGAACCGGTGAGCTCGCCGACGTGGTCCTCACATCCGGCGGCGTCTCGGTCGGCGAGGCTGATTATGTCAAAGAGACGCTCGAGGAGCTGGGAGAGATCGGCTTCTGGCGCATGGCCATGAAACCCGGCAAGCCCCTGGCCTTCGGACGTCTGGGCAAGGCAACCTTCTTCGGCCTGCCCGGCAATCCGGTATCGGTTATGGCGACATTCTATCAGTTCGTGTTGCCCGCAATTCGCCGAATGACCGGGCAACTGGAGCGAGAGCCGTTCGTGATTCAGGCGCGCTGCTCGGAGAGCCTGAGCAAGGCGTCCGGCCGGATGGAATTCCAGAGAGGCATTCTCAGACGTGACGCCGAGGGTCAGTGGGTGGTTGGGCCCACCGGAGTGCAGGGATCGCACGTGCTCAGCTCAATGAGCCGGGCAAACTGTTTCATTCTGCTGTCAACGCAGAGCACGGGCGCGAAAAAAGGTGATGTGGTGAGGGTACAGCCTTTCCTGGATTTCTGTTGCTGAACCCGCCTCCCACCGGAGGCCGCCGAGTCGCGGCCGGGGAATACAATCACATCTCACATCCCGGAGCGCAAACCCCGCGTCCCTCCCGGCCTGATCAGCCTTTCTGTTGCTGCTGCTGTTGGGCGGCGATGTCGGCTCGGATCTTGTCCATGTCGAGGGCCCGCGCCTGTTCCATCAGCTGATTCAGGGCCGAGGCGGGCAATGCACCCGGCTGGGCAAAAATCAGGATCTGTTCCCTGAAGATCGCGAGCATGGGGATCGAGCGCACCTGGAAATGGGCGGCCAGCTCCATTTGCTCCTCAGTGTTGACCTTGGCGAAGGCCATGTCCGGATTTTCCTCCGAAGCCTGTTCGAACACCGGCGCAAAGCTCTGACAGGGTGCGCACCACGACGCCCAGAAGTCGATCAACACAATGTCGTTGTTCTCAATGGTGTCCTGGAAGTTTTCCCGCGTAAGTTCGATTGTTGCCATGGCAGAAAGCTCGTCACTGGTTGCGCAAAAGGCTCCACAGTGTAGCAAGCGCGGGCATCGGTGAAAAACCTCGAATCAGGGTGTTATTGACGTAGCGCCTCGCGCTGTCAGGATTCGCCACGCTGTTTGCGCTCGGTTTCCTTGACCGTCGGCTCCGGCTCCTTGTAGGTCGCGTCCTGCTCGACGCGATCGCGGCCCAGGCGTTTGGCGCGATACAGCGCCTTGTCGGCCCGTTCGATGAATGCGCTGGCCGTCTCCCCGGGCTTGTACAGAGACACCCCCGCCGAGAAGCTCGGAACCGGAATCATTTCATTATCCACCTGCCAGCGCGTTTCCGTCGCACGATTCTTAACTTTGTTCAGCGCACGCATGGAGCCTTCCGCGTCGGTATTCGGCAGCAACACGGCGAATTCCTCTCCACCGTAGCGGGCCACGAGGTCATGATGCCGGAAAATAGACAGGATGTTCTTGGAGTAGATTTGCAACACTTCGTCGCCACCGGCGTGACCGTGCTTGTCATTGATCTGCTTGAAGTGATCCAGATCGATGAGCGCCAGCGACAGCGGGAAGCCATAACGCTGGACGCGCGCCACTTCGTCTTCTATGCGGCGCAGAAAAGCACGCCGGTTGGGCAGCCCGGTTAGCTCGTCGGTCAGGCTGAGCAGGCGCACCCGGGTGAGCTCGTCACTGAGCTGGCGGCTGTCAGACTCAATGAGCTGCAGATAGTGGTGCGTACTGTCAAGCTTTTCCGCCAGCTCGTGGTGACCCTTGGTCAGCTTTTCGATCTCCCGGATAAGAGTCCAGCGCAGGTCCTCCAGCTCCCTGCCGTCACTGGCCTGACGCAGCTCCCCCAGGACCACTTCCAGCAGCACACCGAATTCCTCGTTCTGGGCGATCGTCTCCAACACCTGCTTGGCCAGCGTGGCCTGGAGCTTCTGGATGTCCCGGCGTTTGGAATCCAGGTGGCTGCGATAGGCCGTATCGACCTGGTCGTCGGAAACGCTGCCGATCTCTGCATCCTCGCTTTCACCGCGGATCGGAGTGCCGGTGACGGTGCCCTCTGGCAGGGGCGGCGACTGGCGTTCGGGCACCGGTCCGTCTTTAGGCGTGGGTGACGCGGCTGGCTCGGCCGTCCCGGCTGCGCGCTGTGGATGGGCCGCAGGCTCGACGGGTTGCGCCGTCGCCGGCTGCCGGGACGTCTCGCGTTCGGCGAGCACAGCGCTCGGCCGGGCGATCTCGCCGCCAGCCCCGCCAGACCCTGCGCGCTGGGCACCTTCAGCCACGCCAAAGGACTGTAACAGCGGTTCGACGGCTTCTTCGAACAGCTGGCTGTCGAAGTGCTGCAGTGCTTCGATCTCGCCGGCATGCCGCTCCACGTAGTCTTCGAGCGCCGCCAGATCGGCGGGCGTCAGCGGCGGCTGGAGCCGGGTCTTGAGCAGCTGGACCTGTATCGCCAGGGGCGAGCCATTGCGAAGGTGCGCCGCATAGGCATCCAGCAGCTCCTTGATCAGGAAGGCATACGCGCGTTCCGCGGTCCGCCGGCTGCTCACCACATCGGTGAGCAGCCGCTCCACCTGTCGATAGATGACATTCCCGGCGGACGAATGGCGGAGCGCTTCCAGGAGACACAGAATCTTTTGTGCTCCGGCCCCTTCCACTCCGTCCAGACTAGTTGAGCCCATGCTTCGAAATAACTCCTGCGACGCCGCTATCCGACAGGACGATGATCAGCTTTGTTGTTATCTGCAAACTTTTTGTTTTTCGGGGCACGATCGCTCAAGGCCCAGCGTTTAAAGAGAAAGTTACTCCGGTTGCGGCAAAAGAACAAACCGTCGAGGTTTCCCGACAGGCCCTGTTGGCACCCCGCGGATCGGTTCCCCGCCGTCTCGGATCCCGGAGGACGGCAACCGCCTTTGAAAGACGACATTTTTTTGACATGAATAACAATAAAATACGCGAGGATGCGCTATCGCTCCCCGGGATTTACACCCTCACTAGATTCTGACGTGACGTTTTCCTACAAGAACGGCCGCCGATTTCGACGGGTGCCGACATCGATTTCCGTGCACCAGCCAGCCGACAGTCACCAGAGGCCGACAGAATCTGTGTCAAAGCCTCCTGGGTCCGGCCGCCGCGACAGCGCGGACGCCTCCGTGCTCACGGGTGAGGATCGGTGCAGAGCCGACCGGGACCGACCGATCCGGCCGCGCGGCTCGGATCAGCCGAGGGCTGCGAAGATCGCGTCACGGATCTCCTCGACCTTGCCCACGCCCGGAATTCGAATGTAACGGGGCGCGTTTTCATCCCCGCTTTCCGCCCAGCGGGAATAGTATCCAATCAACGGCTCCGTCTGATCGTGGTAGACCTTCAACCGCTGCCGCACGGTTTCCTCTTTGTCGTCATCACGTTGCACCAGCGGCTCTCCCGTCTTATCGTCCTTGCCTTCCTGCTTCGGGGGATTGAACACGACGTGGTAGGTACGACCCGAAGCGGGGTGCACCCGCCGACCGCTCATGCGCTTGATGATCTCTTCGTCGTCGACGTCGATTTCGACCACGGCGTCGATCCCAACGCCCTGGGTCTTCAGACTCTCGGCCTGGGCCAGAGTGCGCGGAAAACCGTCGAACAGAAAGCCGTTGGCACAGTCGTCCTGCGCGATCCGCTCTTTCACCAGACCGAGGATGATATCGTCTGATACCAGCCCACCCGAATCCATCACCTTCTTGGCCTCCAGCCCCAGCGGAGTTCCCGCCTTTACCGCCGCCCGCAGCATGTCTCCGGTCGAAATCTGGGGAATGCCGTATCTTTCTTTTATGTAGTTGGCTTGAGTTCCCTTTCCGGCACCCGGACCACCGAGCAAAATAATTCGCATCTGATCTCTCCTGTCGCAGTGTGGGTGTACCCGTCGTGCGAGGGCGCGCGGAGATGGAATGCCCGCCCGGCAGGGGGTACACGCCGGCGACGACATTATCCCCGAGCCGAAGGGCCAAGGAAACCAATAGACTTGATAGGCGGATGCGCTTTGTTTATGAGACGGAGATTGCCAGCCTGGACAATCTCGCCAGCTGTTCCCTCGCCTCCCACACGGCGGTGGTCACCTCGAGGGCGCGCTCCGGCGCCAGCGCGAGCACAGCGAGACTGGCCGCCGGCAGAGCATCCGGCTCTGGCAGGTCGGGCTGGTAACGCTGGAGAAAATCCGAAAGCTGAACCAGGTGGACGCTCACCTCGTGCGCACCGCGGTAGTCGGGGTTGTGGTGTTCCAGCAGCGTAACGGCGACGGACTCAGGCATCTTCCAAGCCTGCATGAGCCAGGCACCGATTCGGGCGTGTCCCATGGACAGCAGCTCCTTTGCGCCGCCCATTCCCAGCAGTTGACACTCAAGCTCTGGGAGCGTGCGCTGCGGATTCGCCGCGGCAAAGCGATTAAGCAACTGGAATTCGGGAGGAAACAGGTGCCCAAGGAGCAACACCCCAAAGTCGTGGAGCAGACCGCAGAGGTAGCTGAGACCGGGCTCAGGACGAATCCGGCGCGGCAGACTGGCGCCCAGCTCGTGCACCAAAACCGCGCTCAGCACAGCGTGCTCCCAGAAGCGAGACAGGCCCAGCGGCCCTTCGTCCGGAATCCGGAAGGAGCGCCCCGCAGCCAGACCCAGCGCCAGGTTGAGCACCAGATCGTAGCCCAGCACCCTGCCGATGGCATCCTCTACGCTGGCGACGCGCCCGTCGCAACCATAGTAGGAGGAGCTCGCGTAACGAATGACCTGAGCGGCCAGGCTGGGATCGAGCTGGATGATTCGGGCCAGTTGCGGCACTCCGGCGTTCGATCCGTTTTTCAGTTTCAGGATCCGGCGGCCGAGGTCCGGCATCGACGGTAGCTCGTAGACCCGCTCGATGCGCCTTTCGACGGCGCGCTGCCGGTCGGATTCGAGAATAGTCGCCATCGGGTCTTTCACCTGCCGGATACTTCAGCTCAAAGTGCAGCATGCTGTTGGCTTCCGTGCAGGAATACCGTCCCCTTCCCGCGTTCCGGACGTGAATCGTCCAGAAGCACCAGGATATCGACGCAATCGAAGAAACTCTTGAGGCGGGACCGTCAGTTGAGCTGGATGCGCTGACCCCAGGGCACCTTGCCGCGTCCCTTGACGAGCCAGATGACCGGATAATTCGGCTCCGAGGCAGGGAATTCGCCCTCTGCATCGGTGAAATAAACCAGGAGATCCGGGGTGAACCCTTCACGCTCCAGCCACTCAAACACGGGCCTGAAGCTGGTGCCCCCACGTCCGTAAATGTCCGTGGGCATGCTGAACGCCTCCCAGGGCTCGAAGATCCAGGGCCCGTTTCTGCAAAGCGCGGCATCACAGGCGTGCAAGGTCAATCGGGCCCGCATCTGTCCCTTGATGGCGTTGATTTCCGACACGAACTCCTGCATCTCGCTGTCCGTGACAGAGCCGCTGGTGTCGAGCACCACCACCACGTCCACCTGGGTGCTCTTGAGTGTCGGCAGTATGGCGTCTCCCTCACGCCGCGACGGGCGCTGATAACTGTAATCGTCCCGCGCGACCGCCGTCATGTAGCGTGCCAGCAGCATGCGCCAGGGCAGCTGGGGCTGCAGCAGATGCTCGACCAGGCGCGCCATCGTTGCACCGAGCTTCCCCGCCTGCATGGCTTGCTGCGCCGCACCGGCGAGCCGCTGCCTCCACTGCACCGCCAGTTGCTCGCGCTCGGTTTCAGACAGGGCCCGGGGACCATCGCCGCTCTGACCGGCTTCGCTCGATACCCCACCGGAGCCTACCCCCTTCTCGGCGTCGGCGTCGAGTTCCTGCCCGCCGGCCGAGCCGCCGGATTTCTCGTCCTCGCTGTAGAAATGATCGTCGTGAGTCTGCTCCTCCATGTCATCGTCGATGTAGGGATAGATCTCTTCGGCCATCATGCCTTCGAAGCCGCTTTTCAATAGCACGCCGGGTGGCGGCTTCAAGCCATCTTTCAGCAGCAGGGGATTGATCGCCAGGTCGCACGCGATGTCCCAGCGATGCTTGACCCGGTGCTGTCGGCGCGCAAAGTGTGACAGGGCGCAGTGCAAGGCTTCGTGGGCCAGGACGAACTGGGTCTGATCCAGGGTCAGCCTCTCGATGTACTCGGGGTTGTAGTAAAGCGCGCGCACATCAGTCCCTATGGTCTTGCACCGCTCGGGCTTGGTCGCCTGCATGGGCAGCCGCAGCACCAGCGCCCCCAGAAACGGGCGGTCGAGGATCAAACGGGTGCGCGCCGCGCTGAGCTTGGTTTCGATCTCGTCTGACATCGCCGCGTGGAAAGCGTCCGGTGCTCGAGTCACATATCAAACAACATCACGTCTGCGACGGCTTTGGCCCACTTGGCGAACTGGGGGACCTGGAAAAGGTCCTGCCCGATGGCGCGATGCATGTCGGATACCAGCATGACACCCATTTCACGCTGTGGGAAGCTGCCCGCATAATCGATGATATGGCCGAGGACGGTCTGGGCGTCCTCAGCGTCGCGCGCCCGTATGGCCCGCCCCACCAGTGCCGAAGCGACCGCATACTGAAGGTCTGTCTCTTTCGGTACGGGTACCGGTTCGCCTCGCGTGATCGCATCAATGTCCGGCAATTTGTCCAGATTATCGACGAAGGCGTGCAGCTCTATGCCTCCGGCCGGTCCCACGCAGGCCTGCAGCGCCTCGACAAGAACGCCCGAGCTGCCGGCGAACTTCTGCAGCGCCCTGTGCGCGAACTCCCACGAGCGCGGCGAAGGGAAAGCGACTGGATTGTGTGCGGGGTCGAACTCGAACAGGAGCTCGGGTCGGAAGCGGAGAAAGGCGATCAGTCGCTCATCAATCCCATGCGCATAGGCCCAGGCCACCCAGTCGTCCAGATTCACATCCAGCTCATAGTGCGAAAAGCGGTTGGCCAGCGGTGCCGGCATACTGTAGGTCACACCCCGATCACCCTGTCGGTTACCCGCCGCGAAAATCGCCCAGCCGTCCGGCACCTCATAGGCCCCGAGACGACGGTCGAGTATCAGCTGATAGGCAGCCGCCGACACACTGGGCGGAACCGAGGTGATTTCATCG
>JASFKW010000047.1:0-24616 GCA_050118435.1 Gammaproteobacteria bacterium | reverse complement strand
ACAAGGCCTTGATCCGATCGCCACGCCGCCCGCGGAAGACAAACAGCTGGCCGGATAAGGGTTATGTAACGTGCCACATAACCATTTTTATGTGTCGAGCACGAATATGCAGCGGCCAACCCCAAGCATGCATCCAAGCGGTTGATGGCATGGAGATTTTCTTGTGGCCGCCGCCACATAATATCTAGAGACTCTCGAGCAGACTCAGCACCGGATCCTTGGGTCGAAAGCGGTGCGCCACGTGGCCCCGGATGCCGGCCCTATCCAGGCTGCGACGCATCGTCTCGACATCCGCTGCCGCGTAGCGATGAGTGGTGGCGACCTGCGCATGCCCGAGCCACGCCTGTATCGTTAGAAGGTCGACGCCTGACTGCAACAGGGTCATCGCGAGGGAGTGCCTGAAGATGTGCGGCGAGATCTGCTTTCGCGCGAGCTCGGGCATCTGCTGGGATGCTGCGGCGACCGCGCGGCGCACGACATGAATGGCGCCGAAGCGCGTCAGGCACTGTCCGTGCGTGCCGACGAACAGCGTAACGGGCTCATGTTGGCTTACACCTCGCTCGCGCATCAGGTTGCCGATGGCTGCGACGACGTCGCTGGCCAAGGGCACCATGCGTTGCTTGCGGCCCTTGCCGCGAAGCATGACCTGCGAGCGTGCACCGTCCAATGAGAGGTCAGCTGCCTCGACGCCGAGCGCCTCCGAGACCCGGGCCCCGGTGCGAGCAAGGAATAACAGAAGCGCCCGGTCGCGACGCCCGCGCGGTGAGTTCGGGTTCGGCGCGTCAATAGGCGCGTCGAGCTCGGCTTTGGAGAGGTAGTGGGTCGTGGGAACATCCGCCTTCTTGCTTGGTATCGCCAGCACGCGTTGCGCGATACCGATTGACGCGGGATCGCTGGCCGCGATGTGATGAAAAAATGACCGTATAGCGGTCAGCCGCGCGTTGCGGGTGTGGACGCCGTTGCCGCGGGAGCGCTCCAGATGGTCCAGGAACGCCAAGATCACATCGCGGTCGAGGTCGTCGACCGCGAGAGCACACGGCTTCTTGTCGGTGCGTTCCGAGGCGAAGAGGACCAGCAACCGAAGAGCGTCCCGGTACGCCTTTACGGTGGCTGGCGTGGCGTTGCGCTGCTCCGTCAATCGCCGGTGAAAGAACGACTCGAGATGTTGAGCAAGCAAGGGCTGGCCGTTCATGCGGCACCTCCGTCGCCAAATGCGTTCGCTGCAGCCAGGCCCAACAGCTCCGGCGTGGCGGTGATGTAGTAGGCGGTGTCGCTGTATCTGGCGTGACCCAGGTAGGTTGCCAACAGCGGCAGCATCGACTGAACATCGACTTTCTGTCGATGCCATTCGGCGAGATGCGCGACAGCGAATCGATGACGCAGATCGTGAGGTCGAAGAGGCTTGGCAGCGTGCGCGTTGACTCCGGCAACGGCACAGGCTTGCTCGAACCCGTAATACAAGCCGGAGCTCGACAGCCGGGTGCCGCGAGTACTGACGAAGAAAGCCGGTGTCTTTGGCATTGGGAACGCGAGGTCGCGGTGACGCACATAGTCTTGCAGCGCGGCCAAAGTGCTGGCGTGGACAGGGACCAGTCGGTCCTTGCGGAACTTGGTCTTGCGGATCTGCAGAATCCCGTTGGTCAGGTCCACGTCCGAGCGGTCCAGACGCAATGCTTCCCCGGACCGCAGTCCCGTGCTCGCTAGCAGCCCGATCACGGTAGCCAGTGTTTGTCCCCGCAACGGATGCTCGGTCGATACCCGCTTGCTCGCTGCCATGAGCGATCGGAGCTCTTCTTCGCTCAGAATCCGTGGCGGTGGAACGGCACGGAAGCGAGGCAGAGCACGCCGATCGAGCGACTCGGTGTTGGGGTCGAACGCGGCGTGATACTCCGCGAAGCGTCGAATCACCGCATAACGGATGGCTCTCCCGTTGGGCGTGAGGTCGCTGGCCATGACGAAGTCCAAAGCAAGAGTCTGCGACAGGGGACCTCGGGCATGGGTAGAGCGTATGTAACGGAGAAAGCCATGGAGCGATGCGGCCTGTTTACGAAACTGATAGCCGAGCGAGTGCTGCAAGGCGATGTAGCGCTCGATACTGGTAGCCACCGTCGTGGCGAAGGTACTCATAGTGCACCTCCGGGAAACGGCAGCGCGACATCGGCGAGCTGCGGCAAAGCGACCTTGATGTACAACGATGTGGTATCGATGTGCTGATGGCCCAGCAGATCAGCGACCTCCTTGATGGGTCGTCGCTGTTCGACCAGTCGTGTGGCAAGGCTGTGACGCAGAAGATGAGCGCCACCCCGTTGAATCGGGATCCCGGCACGTTCCAGTCGAGAGCGGACAATGCGGGATACAGTGCTGCTGTGCGAGAAGGGCCGCACGGGTGGTACGCACGAGAGAAACACTCTGCGATCCGTTGTCCGTGGGCGCGCGTGGAGCACATACTCGGCGAGCGCTGCGCTGATCTCCTCAAGGAGCGGCACGACGCGGTCGCGATGCCCCTTGGTGTGGCGCAGCACGAGCTCCCCGGCCCTCCACCGAATGTCGCTGAGCTCCAACTGGCGCGCCTCTCTGTTCCGCAGGCCTGTGGTTGCCAACAGCAGCATCATCGCTCGATCGCGTATGCCCGAGGGTGTCGTGACCTCGATCGTGTCGATCGCGCGCCGGACGTCCTCCCACGCCAGTCGCGGCGGCAGGTGCGCCTGGCGCCAGCACGGGGTCCTTGGTACGAACCGCGCCAGTTCCTGAGCATTGAGGTTCGCCCAGTGCAGGTAGCGCAGAAACGAGCGCATGTAAGCCATGGTCGATGATCGGGCACTGTCGCTGCGGCAAGCAGCCAGCAGATCGCGCGTCATGGCCAGGACGTGCTTCGCGGTCAGCTGGGACAGCGGCTTACCAGCGAGATGCTTCTTCTGCCAGACCAGCATCCGGCGCGCCGTCAGAATCAGCCCCTCACACGTCTTCAGATGCAGGCCGCGAATGACGCGCAGGTGCTGCAAATAGGCCGCAAGCAGCGGACCATCCGGATCGTGCTTGTTCTGCGAGGGTGCAGCTGCAAACCGCTCCGGGCAACAGCGCGCTGCATGGCCGATTGCCACCTGCGCAGCCCAGCGGGCCGCAATCGTTGGTCTGGCACGCAGATAGCGATCGACGATCTTGCGGGAAATCGGCCTCGATTTGCTGTAACCGCATGCGGCAGCGTACGCGCTGAAGCGGGCGATGCGCGCCAGATACAGCTTGACCGAGTCGCGTTTGTAGCCCGTCCTCGACAGATCGGCTGCAATGTGATCAATCTCATCGCCGAGAGCGCCGCGGCGAAAGCGCGCGATCACTCGGCGATACTTGAAATAGAGCTCCAACATGACCACTCCCTCCCGTTGTCAAAGCCGGGAACAATCCCCGGCATCGGAGAGAGTGGAATCCGAATATTATGTGGCGGCAACGAGTGCGATTAGCGGGAAGTCCAGAGAGATCACCAAGCGGCGCCACATATCACAGCTCGACACATAAAAATGGATCGGCATTGATCTGTGTCTGGACCAATGCGGCCAGGCCGTCAAAGCCCTTACGCATGTCAGTGACACCGGCAACCAACCAGATACGATGACCGGGTGCCGGATAAATCATGACAACACCTGCAAAATGGTGGTCAGGCTTTGCTGGCAGACGCTGCCGCTGATACGAAGACAGTGTTGGTTCGAAAGCACCACTTCCAGCGTGCCGTCAGCAGCGACACTCAGGGACCTTCCAGTAGCATCGGCATCGGCTGACACCGGCGTTTCGCTCACCTCGACTGGCAGCAGCTTGAGGCCATCCGCTTCGCCCAGTAGTCCTTCGCGGTATTGCTTGCGCCAGCGGAACAGCTGGTTGGCATTGACATCGTAATGACGTGCGACCACGGACACGGATTGCCCGTCTGCCAGTGTCGCTTCCACCATCTCGCGCTTTTGCTCGAGGGTGTAGCGACGACGTGTCTGCTTAGTCGGTGGCCGCGCGCACTGCGGCGTGTGTCGATCATCGGGATGATGGGTGTCCACTTCTCCTCCTCGTGGACACTTCGCTCGTGTCCACTTACGTCAAAAGAAGTGGACATCTACCGCGTTGGTCGCTGCTTGCACAGGCTGTAACGCCCGGACGCTTACCTATTCTCTTTCTTCTCATCGATCCATTCGACACAGATTGCGATGCAACGATCACATATGTACGGCTTCAGACCCCCGGCCCACCGATTTCCTTCGACTAGCACTTCAACTTCGTCTTCATACGCGCCACAGGAGATGCATTGCGGTTAGGCAAAAAGGTTGGCATATCAGGGAGCACGATTGTGTGCAGGGTTTCCCGCATGATTTTGATTAAATGATAATTTTGAAAATTCCGGTCAAGATATCAGAAATCACAAGTGCTCACAGTGGACAATTAGTACAGGAGCTTTGTCGTTCAATCGGAGGTAACCACCGGCGACCGCGGAATCCCGATGGCTTCAGGGTCCCAGCCGCTCCAGCAACTCCTCCCGCACCACTGGCAGGTGTTTCAGGGCATCTATCGCCACCCACACCTGGTCACCCCTCACGCGGGCAACCGCGATCTTGATCTGCTCTCCGGTGGGTAATCGATGATGATGGATTCGTTGGGACGGCGGGTGACGACGAGCATGGGCAAACTCCTTTTTGCCTGAATGAGTCGCTACTGTAGCAGCGGCCTGCGGGAGTATCTGTCAGCCTTCTCTGACAAATAGATGTTCTCGCTCGGTGCCTTTAAAGATTTCTGCGAACCGGTCGAGAATCTCGACAACAAGCGCAAGGAAAGCGCTTGACTGTATCGCTGGTCCAACTCCTCCGACCAACGATGAATTCGGCCAGCGTCCTAGTGGCGCTGGCTTTTTTATTGGCAGCCCGCCGATGACACAGCCCGCTCCGGCGGGGTTTTTCATTAATCGCTGAGAGCTGGCCGGCGTAAACCGTCACCTCGACGCAGGTGGTTAGTTTCAGCGGTTACAGTGTAACCAACAGCCCGGCTTCGGTTGGGTGGTGCCGGAAGTTCCCCAAAAATTTCCCGACCTGCGCCTTCGCTGGGCTATAAGAATTGGCGGAACATGACGAGACTGACTAATGGGGCGACGATCACCCGGGTTGCTCTTCCCACGCGCAGTATGACGGTCACGATGCCCATCCAAACGATGGTCATCGCAATCATGGTTGCCAAGGTCTTGATCTTCATTATTAGTTCCCCTTGCAGCGACGTTTGACCACCTTATGTGGTTCGTCATACCCAAGTGTAGCCGCGGAACGGTGCCCCGGTTTCACTGTAACCACACAGCCCCGCTCCGGCGGCGTTTTCATTCCCTGAGCAGATCCGCCAGCGAGACATGCAGCCGGTGCAGGCGTCGGTAGCACCACGTGTGCGTGTGCCCGGGCTGGCGTGCCTTCAATTCCCTGGCGATGTAGACCTTCTGCAAGAACTGCTGCTGTTCGCCTGGCAGCCGGCCGATGGCTCGGCTGAGTAACACGAAGTACCGGCGGCCGTCGAGGCTAGGCACCCGCGGCCCATAGATGCCGCTGCGGCCCATGCTGTCCATTGCGGCGGCGTTGGTGGAGCGGTGCGGGTAGGAAAGGTAAGACCCATGTGCGATGCGGTCGAGGGTTCCGGCCCAGCTGATGAGATCCTGGTGCAGTGGATCAAGCATGGCGGCGACTCCCGTGGTGGAAAGCGCCACCGTAGCATGCCCAAGAATTGGGCTACATGGTGGCTACACAGGAGCGATTTTGACTAACTGGAGATTTGCCGGAATTGGCTAAGTCTTTGTTTTTATGGTGACCGCAAGAGGATTCGAACCTCCGACCTACTGATTACGAAGCATGCTACCTGGCGGGTGTTGGGGATCACCTATTCGAACGAGCTTATGAGATCCCGCCACGGTAACAAGTCACCTGCCCAGCGATGAGGTGGTCGCCGGGGCCTCCCGTCAAGTCCGCTGTCGTCCAGCCGGATTGTCCCTGGATTCTTTGCGTAGGTAGCATGAAACGCAAAGTGAAGAAATCTGCTTACGACGCTGCTTACACGCTACGTCCAGAAACGGCAAAGGCGGCTCGAAGGCCGCCTAAGTCTTTGAATTTATGGTAGCGGGGGCCAGATTTGAACTGACGACCTTCGGGTTATGAGCCCGACGAGCTACCAGACTGCTCCACCCCGCATCAGAGTCGCATATTTTAACGATCCGTTCACAAAGCCGCAAGAGATGGCTGAGGTGATGTGAGGTTATGACCAGAAGAGGTTTGGGTCGCCCTCCCCTGCCCCGCCTCAGGTCATGACCTGGGCGCAGATCGCCATCAGGTCGCCGGGAAAGATGCCGAGCAGCAGCACCGCCAACCCGTTGGCCGAAAGCACGAAACGCAGGTCGAAGTGGTGCGCCAGCGGCTGCTTGTCTTCGGCTTCGTCGAAGTACATCACCTTGACCAGCCGGATGTAGTAGAAGGCGCCGATCACCGAGAACAGCACGGCGACCGCGGCCAGCCAGACCATGTCGACGTCGACCACGGCCTGGAGCACGGAGAGCTTGGCGTAGAAGCCGACGGTGGGCGGCACGCCGGCCATCGAGAACATGAGGATCAGCATCATGAGGGCGAACCAGGAGTTGCGCTGGTTGAGGCCCTTGAAGTCGTCGATCTCCTCGGCCTCGAAGCCGGCCCGGCTCAGCAGGATGATCATGCCGAAGGCGCCGGCCGCCATCAAGGCGTAGGTGATGATGTAGAACATGGAGGCGGCGTAGCCTTCCGGCGTACCGGCCAGGATGCCGAGCAGAAGGAAACCCACGTGCGAAATGGTCGAATAGGCCAGCATGCGCTTCAGATTGCTCTGGGCAATGGCCACCACGTTGCCGATCGCCAGCGACAGCACCGCGAGCGCCACCAGCATGCCCTGCCACTCGGCGTGCAGGCTGCCGACCGACTCGACCAGGAGCCGCATGACCATGGCGAAGGCCGCGATCTTGGACGCGCTGCCGATGTAGAGGGTCACTGGCGTCGGCGCACCCTGGTACACATCCGGTATCCACATGTGGAAAGGCACGGCACCCAGCTTGAACGCCAGGCCGACCACGATGAAGGTCACCGAGAACACCAGGGCGAGATTGGAATCCTGGCGATCCAGCGTGTTCGCGATCGCCCCGATGTCCAGGCTCCCAGTCATGCCGTAGAGGATGGACATACCGTAGAGCAGCATCCCGGAAGCCAGGGCGCCCAGCACGAAATATTTCATCGCCGCCTCGGAGCAGCGGGCGGCGTCCCGGTTGAAGGCCACCATGGCGTAGAGCGACAGCGACAGCAGCTCCAAGCCGAGGTAGACGGTCAGCAGGCTGTGGGCCGACACAAGCACCATCATGCCCAGCATGCCGAACAGGCCCAGCACATAGAACTCGCCCTTGAACAGGCCGCGCAGCGCCAGATAGTGACGTGAATACAGAAACGCCAGGCCGGTGAGGAGATAAATGAATACCTTCAGCACCGCACCCATGGGATCGGCGATGACGGTGCCGAAGAACAGCAACTCCGGCTGCTCCGTGCTTACGCTCAGTGTGATCACCGCGGCGAAAAGCAGCGTCGCGAGGCTCAGCCAGTAGGTGATGTTGCGCTCCCGGTCGCTCAGGAACAGATCCACCACCAGGATCAGGGAGGCCATCGAGAGCACGAAGATCTCGGGCAGTATCAGGAGGAATTCACTGGGATCGAGCGTCATGCTGCTTGTTCCTTATAACTTCGAAACGGTCGCGTGCGCCACCAGATTCTGCAGCGTCGCCTCCATCACCTCGACCAGCGGCGCCGGCCAGATGCCGAACAGCAGCACCACGGCGGCGAGCGAGCCGAGCACGAGTATTTCGCGGCCGTTGACGTCCTGGAGCTTCGCCACCTGCTCGTTGCCCACATCGCCGAACACCACGCGCTTGACCAGCCACAGGCTGTAGGCGGCACCCAGCACCAGGGTGGTCCCGGCCAGGAAGGCGAACCAGAAATCGGCCTTGAAGGAGGCGAGCACCACCAGGAACTCGCCGACGAAGCCCGAGGTTCCCGGGAGCCCGGAGTTCGCCAGGGCGAACAGCACCATGAAGCTGGCAAATACGGGCATGGTGTTCACGATGCCGCCGTAGTCGGCGATCTGCCGGCTGTGCATGCGGTCATACAGCACGCCGACGCACAGGAACAGGGCGCCCGAGATGAAGCCGTGGGAGATCATCTGCACCATACCGCCCTGCATGCCCAGCACCGCGCCCTGAAGGTCGTCGGGATTGTTGTCCATCAGGGTGAACACCAGGAAGATGCCCAGGGTGACGAATCCCATGTGCGCGATCGACGAATAGGCGATCAGCTTCTTCATGTCCTGCTGCACCAGGGCCACGAAGCCGATGTAGACCACCGCCACCAGCGACATGAGAATGATCAGCCAGTCCAGCGTGTGGCTGGCGTCGGGGGTGATGGGCAGGCTGAAACGCAGAAAGCCGTAGCCGCCGATCTTCAGCATGATGGCGGCCAGGATCACGGACCCACCGGTCGGGGCCTCGACGTGGGCGTCGGGCAGCCAGGTGTGCACCGGCCACATGGGCACCTTGACGGCAAAGGCCAGCAGGAAGGCCAGGAAGATCAGGATCTGCTCGGTGAGCCCCAGCTTCAGCGTGTGGAAGTCCAGGATCGAGAAGCTGCCGGACTGGGCGTACATGTAGATCAGCGCCACCAGCATGAACACTGACCCGAGGAAAGTGTACAGAAAGAACTTGATGGTCGCGTACACCCGGCGCGGGCCGCCCCACACGCCGATGATCAGGAACATCGGGATCAGCATGCCCTCCCAGAACACGTAGAACAGCACCGCGTCGAGCGCGGCGAACACGCCGTTCATCAGGCCCTCCATGATGAGGAAGGCGGCCATGTACTGCGCGGGGCGCTCCTTGATCACCTCCCAGCCCGCCAGCACCACCAGCACCGTGGTGAAAGCGGTCAGAATGATGAGGGGCATGGAGATGCCGTCGACACCGAGGTGATAGTGGACCTTGAAGGCGCTGATCCAGGACGCCTTCTCCTCGAACTGCATGGCGGCGGTGGTCGTATCGAAGCCGCTGTAGAGCAGAAGGCTGGTCAGGAAGGTGACCATGGCGAAAGCCAGCGCCAGGGGGCGCGGGTTGCTATTTTCGCGCTCGCTGTCCGCCAGCACCACCAGCCCGCCGACAATCGGCAGCCAGATCACGAAACTGAGTAACGGCAGATTACTCATTCAGTGGTTCCTTCTTTGCAGAAAATATTCAACCGCACAGAAAATCATTAACCGCGAAGGCGCGCTGAGGCGCGCAAAGGAAGGATGTCGATAATAACCACTCCCATGGCCTGCGCGGTCAAGGACGATGCGTCGCAGCTTCGCACTACTCATACAGAACCTTCGCGCGCCTTCCTCGCCGTCGCGGTTAACAATTATTTACCCGGTGCCAGCCACAGGAACCAGCTCAGCAGCAGCAGCAGGCCGATGATCATGCCGAAGGCGTAGGTGTAAAGATAACCGGTCTGTATCCTGCGGATCTTTGCCGACACCCAGCCGACCAGGCGGGCGCTGCCGTTGACCAGCAGACCGTCGATCAGCAGCACGTCGCCGAGCTTCCACAGCGCCCAGCCGGTGCCGCGGGCGCCGCCGGCGAACACGGCCTGGTTGAAATCGTCGGCGTAGTACTTGTTGACCAGCACCCGGTAGATACCGGCAAAGCGCTGGGCCACTGTATCCGCCAGCTCGGGCTTCTTCATGTACACGAACCAGGCGACGAACACGCCGGCGGCCGCCAGGTACACCGCCGGACCCTGCAGGGCGTGCAGGACGAAGGCCACCGGGCCATGGTAGTGCTCGGCCATCTCGCCCAGCACGTCGTGGCGCTCCAGCACGTGGATGGCGCCGTCAAAGTAGTCGCCGAACACCACCGGGTCGATGAGGTAGCCCGCCAGCACCGAGGGGACGGCCAGCAGAATCAGCGGCACGGTGACCACCCAGGGTGTCTCGTGCAGGTGCGAGCGGGTGTGCTCGTCCATGCGCGGCTTACCGTGGAACACCAGGAAGTACATGCGGAAGCTGTACAGCGCGGTGACGAAGACGCCCAGAAGCACGGCCCAGTAGGCGATGCCAGAGCCCGCGAGCTCCGAGTGGTGCACCGCCTCGATGATAGTGTCCTTGGAGTAGAAGCCGGAGAAGAACGGCGTGCCGATGAGCGCCAGCGATCCGACCAACGCCGTAATCCAGGTGATGGGCATGTATTTGCGCAGACCGCCCATGTTGCGGATGTCCTGATCGTGGTGCATGGCGATGATCACCGAGCCCGCCGCCAGGAACAGCAGCGCCTTGAAGAAGGCGTGGGTCATCAGGTGAAAGATGCCGGCCGCGTAGGCCGAGGCGCCCAGCGCCACGGTCATGTAGCCCAGCTGGGACAGGGTCGAATAGGCCACCACCCGCTTGATGTCGTTCTGCACCAGGCCGAGGAGGCCCATGAACAGGGCGGTGATGGCACCGATCACCAGCACGAAGCTCAGCGCCGTCTCCGAGAGCTCGAATAGCGGCGACATGCGCGCCACCATGAAGATGCCGGCGGTCACCATGGTGGCGGCGTGGATGAGGGCCGAGATCGGCGTCGGGCCTTCCATGGAATCGGGCAGCCACACGTGCAGCGGCACCTGGGCGGACTTGCCCATGGCGCCGATGAACAGCAGGATGCAGATCACGCTCATGGCCCACCAGGGCGAGCCGTCGATGATCTCCATGGTGGTGCTCGCCTTGGAGGGCGCCGCGGCGAACACCTCGGCGTAGTCCAGGCTGCCGAACACCATGAGAATCGCGGCGATGCCGAGCAGAAAGCCGAAGTCCCCGACGCGGTTGACCAGGAAGGCCTTGAGGTTGGCGAAAATGGCCGAAGGCCGCTTGTACCAGAAGCCGATCAGGAGATATGACACCAGACCCACCGCCTCCCAGCCGAAGAACAACTGCAGGAAGTTGTTCGACATGACCAGCATCAGCATGGAGAAGGTGAACAGCGCGATGTAGCTGAAGAAGCGCTTGTAGCCCGGATCGTCTGCCATGTAGCCGATGGTGTAGATGTGCACCATCAGCGAGACAAAGGACACCACCACGATCATCAGCGTGGTGAGCTTGTCGATGAGAAAGCCGATCTCCATCCTGACGCCGTCGGTCACCAGCCAGGTGTAGACCGCCCCGTTGAAAGGCTCGGCGCCGTCGATCACGATGTGCTTGAACACCACCAGCGACAGCGCGAAGGAGATGGCCACGCCGATGATGGTGACCCAGTGCGCCGCCGAACGGCTGATCACTTTGCCACCCACGCCGGCGATGATGGCGCCGATCAGCGGTGCCAGAACAATGCTGAGATAGACCTTCTCCACGCGGTTATCCTTTTAAGGTGTCCAGATCGTCGACGTTGATGGTGCGGCGGTTGCGGAACAGCACCACCAGGATGGCCAGGCCGATGGCCGCCTCGGCCGCCGCCACAGTGAGGATGAAGAACACGAACACCTGCCCGGAGGTGTCGCCGAGAAAATGCGAAAAGGCGACGAAGTTCATGTTCACCGCCAGCAGCATGAGCTCGATGGCCATGAGCAGAATGATGACGTTCTTGCGGTTGATGAAAATGCCGGCCACGCTCAGGCCGAACAGCACCGCACCCAAAATCAAATACTCTGATAGCACCATGTCGTCTTATTAACCGCAAAGGCGCGCGAAGGCGCGCGAAGTAAAGTTTTCAAAAGATCCTATTTCCCTTTGCACGCCTTATTCGCCTTTGCGGTGAAAGGATCTCTACCGCCGAGGCGTGCAATATTAGTTCAGTCTGTATACGACCCGCTTGATGCCCTGTTTCATGTGCCGGACGTTGAAATTGAGCAGATAGCCCAGCGACATGCCGCTCAGTTTCAGATACGTCAGAATCTGGCTCATGTGCAGATCAGACAGCTGCTCTACAGTTTTCAATTCAACCAGAACGCATTCATCCACAACGAGATCCAGTCGGTATCCTGCTTCCAGTTGGACACCTCTGTAGCGAACAGGCAAAGACAGCTGGCGCCTGACCACTGCCCCTCGCCCCGCGATCTCCTAAGCGAGACATGCCTCATATGCACTTTCGAGCAATCCTGAACCTAACTCTGAATGAACGGCAATCGCCGCATCCAGAACCTTCTTTCCCGCAAGTTCATGCCTATCCATGGTTTTCCCTCCCTGGGCTTCCTTTGCGCGCCTTCGTGCGCCTTTGCGGTTGGTTTGTTTACTCGCCCTTTTCAGCCTCCATCTTCACCAGCCGCACGCGCTCTGCGCGCTGCGCCTTGACCTGCTCTGCCGGGTTCTGGAAGCGGGTCTCGGGGCGCTTGCGCATGGTGAGCGCGATGGCGGCGATGATCGCTACCAGCAGGATCACGGAGGCGACTTCGAAGGGGTAGACATAGTCGGTATACAGCACGCTGCCGAGCTCCCGGGTGTTGCTGTAGTCCGAGGGGCGCGGTGCGGGAGCCGGCATGGCTTCGGCGTCGAAATAATTGCTGCGCACTACCAGGTACATTTCGATGATCATCAGGCCGGCCACGGTCAGCGCCGCCGGCAGGTACTTGATGAAGCCTTCCTTCACCGGCGCGACGTTGATATCCAGCATCATCACCACGAACAGGAACAGCACCATCACCGCGCCGACGTATACCAGCACCAGCGTGATCGCCAGGAACTCGGCTTCCAGCAGCAGCCAGAGCGCCGCCGAGGTGAAAAACGCCAGCACCAGGTGCAGCGCCGCGTGCACCGGGTTGCGCACGGTGATCACGCGCGTGGCGGCGTAAACCAGAATCGCCGCAAAAAGATAAAACACGATTTTCTCGAATGACATAAAACGAATGCCCGCCGCTGTTAGCCTAACCGCTAAGGCGCCCTAAGGCGCGCGAAGTATTTATTGCACATTCTTTCATCAGCCTTGGCGCCGCCTTACACGCCTTCGGGGTAACGATTATTTGGCACAACCAAAAGCTTCACTGGCAAGGCGCGTCCATGTCTCATATGAAATGTTCAGAAATACTTTCATAAGATGTTCCTTTGCGCGCCTTATTCGCCTTTGCGGTTGAAATGTTCTACCGATACGCCGCATCCGCCGCACGGTCGGCGGCGATCTGGGCTTCGTACTTGTCGCCGATCGCCAGCAGCTGTTCCTTGCTGATGATGTTCTCGCCGCGGTTTTCGAAGTGGTACTCGTAGAACCGGGTCTCGACGATCGAATCGACGGGGCAGGATTCCTCGCAGAAGCCGCAGTAGATGCACTTGAACAGGTCGATGTCGTAGCGCGTGGTGCGTCGCGTGCCGTCCGCACGCGGCTCGGCTTCGATGGTGATCGCCAGCGCCGGGCACACGGCCTCGCACAGCTTGCAGGCGATGCAGCGCTCCTCGCCGTTGGGGTAGCGACGCAGGGCGTGCAGCCCGCGGAAGCGAGGTGACTGGGGCGTCTTCTCTTCCGGGTACTGGACGGTGATCTTCCTGGCGAAGAGATACCTGCCCGTGAGCCGCATGCCTTTCAGCAGCTCCCAGAGCATCAGGCTTTTCACATAGTGCTTCAACGCGTACATGGCTTAAGCCTCAGTCGAACCAGGGGCCGAGGTCAGCCACCACGGCGCCACCGACGACGACCAGCCAGACGATGGTGATGGGGATGAACACCTTCCATCCCAGGCGCATGATCTGGTCGTAGCGGTAGCGCGGAAAGGTGGCGCGCAGCCAGAGATAGAAAAACAGGAACAGCGAGGTCTTGAGCAGCAACCAGACCAGGCCGGGGACCCAGGCGAACATCGGCTCCAGCAGCGGGATGCCCTCGAAGGGCGAGAGCCAGCCGCCCAGGAACAGTACCGCCGCCAGGGTCGCGATCAGGATCATGTTGGCGTATTCGGCGAGGAAGAACACCGCGAAGGCCATGCCCGAATACTCGACGTGGAAGCCGGCCACGATCTCGGACTCGCCCTCGGCGACGTCGAAAGGCGCGCGGTTGGTCTCCGCCACCCCCGAGATGTAGTAGATGACGAACAGCGGCAGCAGTGGCAGCCAGAACCAGTGCAGCAGGCTGCCCTGCTGCGCCCGCACGATGTCGCCGAGGTTGATGCTGCCGGCGGCGATCAGCACCCCGACCAGCGCGAAGCCCATGGCGATCTCGTAGGCGACGATCTGCGCGGCGCTGCGCATGGTGCCGAGAAACGCGTACTTGGAGTTGGTCGCCCAGCCGGCGATGATCACGCCGTAGACGCCCATGGAGGTCAACGCCAGGATGTAGAGCAGACTGGCGTCGACGTCGGCCAGTACCAGGCCGTCGTCGAAGGGAATCACCGCCCAGGCGGCCAACGCCGGCGCGATCGCGAGCGTGGGGGCGATCACGAACAGATAATGATTGGAGCGCGCCGGGACGATCACCTCCTTCATCAGGAGCTTCAGTGCGTCGGCGATGGGCTGCAGCCAGCCGCGCGGCCCGACCCGGTTGGGACCGATGCGCAACTGCATGTAGCCGATGATCTTGCGCTCGGCGTAAGTCAGGTAGGCCACGGCCAGCATCAGGGGCATCACGATAATCATCACCTTGAACAGGATGATGCCGCCGGTAATGATCCAATCGATCATGCTGCTGGTCTCGCTCATCTCCGAACCCTACAGTTTTTTGACCTGCACCGCGTCGTACGGTGCGCCGAGCCCGAGGGTCGCCCAGCTCGCCTGGGCCACCCAGGCCGCGCCTTCGGCGATGCGCTCGTCGACCACGACCGGCAGCTCAATGGGCTGACCGCCCTGGTGCAGCGATGCCGTATCCCCGTCGGCCAGAGCCAGACGGGAGGCGTCCTGCGGGTTGAGGCGCACACAGCGCACCGCGGCGTCGGCGGTGTTCTGCAGCGCCTCGGCGCGCCGCACCACCGCGTCGACGGCATACATGGGCAGGTCGCCGACGCGCTGCAGCCCCTTGCCGCCGAAGCTGTACTCGGCAATCTCGCCGGACTGCATGTTGTCCGGTGCGCTGTCGCCGATGCGCTGTCGCAGCGCGTCGCGGATCTGCTCGGAGGAGTTTTGGGAGAAGCCCTCGAGCTCCAGCAGGTTGCCGAGCACGCGCAGCACCTTCCAACCCGGACGGCTGGCACCCGGCGCCCGGGCTGCGGCCGCAAAACTCTGCCAGCGACCTTCACAGTTTACGTAGGTCCCCGAGGTTTCGGCGAAGCAGTTGATGGGCAGCAGAACGTCCGCGTACTCGCGCATGCGCTCGGTCACAAAGGGCGTCAGCACCGCCACGAATTCCGCCTGCTGCATGGCGGCCAGCGCCCGGGCGCCGGCGGCGCAGTCGAGCTCGGGCTCGATACCGATCAGCAGATAGTTCTTGAGCGGCCGCTCGAGCATCTGTGCGGCGCCCAGCCCCACCTTGTCCCGTGCCTCGCCCGCGGCGCGGCGGTGCGGAAGCACACCGGCCAGACAGGCGCCGGCGCTGTTGGCGCCGTCGGAGAGAAAACCCACCTTCGCGCCACTCAGCTCGCCGATCAGCACCGCCAGCGCCCGCAGTGTCGAGAACGCCGGGTGCATGGCCGCACCCAGCCCCAGCAGGACGGTGGCCCGCTCGGCGCCGGCCAGCGTGTCGGCCATTGCCTGCTCGGTGGCATCCGGCAGGGTCTTATCGATCACCGACCGCAGCTCGTGCGGCGCTCGCGCCTTCTTGCTCTGCAGGAGCGCCGCGGCCACACCGGCCAAGCTCTGCACCATGCGCGCCGGCGTCACGATGGCCTTGTGCGTGGCTTCGAAAGTCATGGCGTAGTCGACACCGTTGATAAACATGACGCGCGCGCCGGCCTGCGCGGCCTTGCGCAGCCGCAGGCCGATGATCGGCTGGTCCTTGCGCGGATTGGCGCCGACGACGAGCGCCGCGTCGACCCCTTCAAGATCCTCGATGCTCTGGCCCAGCCAGGGGAACAGCGGTTGATGCTCCTGGCCGGCGTAGTCGCTCTGGCGCAGGCGATGATCGATGTTGGGCACGCCGAGCCCGTCGGCCAGCTGCGCGGCGAGGCTGTGCTCTTCCAACGTGGCACTGGGCGACACCAGGATGCCCAGCTGGTCGGCACCCTGATGCGCCACGCGCTCGCGCAGCGCCTGCGCCACCACGTGCAGCGCTTCTTCCCACTCTACCGGA
Organism: Gammaproteobacteria bacterium; assembly: GCA_050118435.1. GTDB lineage: Bacteria > Pseudomonadota > Gammaproteobacteria > DSM-19610 > DSM-19610 > Thiogranum. The sequence goes on along the minus strand of JASFKW010000047.1, from coordinate 8,415 downwards.
TGCCAGCCGTCGCCGCGCCGCAGCATCGGCTGGTCCAGCCGGTCGGCGCTGTTGACGCCCTGGTAGCTGAAGCGGTCCCGATCCGACAGCCAGACCTCGTTGATGCTTTCGTTCTCGCTCGGCACGACGCGCAACAGGCTGCCCCGGCGGCTGTGCAGCATCAGATTGGAGCCCACGCAGTCGTGCGGCGCGATCGCCGGCGACTCGTTCATCTCCCAGGCGCGGGCCCGGAAGCGGAACGGACGCGACGTCAGCGCCCCCACCGGGCAGACGTCGATGATGTTGCCGGACAGCTCGGACTCGATGTTGTGCTGGATATAGGTGCCGATCTCCACGTTCTCGCCGCGGCCGATGCCACCCATCTCCTTGAAGCCGGCCACGTGCTGGAGGAAGCGTATGCAGCGGGTACAGTGAATGCATCGGGTCATGTCGGAGGCGATCAGCGGGCCGAAGTCCTTGTCCTTCACGACCCGCTTCTTCTCGCTGAAGCGCGACACGCCGCGACCGTATTCGAGCGCCACATCCTGCAGCTCGCACTCGCCGCCCTGATCGCAGATCGGGCAGTCCAGCGGATGGTTGATCAGCAGAAACTCCATCACCGCGCGCTGCGCCGCCTTGGCATAATCGGAGCGGGTGTGGATTTTCATGCCGTCCATCACCGGCGTGGCGCAGGCCGGCAGGGGTTTCGGCGCCTTCTCGACCTCCACCATGCACATGCGGCAGTTCGCGGCCACCGGCAGCTTCTTGTGATAACAGAAGCGCGGAATGTTGATGTCGTTGGCGTCCGCGACCTCGATGATCATCGCGCCCTTGCGCGCCTGATAGGGCCTGCCGTCGATCTCGACGGTGAGCACGTCTTCAGCGACGGTGTCCGGCTTGGCGCTCATGCGGCCGCCCCTTCGCTGTCCTCGACCCGGTGACTGCTGGTGCCGGGCAGACAGTTCCTGTGCTTGACGTGATACTCGAACTCATCGCGAAAATGCTTGATGAAGCTGCGTACCGGCCACGCGGCCGCGTCGCCGAAGGCGCAGATGGTATGTCCCTCGATCTGGCTCGCGGCGCTGTCCAGCAGATCCAGGTCTTCCAGGGTGCCGCGACCTTCCTCGATGCGTTTGATCACGCGGTACATCCACCCCGTGCCTTCCCGGCAGGGCGTGCACTGGCCGCAGGATTCTGCGTAGTAGAAGCGCGCGATGCGCATCAGCGCGCGCACCATGCAGGTGGAATCGTCCATCACGATCATGCCCGCCGAACCCAGCGCCGAGCCCGCCTTGGACAGAGAATCGTAGTCGAGGTCGGTCTTCATGATGACCTCGGCGGGCATCACCGGCATGGAGCTGCCACCCGGTATCACCGCCTTGAGCTCGTGGCCGGTGCGCACGCCGCCGGCGAGCTCCAGCAGGTCCTTGAAGGGCGTCCCGAGGGGTATCTCGTAATTGCCCGGCTTGTTGACATGACCGGACACGCACCAGATCTTCTCGCCGCCGTTGTTGGGCCGGCCCAGGTTCAGGAACCATTCACCGCCGTTGCGCATGATCGCCGGCACCGAGGCGAGGCTCTCGGTGTTGTTGATGGTGGTCGGCTTGCCGTACAGACCGAAGTTGGCCGGAAACGGCGGCTTGTAGCGCGGCTGGCCCTTCTTGCCCTCCAGAGAATTGAGCAGCGCGGTCTCCTCCCCGCAGATGTAGGCGCCGGCCCCCAGATGACTGTAGAGGTCGAAGTCGATGCCGGAGCCCTGGATGTTGCGGCCGATCAGGCCGGCCTCGTAGGCCTCTTTGAGGGCGTGCTCGAAGCGCTCGTAGGGCTCGTGGTGGAACTCGCCGCGCATGTAGTTGTATCCCACCGTAGCGCCCATGGCGTAGCCGGCGATGGCCATGCCCTCGATGAGCGCGTGCGGGTTGTAGCGCAGGATGTCGCGGTCCTTGCAGGTGCCGGGCTCGGATTCGTCGGAGTTGCAGACGATGTATTTCTGTCCCGGGGCGTTGCGGGGCATGAAGCTCCACTTAAGGCCGGTGGGGAAGCCGGCTCCGCCGCGTCCGCGCAGCGCCGATTTCTTCACGTCGTCGATGATCGACTCCTGCGACGTCTTTTCCGCCAGGATTTTCTTCCACGCCTCGTAGCCCCCGACCTTGAGGTAATTCTCCAGGGTCCAGGGCTCGTCGAATTCGAGCGTGGTAAAACAGACCTGGTTCGTCATACCCTACTCCAGACCGTCCAGAATCTGATCCACCTTTTCGACAGTCAGATTCTCGTGGTAGTGGCCGTTCACCGTCATCATGGGCGCACCGATGCAGGCCGCCAGGCACTCCTCTTCCTTCTTGAGCGTGATGCGACCGTCTGCGGTGGTCTCGCCGAGCTTGATGCCGAGGCTGCTCTCCACGTGCTCGACCAGACTGTCGGCGCCGCACAGCATGCAGGAGATGTTGGTGCAGATCGACACGATGTTGCGACCCACCGGCTCCAGCTCCAGCATCGAATAGAAGCTGCCGACCTCGTATACGCTGACCGGCGGCATCTCCAGGTACCTGGCGACGGCGTCCATGTGCGCCGTGGTGAGCCACCCTTCCCGGTGCTGAACCGCGTGCAGCGCAGAGAGCACCGCCGATGACTTCTGCTCAGGCGGGTACTTCTCCAGCCACGTGTCGATCTCCGCCTTCACCTCCGCCGGTAGCTCGTATGCCTGCCTGTTCTGTTGTGCTTCTGCTGCCATGAGTATGCCTGCTCATTAACCGCCAAGGCGCGCTAAGGCGCGCAAAGTGTTCAGTTGTAAAACGCTGCCGTCACCTGTCGGTCCTGAACGCCGCGTCGTGATCGACCGTCTCCCACCCGTAGCTAACCACCAAGCCCCGTGATGACGTTCGCAGTCTCTCACTGCAAGGATCCTGGCATTCATTACTTCCTTCGCGCGCCGTCGTCGCCTTTGCGGCTAATGCCTTACCTGTCAATCTCGCCGAACACGATGTCCTGGGTGCCGATCACCGCCACCACGTCGGCCAGCATGTGGCCGCGGGTCATTTCATCCATCGCGGCGAGGTGCGCAAAACCCGGCGCGCGTATCTTCACACGATAGGGCTTGTTGGCGCCATCGGAAATCATATAGATGCCGAACTCGCCCTTGGGGTGCTCGATCGCCGCGTAGACCTCACCCTCGGGCACGCAGTAGCCCTCGGTGAACAGCTTGAAGTGATGGATCAGGGCCTCCATGTCGGCCTTCATCTCCTCGCGCGACGGCGGCGCGACCTTGCGGTCCTCCACCATCACCGGGCCCGGATTCTCGCGCAGCCAGTCGATGCACTGTTTGATGATACGGTTCGACTGGCGCATCTCCTCGATGCGCACCAGGTAGCGGTCGTAGCAGTCGCCGTTGACACCGACCGGGATGTCGAATTCCATGCGGTCGTAGACCTCGTAGGGCTGCTTCTTGCGCAGGTCCCAGGCAACGCCGGAGCCTCGCAGCATGGGACCGGTCAGGCCGAGCTGCCTGGCGCGCTCCGGCGTCACCACACCGATACCGACGGTGCGCTGCTTCCAGATGCGGTTATCGGTGAGCAACGTCTCGTAGTCGTCCACGCACTTCGGAAAACGCTCGGTGAAATCCTCGATGAAATCGAGCACCGAGCCGCAACGGCTGCGATTGAAACGCTCCACGTCGTCCCTGTCATGCCAACGGGACTCTTGGTACTGCGCCATGGTGTCGGGCAGGTCACGGTAGACACCGCCGGGGCGGTAGTAGGTCGCGTGCATGCGCGCGCCGGAAACTGCCTCGTACACGTCCATCAAGTCTTCGCGTTCCCGGAAGGTGTACAGGAACACGGTCATGGCCCCGATATCCAGGCCGTGTGCGCCCAGCCACAGCAGGTGGTTCAGGATCCGCGTGATCTCGTCGAACATCACGCGGATGTACTGCGCACGCAGCGGAACTTCCACCCCGAGCAGCTTCTCGATCGCCATGACATAGGCGTGCTCGTTGCACATCATCGACACATAGTCGAGCCGGTCCATGTAGCCGATGCTCTGGTTGTAGGGCTTGCTCTCGGCCAGCTTCTCGGTGGCGCGCTGCAGCAGCCCGATATGGGGGTCGGCGCGCTGCAGGACCTCACCGTCCATCTCCAGCACCAGGCGCAGCACCCCGTGCGCCGCCGGGTGCTGAGGACCGAAGTTCAGAGTGTAGTTGCGAATTTCCGGCATTGCCGCTGCTACCCTTCTCCACCGCAAAGGCGCGCGAAGGCGCGCAAAGCGTATTTGCGTGTCACCAATCCCACCTTATCTACCTTGGCGCGCCTTATTCGCCTTTGCGGTTGAAAAGTCACGCTAGGGCGCCTCACTCTGATTCTGCTCGCTCGACTCTGCAGAGGCCTCCACAGCCTCCTCGCGCTCCTCCGCGCGGATCACGCGCGGCACCAACACGCGCGGCTCGATGGTCACAGGCTGGTAGATCACGCGCTGCTTCTCGGGGTCGTAGCGCACCTCCACGTTGCCGCTCAGGGGAAAGTCCTTGCGGAACGGATGACCGATGAAACCGTAATCGGTGAGAATGCGGCGCAGGTCCGGGTGGCCTTCGAACATGATCCCGTAGAGATCGAAGGCTTCGCGCTCGTACCAGTTGGCGCTGTTCCAGATGTCGATGACCGACGGCACCACGGGCAGCTGATCGTCGGGGGCGAATACCTTGATTCTCAGCCGGTGGTTGTTGGCGATCGACAGGAGGTGGTAGACCGCGGCGAAGCGCCTTTCCTGCTGGGGCGTCTCCACCGATAGTTCGCGGTCGCGCTGCACCGGCAGGCGCCCGCTGGTGTTGGGCTGCACGCCCCGGCTGAAGCCCCTCAGGGTGGCCTCTTCGGTGGCCCATTCGTCCTTTCCGTAAGCGAGGTAGTCCACGCCGCAGATGTCGGTCAGCTGATCGAAGCGAAAGACGCGCTCGTCGCGCAACGCCCTGCAGGTGTCGAGCATGTGCTCCGGGGCGACTTCGATAGTGACCTCGCCGAGCGCCAGGTGTGCATCCCTGAGCGTGTCTTCGAAGCGTTGCTGCAACTCGGTCAGAAGCTCCTTTGCTCGCATTGACATTCTCTGTTGTCGTTACCGTGCGATGGTGTTGGTTCTGCGAATCTTGTTCTGCAGTTGAAGAATCCCGTACAGGAGCGCTTCCGCCGTCGGGGGACAGCCCGGGACATAGATATCGACTGGAACAATGCGGTCGCAGCCGCGCACCACGGAATAGGAGTAGTGATAATAGCCGCCGCCGTTGGCGCAGGAGCCCATGGAAATTACCCAGCGGGGCTCGGACATCTGGTCATAGACTTTGCGCAGCGCCGGCGCCATCTTGTTGCACAGCGTTCCCGCCACGATCATCACGTCCGACTGGCGTGGGCTGGGGCGGAACACCACACCGAAACGGTCGAGGTCGTAACGCGCCGCACCCGCCTGCATCATCTCGACAGCGCAGCAGGCCAGGCCGAAGGTCATGGGCCACATGGAGCCGGTGCGCGCCCAGTTGATCAGCTTGTCGGCGGTCGTGGTGATGAAGCCTTCTTCGAGAACACCTTCAATGCTCACAGCTCAGTGCCTCCTGCCCGTGCCCGCTGCGCGGGTCCCCTGCTCACGGCTCGCGCCGCCTCGACCACACCACTGCGGCGGGCCCGGAAACATTGCGTCGCTCGCGCCGCTACTCCCATTCCAGCGCCCCTTTTTTCCACTCGTAGATGAAGCCGATGACGAGTATGCCGAGGAAGAGCATCATGGCGAGATAACCGAACATGCCGATCTCGTCGAGCACCACGCCCCAGGGGAACAGGAAGGCGATCTCGAGGTCGAAGATGATGAACAGAATCGCCACCAGGTAATAGCGTACGTCGAAGCGCATACGCGAATCTTCGAAGGCCTCGAAGCCGCACTCGTAGGGGGAGAGTTTCTCGCTGTCGGGCTTTCTCGGGGCGAGGAGGAATCCCGCCGCGACCGGAATCAGGCCGAAACCGATTCCGACGGCCATGAAAACAAGGACCGGCAAATAATTTTCCAGCATTCGTTTCGTCCGACGCTGCCCGGGTAGAACCGGGTTGTGGGTGAGATACGTGCTCGCTGTACAGCCGTCGCAGTCTAGGCCAGTCGCTTCGCGGGTGTCAAGAATCCGTGTTATACGGTTTTTATTCTAAATCAATCAGTTAATTTCCTGTTTTTGGACCTATAAAAAATCACCATGAGGCGGATGGATCCCCGCCAGGCCGGGACCGGTTTCGGTCCCGCCCATGAATGGTGCCGACGGCGAGACTCGAACTCGCACGGCTCGCGCCACTACCCCCTCAAGATAGCGTGTCTACCAATTCCACCACGTCGGCAATTAGCTGATCATTCCGGCTTCGCCGGCCCGCCCCCCTCGGCAGCCGGCGCCGTCTCGGGTGGAGCCTGCGTCTCCGGCGGCTCTGCCACCGGCTCGGCGGGCACGGCGGGAACATCCCCCGGCGGCAGATCCGTCTGTTCTGCGACGGGCTCGTCGTCCACCACGGGCACGTCGGATTGCTCCTCGACCGGCACCGACTCCGTGACGCTGATCGAGGCATCGGGAACCTCGCGCACCAGCGGCGACGACAAAAGGATGCTGTTTGCAAAAAACAGCGCGGCCAGCACGGCGGTGACCCGGGTGAAAAAGGAGCCGCCGCCCGCGGCACCGAATACCGTTCCGGAGGCGCCGGCCCCGAAGGCCGCGCCCATGTCCGCGCCTTTACCCTGCTGCAACAGCACCAGGCCGATGATGGCGATACCCATCAGCACCTGGAGCACCAACAACACTGTAAACATAATCTGTGTATCCCGGCCTGTTCAGCCGCCCGCCTTGCAGATCGCAAGAAATTCATCGGCGTTGAGAGACGCCCCGCCAATGAGACCCCCGTCGATATCCGACATCGCGAACAGCTCGGCGGCGTTGCTGCCTTTGACGCTGCCTCCGTATAAAATCTGCACGCCGCTGGCCACCGCCTCGTCCAGGCCGGCCAGCTTGGTGCGGATGAAGGCGTGCACCTCCTGCGCCTGCTCGGGGCTCGCCGTCTTGCCGGTGCCGATGGCCCATACGGGCTCGTACGCGATCACCGCGTCACCCAGCGCACTGATACCCTCCAGATTGATCACGGCGTCCAGCTGCCGTTCGACCACCTGTTCGGTGATCCCCTGCTCGCGCTCTTCCAGGGTTTCGCCCACGCACAGGATGGGAATCAGCCCGAAGCGGCGGGCGGCCGCAAATTTGCGCGCCGTGAAGTCATCGTCCTCGGCGTACAGGGCGCGGCGCTCGGAATGTCCGACGATGGCGTAACGACAGCCGAAGTCCTTGAGCATCGGCCCGGAAACCTCGCCGGTGAAGGCGCCCGATTCCTGGTCGCTGACGTTTTGGCTGCCCCAGGCGATGCCGCTGCCGGCCAGCAGCTCGGAGACCAGGGGGATGTAAACGAAGGGGGGGCAAACCGCGATCTGCGTGCTGCCCGCGTCGCCGGCACCCGCTTTGATGCCGGAAATCAGTTCCTTAACGCTCTGCAGGGAACCATTCAGTTTCCAGTTCCCGGCGACCAGTGTCTGTCGCATGCCCTTCTCCTGCAAGCCCTTGAAAATAGGCGCGTAGCGTAGCGGCCCGGCGGGCAAAAATCAAATGTATCGGGCTGCCCGGTGGACGGCTTCATCCCTGGCCGGGCATCGTTGCGAAGCGCTTCTTCGGGTACTTTTAGCCGGTTCCAGAGCGGGACTCAACCGCTGCGGCGACCACCTTGGCCAGTCCCGCCGCCTGCTCCCTGACCAGCTCGGCATCCTCGCCCTCGACCATGACCCGGATCAGGGGTTCGGTCCCCGATGGCCGCAGCAGCACCCGGCCCTTGCCGTTGAGTGCCGACTCCGCCTGCCGCACCGCCGCCTGTATGTGCTTGCTCGCATCAACGTCGATGCGCTGCGTCAGCGCCACATTGATCATGTGCTGGGGGTATTTCTTCATGCCCTGCTTTAGCTGGTAAAGGCTGGCCTTCTTCTGCACCATGGTCGCCAGCACCTGCAGCGCAGACACCATGCCGTCCCCGGTGGTGCTCCGATCCAGGCAGATGATGTGCCCAGACGATTCCCCGCCCAGCAGACCGCCGTGCTCGCGGAGCATTTCCAGCACGTAGCGGTCGCCGACCCGGGCGCGCCCGAAGCCGATTCCCAGCGCCTGCAGCGCGTGCTCCAGCCCGAGGTTGCTCATCAGGGTGCCGACCACCGGCCCGCTGAGCTTGCCCTGCTCGTGGCGCGAGGCGGCGATAATAAACAGCAGCTCGTCTCCGTCGACGAGCTCGCCCCTGTCATCCACCATGATGACGCGGTCACCGTCCCCGTCCAGCGCGATACCGAGATCCGCCCCCTGGTTGACCACAGCCTCGCGCAGCAGGCCCGGGTGGGTGGAACCGCAGT
>JASFKW010000046.1:0-24661 GCA_050118435.1 Gammaproteobacteria bacterium | reverse complement strand
CGTGATTTGAAGCTACAGGGGAAACTATGTCATCGGATATCAACGACCTGACGGTGCAATACGAAGAGGACGGCGTGGTCACGGTCAAGGAGCTCGACAAGGTGATTCTCTCCAAGGGTGCCTGGTCGACCATCATTTACCGCTACCAGGACTGGGATCGCCAGAAGAACCAGTACGGCCCGGACAAGTTCACCATCCGCCGCTATCAGAAGCGCGGCGGCCAGTACATGCAGAAATCCAAGTTCAATATCTCCAGCCGCGACCAGGCGCGCGGCATCATCGAGGCGCTGGAGAACTGGCTGATGGAGTGATTCACCGGCGGATGCCGTAGCCGGTGGTCAGCAGGTACAGCGCGTAGCCGAACAGCGCCACGATGAAGCCGCCGATGATGAGGTAGGACAGGCCGACGCTGATGTCGGAGACCCCGAGAAAACCGTAGCGGAAGCTGTTCACCATATACAGCACGGGGTTGAGCCGGGATGCGCTCTGCCAGAATTCGGGCAGCATGCTGATGGAATAGAACACCCCGCCCAGGTAGGTGAGCGGTGTCAGCACGAAGGTGGGGACGATCGAGATGTCGTCGAAGGTCCTGGCGTAGACGCCGTTGATGAGGCCGGCCAGGGAAAACAGCGCCGAGGTGAGCACCACGGTGGTGACGATGATCGCCGGGCTGTGAACGTGCAGCGGCGTGAACAGCAGCGACACGATGCTCACCGCCAGTCCCACCGACATGCCGCGCGCGATGCCCCCGGCGACGAAGCCCAGGATGATCAGGTAGCTCGGCAGCGGAGAGACCAGCATCTCCTCGATGTGGCGGTGGAACTTGCAGCCGTAGAACGAAGACACCACATTGGCGTAGGAGTTGGTGATCACCGCCATCATGATCAGGCCGGGCACGATGTAGTCCATGTAGCGGATGCCGTCCATGTCACCGATCTGGGAGCCGATCAGGTTGCCGAAGATCACGAAGTACAGCGACATGGTGATCACCGGGGGGACGACGGTCTGCACCCAGATCCTGGCAAAGCGCAGGACTTCCTTGATCACGATGGTCTTGAAGCCGACCAGCTGCTCGGCGAGCGTCACGCGGCGCCTCCGGGCCGCTCCCCGGCCTCGACCAGGTGCATGAAGAGCTGCTCCAGGCGGTTGGTCTTGTTGCGCATGCTCAACACCTGGATGTTCGATTTGGAAAGCTCCTCGAACAGGAAGTTGATGCTGCATTCCTTGGAGATATCGGCCTCCAGCGTGGTCTCGTCGATCAGCCGCAGGCATTGCTGCTGGGCCGCGGGGATCGGCATGGGCGGCAGCGCCTTAATCGGGGACTTGATATCGAGGATGAAGGTTTCCATCTGCAGCTGACTGAGCAGTCGCTTGGTGCTGGTGTTCTCAATCAGCTCGCCCTGGTCGATGATGGCGATGTTCCGGCACAGGCTCTCGGCCTCCTCCAGGTAGTGGGTGGTGAGGATGATGGTGGTGCCCGAGCGGTTGAGCTCGCGCATGAAGCGCCACATCGAGCGGCGGATCTCGATATCCACACCGGCCGTCGGCTCGTCGAGTATAAGCAAACGGGGCTGGTGCATCAGCGAGCGCGCGATCATCAGGCGCCGCTTCATGCCCCCCGACAGGTCCCTTGCCTGGACTCGGCGTTTCTCCCACAGGCCCAGCTGCTTCAGGTACTGCTCGGCGCGGCGGAAGGCCGTTTTGCGCTCGATGCCGAAGTAACCCGCCTGGTTGACCAGGATCTCCTCGACCGGCTCGAAGACGTTGAAGTTGAACTCCTGCGGCACCAGCCCCAGCTCCCGCTTGGCGCGGGAGAAATCCTCGTCGATGTTGTGGCCGAAGATCTCCACCATGCCCGAGGTTTTTGTGATCAGGGAGCAGATGATGCCGATGCAGGTCGATTTGCCGGCGCCGTTGGGACCAAGCAGGGCGAAGAAGTCGCCTTCCTCGACCTCCAGGCTCACGCCCTTCAGCGCCCGGAGGCCGTTGGGGTAGGTCTTGCTGAGATTGTTGATGGTGAGAGCGTTCGCCATGCACGAAAACTGACGGGGATGGAACGGTAAACGGCGCAGTTTAACACAGCGCGCTCCGGACCCGTTCCACGCGCAAGGCGCCGGCGAGCCTTCCGGTGGGGCAGGCAAAACGCTCAGCAGAGCGATAAAGTCCGTCCGCAGCGCGCCTCACCCGCTGCCATACGCTAGGTTGGCGCTGAGCGCAGCGAAGCGCAACAATCCAGCAACCCGAGGGTTAGCCGCCGGTGTTGGCGCGCACGCTTCCAACTCGGGTCAGAACGATCAGCCCCGCAATGAGGGCCGCCCTCGGGGCAATGCTGTGGCTTCCATCGCCGGCAGTCAGTCTGCTTCGGGATCAGGTCAGAACGATCAGCAGAGCGACGAAGGCGGCGACCAGGGCGATCGGTATCAGCACGCTGAGCCATTCCTGCTGGCTCGCCTTGCGCCGCTGCTGAAACATGGTCTTGATGCCCGGGCGGAACCACAGCAGCACCAGCAAGACCAGCACGCCGAGCAGTATCTTCTCCCAGAGTGCCATCGGTTCCATGGTTGCTGTCCGTCGCGGGTTGCGCAGCAAGATGCTGCCGGGCTCATACTAGCGAGTGCCGCTGCCGCCGGCAACGGCCCCGGCCCCCGCGCGGGGACACCGTGGCTGCGACGATGCCTGGCCAGACCGACGCTGGCGCATTAGACATTCCCGGCACGCTCTGCAAAACTCAGTACAGCCGTCGGGGCGGGGCGTTGCAGGTCTGCCGGGGCGGGCGGGTTCAGTTACGGCCGGGGAGAGCATGAACATGTTGAAGAGCTGTCGGTTGCTATGCTGGTTTGCGTTGAGTCTGGCGTTGGCGGGTACGGCCGGTGCCGAGGTTCGCACGAAGACGGTCGACTACGAGCACCAGGGCGTGAAGCTGCAGGGTTTCCTGGCCTGGGACGATTCCACGGACGCCCGGCGGCCCGGCGTGCTGGTGGTGCACGAATGGTGGGGACTGAACGACTATGCCCGCAGCCGCGCGGAGCAGCTGGCCGAGCAGGGCTACGCGGCCTTTGCGCTGGATATGTACGGTCAGGGCAAGGCCACTACGCACCCGGATCAAGCCAGCGCCTGGATGAAGGAAATCCAGCAGAACGTCGGGCAGTGGGTGGAACGCGCCAACGCCGGCCTGGAGGTGCTGAAGAAGCAGCCGATGGTTGACGGGGCGAAGATCGCCGCCATCGGATACTGCTTCGGCGGCGCGACCGTGATGCACATGGCCTATGCGGGGCTCGATCTGGACGCGGTCGCCAGCTTCCACGGCTCTCTGCCGGTGGCCGACGCCGAATCACAGCAGAAGATCAAGCCGCGCATACTGGCCGCCCACGGCAACGCCGATCCGTTTGTGCCCGCTGAGCGGGTGGATGCCTTCCAGCAGGCACTGGAGAGCGCCGGCGCCGACTGGACCATGATGCTGTTCGGCGGGGTGAAGCACAGCTTCACCAATCCGTCCGCGGGCCGGTACGGCATGGAAGCGCTGGCCTATGACGAAGACGCCGATCGGCAGTCCTGGCAGATGCTCCTGTGGCTGTTGAAGGACAGCTTCACTCGGTAGCTGGCGCGTTGATCATTGCAGGCGAATCAGCCTTTGGCCGCGAGGCCTGAGACCGTGGCGGGAGTTTTCCATGGCACAACAAAGCGCATTCATTCCGCTCAGAATCGCCGTTCTGACGGTGTCGGACAGTCGAACCGAGGACAATGACACCTCCGGGCAGACCCTGGTAGAGCGCCTGAACGGGGACGGCCACACGCTGGCCGAGAAGCGTATCGTGCCGGATGACAAATACCAGATCCGGGCGATCGTATCGCGCTGGATCGCCGATTCGGATGTTCAGGTGGTCATTTCGACCGGCGGCACCGGGATCACCGGCCGCGACGGCACACCGGAAGCGGTCGAAGTGCTGCTAGACAAGCGGCTGGAAGGCTTCGGCGAGGTCTTCAGGATGATCTCCTTCGAAGAGATTCAGACCTCCACGATCCAATCCCGGGCTCTGGCCGGTGTCGCCAACGGGACATTTATCTTCTGTCTGCCGGGCTCCAGCGGCGCCTGCCGGACCGCCTGGGACCGGATCCTTCGGCACCAGCTCGACCACCGCACCCGGCCCTGCAACTTCGTGCAGCTGATGCCGCGCCTCGACGAGGCGTGAGCCCGTCCTTCCGACGCTTGAAATCCCGGCGTGCTGGGCTAATGTCAGACTGTGAAAGACCCGGAATCTGACAGCGCGGGGGTGTGGACGATGCATACGGTTTACATACATATCGACGAAGAGCTGGGTGGCCAGGAAATGCGCTCCCTGCAGGGTGATCTGGCACAGGTGCGCTACATCAACGATGTCGAGGTCAACGAGAGGATCCCGCACGACCTGCTGGTCGAATTCGACGAGACGCACATATCCCCCATGGCCATTCTCAGGGAGCTCAACCGACACGGGCTGCACGCGGACATCATGTCTTGCTGAGGGTGCTGCAGCAGTTTGGGCCTGAGTCCAATCCACCCTGACGAAATGTGACCCTGTCGGCAAAATGCGTTGCATTGCGACGCATCGGGTACAAAATTATGCGGGAACCTGAAAGCCGTCGCGCATTTCCCTGACCCGCCTGCCGCTGAATGGGGGATCACGGCGTGTCTGAGACGCTGACGATGTCGCCTGCGTGCGAGACGCGGTGCTTGGCACGATGAGGTTCCTGGGGTGGGGGGATGTTGAGACACCGATGTTGGTTTGTGGTCCTGGTGGTGACGTTCCAGGGCTGCGCATCGCTGCCCAATGACGCCTGTCGCAGGGTGGACTGGTACAGTCTCGGTTACCAGGATGGCCTGGCGGGGCGGCAACCGGAGTACATCGCGAAGCATCACCCGGACTGCGCCGCAGAGGGCGGCGTGCCCGACCGGGCGGGCTACAAGTTGGGCCGTGAGCTGGGGCTGGGGCAGTTCTGTCAGCCGGGCAACGGTTTCAGCCTGGGCGTCCGCGGCGGCACTTACACCGGGGTCTGCGCCGGCGCGACGGAGCCCGAGTTCCTCCAGGCTTACGAAGCGGGCCGGCAAATCTACGACGCGGAGCTCCAGGTGCGCCGCCTCGACGAAATCCTCGCGGTCAACGAGGCCGAGCGCGACAGGCTCAGCGCTGTGCTCGACCGCAAACGGGCGGCGCTGGCGCACGACGGGATGGGCGCCGCAGAACGGGCGAGCCTGCGCGCGGAGCTGCGGGAGATCGAGGCGACCCTGGCGATGGTCGAGAACGAGATCGACGGCATCCAGGCCGCGATCGCCGAGGAGCGCAGCCACCTGCTCAGCCTGAGGCAGGCCAACCCGCACCGGTGAGCGGCGGGGTGTCGCCCGTGGGCGGCAGTTCACTTACCGGCAATGCTCAATACGCGGGCCCGCTGTCGTCAATCTGCTTCGCTCGTGGCGACACAGAAGGCCGGGGTGCCGCCGACCCGGCGGGCATCGCCGGGTCCGAGAATCCAGTCGCCGATATCCGCCCAGACCACCGGCGCCTGCAGATCCCGGGTGAGCATGTGATAGCCTTCCGTGTAGTAGATCGGGGTCAGGGAGCCCGGGTTGTGGTTGAGCTGCTTCACCAGCCGGCAGGTGGGTTTTCGCGGGATGATGTCGTCGTGAGCCCCGTAGAGCAGCAGGATGTCGGCCTCGAGCGCGCCGGAGACCTGCATCGCGCTGTCCATGAGATTGCTGACGCCGTACAGCACGTCCACCCGGGTCGCCTTGATGACCTGTGCATCGCGCGCCAGCTCGCGCAGCATCTCGATGTTGTCTGAGGGCTTGAGATCCAGCCCCTCACCCGTGAGCTGCTTGCCGGGGGCGGTGTGGGCGGCCACCCAGAGGGCGATGCGCTGATACACGGGCATGGTGTTGCGCGACCAGACCGCGGGCGCCACGAGAATGACCCCTTCGACCTCGAGCCCGCCCGAGCCCAGCGCATTGATCACCACCGCGCCCCCCATGCTCTCGCCGAGCAGATACAGGGGCGTGTCCGGATGGCGCCGGCGTATCAGCCCGGCCATCGTGATCAGATCCGCCGTGAGCCTGTCGGTGCCGTGCCACAGGCCGTGCCCCGCCGTGGCGCCAAAGCCTCGCTGGTCGTAGCCGATAAGAGTGATGCCTTGGTTCGACAGGTAATGCCCTACGGCTTCGAAGGCGTGGCTGTAGTCGTTCAGGCCATGGACGGCCAGCACGATGGCGCGGGGAGGGCCGGGGGCCTCCCAGCGCACCAGCGGCAGCCGGTAGCCGTCCTCCATCACGGCGTGCGTATCCGCGAGGCGGGGCGGGGTGGGCTCGGCGGGCGAGGGGTGCACATAAGGCCTCGCGCAGCCGGTGAGGAAGGCGAGCACCGTGCCGGACGCCAGGGCATACAAAAGGCGCAGCCAGGGGGGTGAGCGCGAAGAAACCGACATCGAATGTATGAATACAGGCTTCGGGTGCACAAAGGTGTCGCACAGCGGTGACAGAAAATCAAGTGATGTCCCGTGAGCCGCCATCAGAGAAGCTTTTGATTTCTAATGGTATGATTATTTCTGGCATTTCAGTTGCAGGAACGCGAGCCGTCTGTGAGGCCTAGGCCACCCGGCTCGCGATAAGAGGCGGCTGGAGCGGCTCTGGACTGTCCTGCGGATGGCCAACTATTGAGACGTATCTGACTCAGGATGACACGCATCAACATCATCATCGCCGTGGCGGTCGCCGCGCTGTCGATCAGCATCTGGGCCTTCGTCAATCAGCCCGAGACGGAGCCGCCCTGGCCCCCGATCATCCAGGGCTTCTCTTTTTCCCCCATGCGCGCGCACCACGATCCGCTGGTCAATGCTCTGCCGACCGTCGAGGAGCTGGACGAAGACCTCGCGCTGTTGGAGGGCAAGACTCACGCCGTGCGTACCTACACCGTCGAGAGCACCCTGGCCGAGGTGCCGGCGCTGGCGCGCAAACACGGGCTGAACGTGGCGCTGGGCGGCTGGGTGGATGGGCGCCTGGAGAAAAACGCCATGGAAATAGAGCGCCTCATCAAGGTCGCCAACAAGAATCGGCGCAACGTGGTCCGTATCATTGTGGGCAACGAAGCGCTTCTGCGGCGCGATCTCCCGGTCGACCAGCTCATCAGCTACATCACACAGGTGCGCCGCAAGACCGGGAAGCCCGTGAGTACGGCGGAGCCCTGGCACGTGTGGACCAAATACCCGGAGCTGGCCGAAGAGGTCGATTATCTGGCCGTCCACATGCTCCCCTACTGGGAGGGCATTCATCTGGACATCGCCGTGGATTACGTCATCGATCGTGTCAACGATCTCAAGCGCCTGTATCCGGACAAGCCGATCGTCATCGCCGAGGTCGGCTGGCCGAGCAACGGGCGCACGCGGCAGTCAGCGGTGGCCTCCGACGAGAACGAAGCCATCTTCCTGCGACGGTTCCTGGACCGGGCCGAGCAGGAGGATTACGTCTATTACGTGATGGAGGCGTTCGATCAGCCCTGGAAGCGCAAGACAGAGGGTGCGGTCGGTGCCTACTGGGGTGTGTTCGACGTCGATCGCAATCCCAAATTCCCGTTCTCGGAACCCATCGTCAGGATACCGGAGTGGCACGTGCTGGCGGCCATCTCCGTCGTCATCGCCGTGGTGACCTTCGGTCTGCTGCTGATCGATGCCAGAACCCTGACCCATCACGGGCGCAGTTTCCTGGCGGTGGTGGCCTACACGGCCGCGACCGCCGTGGTGTGGACGGTTTACGACTATGCGCACCAGTATCTGACCGTCAGCGCCGTCATCGTCGGGGTGCTGATGCTGATCGGCATGATCGGGGTGCTCCTGGTGCTGCTGGTCGAAGCGCACGAATGGGCGGAAGCGCTCTGGGTCAGGGAGCGGCGGCGCCCCTTTCTCCCGGTGCCGGTCGATGACGCCGCGCTGCCCATGGTCTCCGTCCATGTGCCGGCCCACGACGAGCCGCCGGACATGCTGATCGAGACGCTGGATGCGCTGGCGAAGCTGGACTATCCCAACTACGAAGTCATCGTCATCGACAACAACACGCGGGATCCGGCCATCTGGAAACCGGTCGAGGCCCACTGTCAGCGGCTGGGCAGGCGATTCCACTTCTACCACGTCGATCCGCTGGCGGGTTTCAAATCGGGTGCGCTCAACTATGCGCTGAGCCGGACCGCGCCGGAGGCCGAGATCATCGGCGTCATCGACAGCGACTACATCGTGGATCGGCGCTGGCTGCGCGATCTTGCTCCGCAGTTTCTCCAACCCGGGATCGCGGTGGTGCAGGCGCCCCAGGATTACCGTGATTCCACCGAAAACGCGTTCAAGTCCATGTGCTATGCCGAGTACCGCGGTTTCTTCTACATCGGCATGGTGACCCGCAACGAGCGCAACGCCATCATCCAGCACGGCACCATGACCATGGTGCGCCGGAATACCCTGCAGGAAGTGGGTAACTGGAGCGAGTGGTGTATCACCGAGGACGCCGAGCTCGGCCTGAAGATCTTCGCGCGCGGCTACGAGGCGAGCTACATCCCCAAGAGCTATGGCCGGGGCCTGATGCCGGACAGCTTTCACGCGTACAAGAACCAGCGCTTCCGCTGGGCCTACGGTGCGATGCAGATCATGCGCCATTACTCCGGGCAGCTGTTCGGCGGCGCGCCGAGCCGGCTGAGCACCGGCCAGCGCTATCATTTCCTCGCCGGCTGGCTGCCGTGGATGGCCGACGGCGTGAACCTGCTGTTCAATCTGGCGGCCCTCTCATGGTCACTGGGGATGATCTTGTTTCCGCTGTATGTTGACCCCCCCCTGATCATCTTTTCCCTGCTGCCACTGGCCCTGTTCTCGTTCAAGGTAGCCAAGGTCATCTACCTCTACCGGGGCGCCCGGATCGTCGGTACGGTCAGACAGACCCTGGCCGCGGCGCTGGCCGGTCTGGCGCTGTCTCACACCATTGCGCGGGCGATGTGGGCCGGCCTGGTGACGCGTCACAAGCCGTTTCTGCGCACGCCGAAGATGGAGCGTTCCGCGGCGTTGTTCAAGGCGATCGGTGCGGCCCGGGAGGAGACCCTGCTCGCGCTGGCGCTCTGGCTGGCGGCCGGCGCCATCGCCTACCAGTCCGGCTCGGAGACCCTCGATGTGCTGTTCTGGGTGATCGTGCTGCTGGTGCAATCGATTCCCTATTGTGCCGCGCTGCTGGTCTCCGTCGTGAGTGCGGTGCCGGCGTTACCGGCGAGGCTGGTGTGCGGGCGCGCCTGCGAGGAAAGCCTGAAGTCCACCGTGGCGTCGCATGAGGCGCAGTCCGGACAGGTTGCCGGACCGGCAAGTAAGCAGCACTGAAAGGCGTGTGATGTCACAAATCCGTACATTGACGGCTGTCATGCTGATGCTGGTATCGCTGAGTGTGACGCCGGCCTCACCTGGGCAGGACAAGGAAGTCTGGGTGCTGGTCGATACCGCGAAAATGACACTGTCAATCCTGCAAGGTGACGAAACCCGGCGCGTGTACGAGAACATCTCGATCGGACGCGGCGGCACCACGAACGACAAGCGAATGAACGATCAGAAGACGCCGCTGGGCGAGTATCGGGTCAGCCGGATTGCGCCGACCACACCCTTTCACCGCTTTTTCGGCCTTGACTATCCGCGTCTCGACCAGGCGTGGCGGGCTATGGAAACAGGTGTCATCACTGAGCGACAGTTCATGAAGATTTTCGAGGCACGACGACGTGGCGAGGCGCCGCCCCAGAACACACCTCTTGGTGGCTACCTCGGTATACACGGCGTCGGCTCGGGAGATCCCGTTGTGCACCAGTCTTTCAACTGGACCAGCGGGTGTGTCGCACTCAGCAACGAGCAGATCGACGATCTGGCCAAATGGGTGCGTATCGGCACCCGCGTCATAGTGCGATGAGTCTTGCGGAGGTTTGTTATACAATCCGCGCGTCAGGCTTTTTCAATCTTTCTGCAAAGGAGCTATACATGAAAAACACCCGCATCAAGCTTATCGCAAGGATCGTAACCCTCAGCGCCATCGCCGGGCTGGCCGGTTGCGCGAGCACTTCGGAAATCGACAGCCTGCGCAGCGAAATCCAGCAGGCCAATGATACGGCCAACAGCGCTTCGGCGACGGCCAACGCGGCACGGCAGGAAGCGGCGGCGGCTTCCCGCGAGGCGGCTGAGGCCAAGGCCATCGCCGAAGACGCCAAGGCCACAGCCGAGGCGACCGACGCGAAGATCGATCGCATGTTCAAGAAGTCGATGTACAAATAACGGCGGCTGGAATTCAGCCTGACAGGCGGGCGGTTGACCTCCGGTGATGGGTCGGCCGCCCGCTACTTCGTTCTGGCCCGCCCGATCGGTACCGGTATCCCGCCTTTTTCCCGCACCGCCGCTTTCAGGGCCGACCCGTCCAGATCGAACGGCCGCTTCTGCCAGGCCGCGTTGATCAGATCCATGGCGAGCTCAATCAGCACCACCTGATCGCGCTGCTCTTCCAGCGGTGGGTGCACCTCGATGAACAGCGTGTCCGCCAGCCAGCCGATCTTGACCGGCTCGTCCACGATCTCCACCGGCGTCCCGACGGGAACCTCGGGAAACAGGGCCTCGATGTTTTCGGGGTACATGCGGACACAGCCGTGCGTCACCCGCATGCCGACTCCGTACGGCCGGTTGGTTCCGTGGATGAGATAGCCCGATCGTGTCAGGCGCAGCGCGTAGTCCCCGAGAGGGTTGTCCGGTCCAGGCGGAATGATCTCGGGCAACGGCGTGCCATCGGCGGCGTGCTCGGCGCGGATGGAGTCAGGCGGCCGCCAGCTCGGGTTGCGGGTTTTAGCCGCGACCGCCGTGGTGCCCAGCGGCGTGTCCCAGTCCATGCGGCCGATGCTCACCGGATAGGTCTTCACCACCGCCGGTTCACCGGCGCGCACGGGTGGATAGAAGTACAGGCGCATCTCCGGCACGTTCAGCACGATCCCGATGCGCTTCGCGTCGGGCAGGATGTAGCGCGTTGGGACCAGCGTCTCGGCGCCTTCACCCGGCAGCCAGCGATCCACGTCCGGATTGGCGAGCAGAATCTCCTCCTGGCCTACCTCGAAGCGCCGGGCGATATCGAGCAGGGTGTCCTCGTGCTCGGCATGAACGGTGCGTAGCTGACCGATCAGGTCCACGTCGCTCGGTGGCAGAATGAAGGTCGCTGCGCTCGATACAGGCGGCAGCAGTCCCGCCGCCAGCAGGGCAGCGCGGGCTGAGCATCTTCGAATTGCTGCGATGTAGAGATGCCGTGTGATGGTTCCGCTTCCTCTGCTTTCGACCGACCGGTACAGGCCTCGTGAATATCCCCGTTCAAAGAAGCCGATGGCTGCGGGTTACGGTCGAACGCCGTGCCGATTAAAGGCGTAGGTTGGGCTGAGCATGGCGAAGCCCAACGACCTCACTGCTTGTCCATCCGACGTCCGGTCATGCATTTCCGTCGCCAATGCGTTGGGCTTCGCTGCGCTCAGCGCCAACCTACACTCTCCCAACACTGCGGCAGGGCCGCCCGAGCCTTGAGGCGCCGCTCTACCAGTACGCCATGAGCGTGTTGCTCTCCACCTTGTGCTCGAACTCGTTGAGCGGACGGTCTCCGATCTCGATGCACTCGCCCGTGGTCACGTCGAATGCCCAGTTATGCTTGGGGCAGGTCAGGCGCGTGCCCTCCAGTGCCAGGTGCGGTATGTTCGTTACCTGATGCGGGCAGCGGCTGTCGTAGACCCGGATGCCGTTTTCGTCCCTGTAGATGAACAGGCTTCGTCCGCCGGCGTCACGATAGCTGATCTCGCCGACGGGCAGCTCATCGAGCGGCGCGACGGCGTGCCACTCGGGCTTGGCAAACAGGTTTTCCGGACGAAACTCCGGAATGTCCATGTCCAGCAGGATGTCCACGGCCCAGACAATCTTTGCCAGGCCCAGCGTTGGGAATGCCATCAGCAACGCATCCAGCACTTCGTTGGCACTGGCACCGTTGCGCAGCGCCCGGGTGAGGTACTGCCGGAAACCGGGCTCGGTCTGTGCATCCACCTTGGTGATCACGGAGATCAAATCCCGGGTCCGGGTGTCCAGGTGCTTTCCGGCCTCTTTCAGGAACTTGAAATAAGGGGTGATGGCGTCAGGCCGGGCCGCGACAAGATAGTTCAGTGCTTCACTCATGGGCTGCTCCAGTCTCAGTGCTTGATCGGAGAATCCTAACGGCTGCGGGCAGTGTCGCCAATACTTTTAATCCGCGGGTATTTTCGTGGCCGGGACGCTGTGCGCCGCCGCGCTCCAGGCTGGTGCAGTCGCAGAGATGCCGGCTCTTTCCCCGGATCTGAAATAGCTACAATGGGGGTAGTGCAGAGCATTGATCGTATCGGGTGCTCGCGGCCGGTGTTCATGGTTTTGGCAGCTTCATACGGGGAGACAGCATCATGACTCAGACAATTGCACGGGTGATGACAGCAGGAATTCTGGTGACAGTGAGCGCCTGTACCAATTACGGACAACAGGAGCAGGCCGGCATGGTCATCGGTGGGGCGCTGGGCGGGCTGCTCGGCGCGCAGTACGACGAGGGGCATCACGACGCCCGTACGGCTGCGATTATCGTCGGCACCCTGGCCGGTGCGGCGATCGGGGGCGCGGTGGGACGCTCTATGGACCGGGTGGACAGGATAAAGACATCCCACACGCTGGAGAACGTCAGAACCGGTGTGTCTTCCTCCTGGCGCAATCCGGATACCGGCAATGTATACAGCGTCACTCCCACGCGCACCTACGAGACCGCCTCCGGCCCCTGCCGGGAATACGTGATCGACGCGAGAATCGGAGGCAGGCCCGAGGAGGTTTACGGGACCGCGTGCCGTCAACCGGACGGCAGCTGGAAGACCATGTAGGGCCGGCGCGGGCCAGGTTTGCCGCAGCCCCCTCGACCGGACCTGTTACACGCAACCGGTGGGCTTGGGCAGGCCGCCGTACTTGGTGATCGGCTTCATGGGGCCGGTCATCCACATCTTGAACATGGCCTTCTGATCGGCGCCGAGGTACTTGGCAAATTTGCGGATCGGGGGAACGACCGCGTGGATGTCATAATACTCGCGCGCTTTGAGGATCTGGTCCCACTTCGTGTCGTCGATGTCGGTGCCGTCCGCATGCGCCATGGCGCGCCCGATCTCGGGTGTCCAGGCGCTCATGTCCACAAGGTAACCATCTCCGTCGCGTTCAGGTAAAGTCATACAAAAACCTCTATGTCGAAAAATCAGGGTGGGCATGAGTCGGCCCACACACACCGGCGGGGGCATTGCCGCAGCCAGCCACAGACTGTAGCGGTAGCGCATGCCGGCTGACTGTCGCTCCTGTTCGGGAGCAAGATCGCCGGCGCCCGATCGGCCGTGCTGATATGCTGCGCGGCCGTCCGATAGCGCCATTAGATAAAACCTGAGTAAATTAGTCAAGTACTGGTGCGCCAGGCTGCAGCGCAGTCTGCCCGCGCGTACCCATTCGTATTGCAGATCGAAATCTGACAAACTAGGGCCTGAGTGCCGGGCTGCGTTCCCGCAGTCCGGGCCGAGGGAACGGTAAGGGCACGCCAGAACGGCCCTTCCGGGTCTGGTTGTGATTCTTGTCTTGATCATGAAAATCGGGGAAGAGGCTCCCGCCACCTGTGCTACGCGTCGTCATCATGAATGCCAAAGGTGGCTGTGGGAAAACCACGGTCGCAATCAACCTTGCCAGCTACTGCGTCTCCCGGGGGGTGGGCGCGACGCTGTTCGATTACGATTCCCAGGCATCGAGCACCTACTGGCTCCGGCGGCGACCGGAGAATCTGCCGTCGATTCACGGTGTGGCTGCCTACCAGCCGCCGCAGCAGGGCGTGACGCGCTCCTGGCAGCTGCGCATACCGGAGACGAGTCGATTCGTCATCACCGATACACCGGCCGGCTATTCCGGGCTGCACATTGAGGAGCGGGTCGCCGAGTCGGACGTGATTCTGGTTCCGGTGTTGCCCTCCGCGATCGACATCCATTCGACCGCCGACTTCATCCGCGACCTGCTGCTCATCGGCAGGGCGCGGGCTCTGAACAAGCAACTCGCCATCGTGGTCAACCGCGCCCGGTTGCGCACCAAGGCCCTGGAGAAGCTCGAGCGCTTCATCCAGAGCCTGGAGATTCCGGTGATCGGCACGATTCGCGACACCCAGCTCTATGTCCACGCCGCCGAGCAGGGCGTCGGGGTGCACGAGCTGGACGACCGAGGGGCAGCACAGGACCGGCAGTGCTGGGGGGATATCTTCAACTGGCTGCAGGAGCGCGAGCGGGAAACCATGAGGCCGGCGGGACAGCTGGCCTACGCCATGCCTTCCATGCACACGCGCTAGTCCTGGGAATTGGACTTCGGCCCCGGTCGCTGGGCATCCGCCGGGTCTGACGCTTCCGATCTGCGGGCGCTGCGTCGCCGCGGCAGATTGGGTCTGGCGAGCCTGCGCCGCGACAGGCTGTGTGATACCACCGAGCCGATCGTCGAGAGCAGCAGTCCGGCTGCCAGCGACACGATCAGGTAGTGTGCGTGCCAGAGATAGACAAACGCCGCTTTGAACCGGCCCGCCTTGAGCAGGTCGACGGTGACCTGGAAGTTTGCCGCGTACGCGCCGTCCACGGGCTCCGGCAGAGGGCCCAGAGCGTACGGATTCTTGTCGATCCAGAACCAGATCAACCATCCGGCGATGAACGCGATAACTATGCCCCGGACCATGCTACCGGGGCCGTTGTGCCCGAGCAGTCTGTGCGTTGCTCACTGTCAGGGTTCTCCCTGCGGCCGGGGCAGCCCTTCGGGCTTGCCTGGTGGCTTCGGCAATTTTCCCGCCACCGCCTTCGGCCCCACGCCTAAAGGCTGGCTTGCCGGCAAGGACCGTTTGACCAGCACCTCTAATCCTTGCGCTGCAGCAGGCTCTTGAGGTCGGCGAAGGGTTGATGCGTCACCGACGGTCGGTTGTCATCCTGTGGACCGCCGGCGCGCCCGGCCGCCTCCAGCTGGCGCTGGTGCTCGTTGTCATGGCAATACACGCAGAGCAGCTCCCAGTTGCTGCCGTCGGGTGGGTTGTTGTCGTGGTTGTGATCCCTGTGGTGCACGGTCAGCTGCTCGAGGTTCGCTCGAGTGAATTGGCGGCTGCAACGGCCGCACACCCAGGGATAGAGCTTGAGCGCCTGCTCCCGATAGCCCTTTTCGCGCTGCTCGCGGTTGCGCTGGGCTTCGGCCACGAGGCGGTCGAGTCTGCCGCCATCGGGGGGATTGTTGCTGGAATTCATGCCGAGTCCTTGAAATCATCGGAGCGGCCGCCGGCCGCCGCTGTTTCGGCTAAGATAGTAGCATAAGCGGGTTTTCCGGGGAGGGCGAGAGCACCGCAGGAAATGCGCCGCAGAGGCGGAAAACAGCAATGCCGGGCACCAGGTCTTCGATTATTTTTGCCTTCATCGCCGTGCTGTCTCTCACGGGTGCCGAGTGTGTGTTCGTCGCCAAGTCGGGCAGCTCGAGCAAGACGGATGACAGGGAGGACGAGCAGACCTCCAATCTGGTGGTGATCATCAGGGACGGGCGTTTCATCGACGCCCCGGTCGAAGGACTGGCTTACCGTTCGGGCACGCTGTCGGGTTTCACCGGCCCCGACGGGGAATTCCAGTACGAGGCCGGAAGGACGGTGCGTTTTTCTATCGGAGACTTGGAGCTCGGGCGGGCCGTGGCAGGCAAGGCCGTGATCACACCGCTGGACCTGGTGCCGGACGGGAGCGTCGATTCCACGGCGGTGATCAACATCGCGCGCCTGCTGCAGTCGCTGGATTCGGTGCCGGGCGACGACCGCATCACGGTTCCCGCCGCGGTCAGCGCCGCGGCCGTGCGATCCAACGAGGCGCTGTACGCCGCCATTACGCACCTGGATTTCGGCGACGATGTGGTGTTCACCAACGCTGCTGCCCAGCTGGTCGCGACGCTCACCTCCGGTTATCCGTTTACCGCGGCTCTGGTGGACGCCCCGCAGGCCCGCACACACCTGCTGCGATCGCTGGCTGCTGCAGGTACCGAGGCGGCCACGGTGGACCGCCCCCTGGATTGACGATGCGCGCGCAACGAATGAGCTCAAAACGGATGCCTCTCAGCGTAAGCCTCATCACCTGCCTGCTGGCCGCGGTGTGGCTCTGTGCGGGCATCGCCCCGGCCAGAGCCGGCGGCGACGTGGTGCTGTTGAACGTCGACGGCTCCATCGGACCGGCCACCATGGATTACATCGGGCGCGGCCTCGAGCAGGCACAGGCCGAAGGTGCAACCGCCGTGGTGCTTCGCATCAACACGCCGGGCGGGCTGGACAATTCGATGCGCGGCATTGTGCAGGACATCCTGGCCTCGGCCGTGCCGGTGATCTGCTATGTGGCCCCCAGCGGCGCACGCGCCGCCAGCGCGGGGACTTACATACTCTATGCCAGTCACGTCGCGGCCATGGCGCCGGGAACCAACGTCGGGGCCGCAACGCCGGTGCAGCTCGGCGGGGGCGGCGGCTTGCCCAAGAAGCCCGGCTTCCCGCAGCAGGACGACGGCGAAGAAGGCCAGGAGCAGCCGAAAGACACGATGACGAGCAAAACGGTCAACGACGCCACCGCCTATCTGCGTTCCCTGGCGCAGCTGCGCGGGCGCAATGTGGAGTGGGCCGAAAAGGCGGTGCGCGAATCCGCCAGCCTGCCCGCCGACGAAGCGCTCGCGCTCGGGGTGATCGATCTGGTGGCCACCGATTTATCGGAGCTGCTCGAGGAGGTCGACGGGCGGGAGCTGACCATCCAGGGCAGCGAGCAGGTGCTCGAGACCGCCGACGCGCCGGTGGCCGTCATCGAGCCCGACTGGCGCACCCGCCTGCTGTCGGTGATCGCCGACCCCAACATCGCCTACATACTGATCCTGATCGGCATCTACGGGCTCATCTTCGAGTTCTACAATCCGGGCTTGGTGTTCCCCGGCGTGGTGGGCGCCATCAGTCTGGTGCTCGCGCTGTTCGCGCTGCAGGTGCTGCCGGTGAATTATGCCGGCCTGGGTCTGCTGATCCTGGGCATCATCTTCATGGTATCGGAAGCCTTCGTACCGAGCTTCGGGGTGCTGGGCATCGGCGGGCTCATCGCGTTCGTCATTGGCTCGGTTCTGCTGATCGACACCGAGGCGCCCGGCTACGGCGTGTCCGTGCCCGTGATCGTATCCTTCACCGTGGTGAGCGGCGTGTTCTTTCTGGGTGTGATTGGTATGGTCCTCAAGGCGCGTCAGCGGCCCGTGGTGAGCGGGGAGGAACAGCTGATCGGGGCCAGAGGAACGGTGCTGGAGGACTTCGTTGGACAAGGACGTATACACATCCACGGCGAAACCTGGCAGGCGGGCTCCGTCGTGCCGCTCAAGCGGGGCCAGACGGTCCGCGTGACCGGCGTAGATGGCCTGAGACTGCAGGTCGAACCCAAACAGGAGAGCTGATTATGCAAATTTACTTTGCGGTCATCGCGGCGCTGATCGTCGGCATACTGGCCTGGATGTTCCGTATTCTGCGTGAGTACGAGCGCGGGGTCATTTTCATGCTCGGCCGCTTCTGGAAGGTCAAGGGGCCTGGCCTCATCATCGTGATCCCCTTCATCCAGCAGATGGTCCGTGTCGATCTGCGCACCATTGTCATGGATGTGCCCAGCCAGGACGTGATCTCCCGCGACAACGTCTCGGTCAAGGTCAACGCGGTCATCTACTTCCGGGTCATCAACGCCGAGTACGCCATCATCCAGGTGGAAGACTATTACGCCGCCACCAGCCAGCTGGCACAGACCACCCTGCGCTCGGTCCTCGGCCAGCACGAGCTCGACGATATGCTGGCCGAACGCGACAAGCTCAATCGCGACATCCAGCAGCTGCTGGACGCACAGACCGATGCCTGGGGGATCAAGGTGGCCAATGTCGAGATCAAGCACGTTGACATCGACGAGAGCATGGTCCGGGCGATTGCCCGTCAGGCGGAGGCGGAGCGTAACCGGCGCGCCAAGGTGATCCACGCCGAGGGGGAGCTGCAGGCGTCGGAAAAGCTGGGGCAGGCGTCGGGCGTTCTGGCACGCAACCCCGGCTCGTTCCAGCTGCGCTATCTGCAGACGCTGACCGAGATCGCCAGCGAGAGAAACTCGACCGTGGTGTTTCCGCTTCCCATGGACCTGATCAAACCCCTGCTCAGTATCGTCGAGGACATGAGCAGCAAGGCCGGCGAGTAACGGGTCGGGCTGGTGAGCGGGGCGGACGGCACCGGTCGCTATGCCCTGATCTCGGCGCTGTTTCTGCGTCTGCTGGCGCTGATCTACTTCACGGCCTTTGTCTCCACGGGCATCCAGATTGTCGGCCTGGCCGGAGACCAGGGGATCCTGCCCGTCGCCGATGCCGTTGAAGAGGCGCGCGCCGAGTACGGTCCGTGGGGCTGGCTGCGGGTGCCCACCCTGGTCTGGTTTTTCTCGAGCAACGACGCGCTGTTCGCCATCGCGCTAACGGGCTGCGTGTTTTCGGTGGCGCTGTTTCTGAACGTGCTGCCGCGGCTGGCACTGCTGGCGCTGTTCGTGCTTTACCTGTCGCTGTTCCAGGCCGGCCAGCTGTTCATGAACTTCCAGTGGGACTACATGCTGCTGGAAAGCGGTTTTCTGGCCTTGTTTCTCGCCGGCGGATCGCGTCCTGCGGTGTGGCTGTTCCGCTGGCTGCTGTTCCGCATCCGGTTTCTGTCCGGGATGTCGAAGATCCTCAGCGGGGATCCCACCTGGGCGAATTTGACCACGCTGAGCTACTTCTTCGAGGTCCAGCCCCTCCCGCACTGGGGGGGCTGGTATGCGCACCAGCTCCCCGAGTGGCTGCTGCGCGTCGCAACCGGCTCGGTGCTGGTGATCGAGATCCTGGTGCCGTTCCTGATGTTCATGCCCAGGCGCATCCGCTTCATCGGCGCCTGGGCCACCATCCTCATGCAGGTGACGATCATTCTCACCAGTAACCACAATTATGCGAACGTCCTGGTGCTGGTGTTATGCCTGTTTCTGTTTGACGATCGAGCGGTGGGGCGCGTGGTTCCGGCGACGGTGGTGCGCTGGATCAACGGTGAACCCGCTGCCGCGCCCAGCGGTGCGCACCAGGGCGTGACCTGGGCGGTAGCCGCGGTGATCTTCACCGCCAGCCTGTTCGAGATGTGGACGATGTTGTCGGGCCGCGATAACCCCGAGCCGGTGGCCAAGGCGCTGGGCTATCTGCGCCCGTATCACATCGTGCACAATTATCACATCTTCCCCACCATGCCCACGGAGCGCCTCGAGCTGATCATCGAAGGCTCCCTGGACGGGCGCGAGTGGCGTACCTACGAGTTCAAGTACAAGCCGGGCGATGTCATGCGCCGGCCGGAGGTCATCGCTCCACACCATCCCAGGGTCGACTGGATGATGTGGTTTGTTCCCCAGAGCCCGATGTTCCTGCCCTGGTTCGAGCAGTTCGTGCTGCGTCTCTCCGAAGGCTCGCCGGCGGTGCTGGACCTGATGGCGAACAATCCTTTCCCCGGTGAGCGCGTGCCCAACATTCGCGTGAGCCTCTATCGTTATCATTTTGCGAGCCCGGAGCTGCGCCGTGAGACCGGTCAGTGGTGGGAGCGCGAATACCTCGGTCCCTTCTATCCGATGCCCGGTATCCACGAGGGGGCCGGACCGCCGGAAGCTCCCTGAGCGGTTCGCGGGTGAAAAGCCTTGCCCCGCGCCCCCGGCACGGCGCGGCATTGGGCCCCGATTGGTTCGAGTCCCGGCCCTGTGCTACGCTTAGACGTGCATGTCGTGAACGTGCCCGCGGGAGGCGTGCAAAAGGCACTGCGGGCCTATCGAGCCAATCCCAATGTCGAGTTCGCCGAGCCGGACTACTACCGGGTGCTGGTGTTGCCGGACGAAGGCAACGACCTTTCGGACTGCATCCTCCTCCAGCGTCAGGTGATGCAGCCGTCGGGCGCGCTCTGATGCCTCCCTGCGCAATCGCGGTGGATGCAGGCAAGCATTGACAGGTTAGGCCGAGCGCAGTTGGTAGGTTGGGCTGAGCGTAGCGAAGCCCAACAGCATCGCTGCATCGGCCAATTATGCTGCTGATGAGATGGTCTCCTCCCCCTTATGAACGGCGTCGCGATGCGCCATGACGGAGTGGTTACCAAGCATCAGCGAAAGGAGCAGAAGACCATGTCCAGGCTTGTGATAATGGGGCTGGATTTGGGCTTCGCTGCGCTCATCAACCTACGATCAGAGCGGCGTGTTAGTCTTCCCGCAACAGCAGCAGCGGGCTGCGCCTGAGCACCGGTCGGGTGCCCCAGTAACCGGCCGCGCCCACCAAAAGGGCGCCGGCCAGCGGAGTGATGATCCATAGGGGCCATTTGAAGCTGTAGTCGAGCTGCATGACGCGGTTGTAGAGCAGCCAGGCCAGACACTCGGTACCACCCGCGGCGAGCAGCCCGGCGAACAGGCCGAGGGCCGCGAACTCGGCCAGGTGGCTGCGACGCAACTGTCTGCGGCTCGCCCCCAGGGCGCGCAGCAGCGCGCCTTCGTGGAGCCTTGCATCGAGGCTGGATTGCAGGGCCGCGAACAGCACGGCAAAGCCGGCGAGCAGCACGAACACCAGCACATATTCGACCGCCAGCGTCGCCTGACGGAAGATGCGCGCCACCTGGTCGATGATCAGGTCGAGCTCCAGCACGGTGACTGCGGGAAATTGCCGCACCAGCTCGACCAGCAGGGGCTTGTCGTCCTTGTCAAGATAAAAGCTGGTCATGTACGTGGCAGGAAAGCGGTCCAGGACGCCGGGCGGGAAGATCATGTAAAAGTTGGGCCG
Source organism: Gammaproteobacteria bacterium (assembly GCA_050118435.1). Lineage (GTDB taxonomy): Bacteria > Pseudomonadota > Gammaproteobacteria > DSM-19610 > DSM-19610 > Thiogranum. The sequence goes on along the minus strand of JASFKW010000046.1, from coordinate 3,736 downwards.
GAAAGAGTCCCACTGCACCGTACGCAGGCTCGTCACCTGCGCTGTGAGCTCAGCACCGCCGATCCGGAAACCCAGCTCGTCGCCCGGCCGGATACCGAGGCGGGCGGCGAGCTGGGCCTCGACCGACACCAGCGGCCGGCCGCGGTCGCCGGGGCGCCACCAGCGCCCCGTGATGATTGCGTTGTCGTCCTGCAGGTGCATGGTCCAGGTGAGGTTGAGCTCGCGGTTCAGGGCATTGTCGGCGCGGGCTTCCTTGCTCACGGCCTCGCGCACCGGCTGACCGTCGATGCTGACCAGCCGGCCGCGCACCATGGGATAGAGCTCCGAGGCGGGCATGCCCCGGCTGTCCAGCAGGGCCTCTACGCCCTGCACCTGGTCTGGCAGGATGTTGATGGCGAAGTGATTCGGTATGTCGGACGGCAGCTGGCTCTGCCAGGTAGCGAGCAGGTCGGTACGCACCAGCGCGACGACCGCCATCGCCATCAGCGTGAGGCCGAAGGCGAGTATCTGGCTGATGCTGACGCTGAGGCGTCGCCAGAGGTTGTTAAGCCCGAAACGCCAGGTGACCCCGACGCGCCGGTTCAGCCGGCGACCGGCCCAGAGCAGCAGGAAAGCCAGGAGGGCCAGCAGCAGCGTCGCTCCGGCACCGCCCGCCAGCACCGCCAGCGTGAGCGGCCAGCTGCGCGTGTAACGCCACATGAGGACGATTACTGCGAGAACCGCAGCGCCGTACACCAGCCAGGCGCTGGCGGGCAGCGGCAGCAGATCGCGACGCAAGACACGCAGGGGAGGCACGCGCCTGAGGCGCAGGATCGGCGGCAGCGCAAACCCGGCCAGGGCGATCACACCGGTGGCGAAGCCGGCGAGCACCGGCCAGAGACGGGTGCCGGAGGGGGCCGCCGGGAGCAGGTCGGCGAGCAGGTAGAGCAGACCGTATTGTGCCAACCACCCCAGCAGGCAGCCCGCCGCGCTGGCCAGCGCGGCGAGCACGGCGAGCTGTGGCAGGTACAGGGCGAGCAGATCCCGCTGCGAGGCGCCCAGGCAGCGCAGCATGGCGCTCATGTCGAAGTGCCGCTCACTGTAGCGCCGCGCCGCCATGGCGATCGCGACGCCGGCGAGCAGGGTGGCGGCAAGGACCGACAACCCCAGGAAACGCTCGGCCCGCTCCAGCGCGGTGCCCACCGCACGCCGACCCTCGCGGATGCCGAGCAGCTCGTGGCTCGGTCCCAGGCGCGTTTGCAGCCAGGCGCGGTAGCGGCCGATGTCGCCCTCCTCACCCGCAAACAGGTAGTAATAGGAAAGCCGGCTGCCGGGCTGGACCAGATTCGCGGCGGCCAGGTCGGCCCAGTTCATGAGCAGCCTGGGAGAGACTCCGAACAGGTCCCGTGCCTGCCCGGGCTCGAAGGTAAGAATGCGGCTGACCTCGAGCGTTCGTTCGCCCGCCTGGACCGAATCCCCTACGCCGATCCCGAGCCGGTTCAGCAGCTCGAGCGCGGCCCAGGCCTCTCCGGGCGGCGGAACGGCGTCGGTGGGGGCCTCGGACGCGAAGGGGGCCGGCGCGGTGCGCAGCCGCCCGCGCAGCGGATAGCGCTCATCCACCACCTTCACGCTGGAGAGCTGCAGGGCGTCCCCGGCCACGACGACGCTGGCGAATTCCAGCGTGCGTGCCAGGCGCAGGTCCCGGTTTCGCGCCTCTTCCAGCCACGACGTCTCGACCGGGCGGGGACTGGTCAGCACCAGGTCCGCCCCCAGCAGGTCCGCGGACTGGTTCACCATGCCGCGGCTCAGCCGATCGGTGAAGAACCCGATGGTGGTGCTGGCGGCCACCGCGACCACCAGCGCCGCGGCCAGAATCCGCAGCTCACCCGCGCGCCAGTCCCGGGCCAGCAGACGCAGGGCCAGGCGCCAGCGCGTCCCCTGTTTCACGTGGAATCCTCCGCGCTCAGGACGCGCCCGGCCTCCAGCCGGATGCGTCTTTCACAGCCGCCCGCGAGGTGTTCGTCGTGCGTCACCAGCACCAGGGTCGTGCGGTGCTCGGTGTTGAGCGCGAACAGCAGCTCGATGATCCGGTGACCGGTGGTGCTGTCCAGATTGCCGGTGGGCTCGTCGGCGAACAGAATGGCGGGCTGCATGGAAAAAGCGCGCGCGATGGCCACCCGCTGCTGCTCGCCGCCGGACAGCTGCTTGGGATAGTGCGTCAGCCGGGCGCCGAGACCGACGCGCGCCAGCAGGTCGGTGGCCTGGTTGCGTGCGTCCGGCGCCGCGGCGAGCTCGAGCGGCAGCATGACGTTCTCGAGCGCCGTGAGGCTCGGTAACAGCTGAAACGACTGGAACACGAAGCCGACCATCTGGCCGCGGATTCGGGCGCGCCCGTCCTCGTCCAGGCCGTTGAGCCGCTGACCGTTGAGGAACACTTCCCCCCGGCTCGGCAGGTCCAGACCGGCCAGCAGGCCGAGCAACGTCGACTTGCCGGAGCCCGAGACGCCGACGATCGCCACCGTGTCGCCGTGCTTGATCTGCAGATCGATGCCGGACAAGATGTCCAGGGGCCCGGCTGTGGTATCGACGCGTTTGCCGAGGTCGCGCGCCTCAACCATGTAAGCCGGGGTGTCTGTTGTCATGCTGAGAGTGTTGTCCCTGTTGATCCTGTTGACGCCGGGTCTCCCGGCCGGGGCGGTGGCCGGCACCATCCTGGTCGTCGGCGACAGCCTGAGCGCTTCCTACGGCCTTGCGGTCGGCCAGGGGTGGGTCAGCCTGCTGCAGCAGCGGCTCGACGCCCGGCACGCCGGCTGGACCGTCGTCAACGCCAGCATCAGCGGGGATACGACCGCCGGTGCGAGGGCCAGATTGCCACAGGCTCTCGAACGGCACCAGCCGGAAGTGGTGATCCTGGCACTCGGGGGAAACGACGGTCTGCGCGGCCTGTCGCTGGGGCAGATGCAGGACAACCTGGCGGCCATGATCGAGTCCGCCCGCGAGCAGGGGGCGCGCGTGCTCCTGGTCGGCGTGCAGCTGCCGCCAAACTATGGTCCGCAGTACACCGAGCGCTTCGAGAATGTTTATCGCGATCTGGCGCGGCAGCGGGGGGTGCGTCTCATGCCCTCGCTGGTCGATGGTGTCGGCACCCGTCCGGAGCTCATGCAGGGCGACGGCATTCATCCCAATGCCTCGGCCCAGCCGCTGATGATGGAGCGGGTGTGGGAGCACCTCCAACCGCTTCTGGGGGCAGCGCGCGCTGCTGGAGCGACTGTAGCCGCGAACCCCGGCATTCCTGAGGAAAACGGCTGCATCAGAGGCCCGAAGACTGCTTCGTCGGAGTACTAGGGCCTGTTACTAAGGAGTACTTAAGTAAGCGGACAGGATTCTACGGGACACGCCATGAATACATCCCTGTAGGCTCGACGGCGGCGTCCCTGCCGCCGACGGTCCCGTATCACCATGTCCGCTTACTTTGTTCCGGTTTAGTAACACTTACCTGATCGCCGGCGGTCCGGTAAGTGTTAACAGGCCCTAGCGCTTGTCGTGCGTGGCGAGCAGCCACAGCATGTGCAGCGTCAACACCTCCTCGGCCTCGGTGGCACTGCATTTCTCCGGGGCCCTGACGGGGTGACACCTCGAGGCGAGCTCCTGCTTCCGGCGCGCAAGGATGATACTTTTGCTCTTGTCCACGACGTAGGCGACCGCGGCGGCAACTTCGACATCGGACAGCTCGTGGAAGCCGCCCCTCGGGGGCATG
>JASFKW010000045.1:0-25784 GCA_050118435.1 Gammaproteobacteria bacterium | reverse complement strand
TCGCGGACAGCCCGGATTTCGCGAATTTGGACCACGCTCAGCAGAAAGTCATCGAAAACCGGCTGCGCGACTTCCGGCTCACCGGGATCGAGCTGGGTGCGGCGGACCGCGAGCGTTTCAAACGAATGCAGCAGCAGCTGGCGGAATTGCGCGCACGCTTCCAGGAAAATCTGCTGGACGCCACCAACGCCTGGTGCAAGCACCTCACGAATGAGAAGGCCCTGTCGGGACTGCCGGAAACGGCCCGGGCCCTGGCCCGCCAGAGCGCGGCGGACAAAGGCCTCGACGGCTGGCTGCTGACGCTGGATTTTCCCTCTTATAACGCCGTGCTCACTTACGCCGATGACCGCCACCTCAGAGAGGAGGTCTACACGGCCTATGTCACCCGGGCGTCGGACACCGGCCCCCACGGCGGACGCTGGGACAACAGCGAGGTCATGGAGGAAATCCTCAGGCTGCGTCATGAATCGGCGCGCCTGCTCGGATTCGATCATTTTGCAGACCTCTCGCTGGCAACCAAGATGGCCGCCTCAACGCAGCAGGTGCTGGAGTTTCTGCACGACCTGACCGGGCGATCACGGACGCAGGCGCACCGGGAGCTTCAGGAGGTGCAGGAATTTGCGGCCGGCCAGGGCGCCGCGTTTTCGCTGCAGGCCTGGGACATTCCCTATTATTCCGAGCAGCTGCGCCAGCATCGCTACGCCGTATCGCAGCAGGAGCTGCGGCCGTATTTCCCGGTGTCGGCCGTGATTCCAGGCATGTTTGCGGTGGCCGGACAGCTCTACGGTATCGAGGTCCGGGAGCGGCAGGGTGTGACCGCGTGGCATCCCGATGTGCGCTTTTTTGAGATCTTCGACGAATCCGGAGAGCTGCGAGGCCGCTTTTATCTCGACCTCTATGCCCGACCCAACAAGCGCGGTGGCGCCTGGATGGACGGATGCCACTCGCGGGTGCGTATCAACGGCAGCGCCAGGCTTCCGGTCGCTTTTCTGACCTGCAACTTCACCCCGCCGGTTGATGGCCGGCCCTCACTGCTGGACCACGAGGAGGTGATCACCCTGTTTCACGAGTTCGGGCACGGGCTGCACCATCTCCTGACACGGGTGGACTATCCGAGCGTCGCCGGCATCAATGGCGTCCCCTGGGATGCCGTCGAGCTTCCCAGCCAGCTCATGGAGAACTGGTGCTGGGAGCGGGAGGCGCTGGACCTGATCTCGGGCCATTTCGAGACCGGGGAGCCGATCCCCGAGGCGCTGTTTCAGCGCATGCGCACAGCGCGCAGCTTCCAGGCGGCGATGCGAATGGTGCGTCAGCTGGAGCTCGCCCTGTTCGATATGCATATCCACGCCGACCACCGTCAGGGTGCCCAAGGAATCATCTATGAAACTCTGGAGCGCGTCCGCCGACAGGTCGCGGTGATCCAGCCGCCCGCCTTCAATCGCTTCGCTCACGGGTTCTCGCATGTGTTCGCCGGCGGCTACGCCGCCGGCTACTACAGTTACAAGTGGGCCGAGGTACTGTCTTCGGACGCCTTTTCACTGTTCGAGGAAAACGGCATCCTCGACCGTGCCACCGGCTTGAAGCTCCGACAGCACATTCTGGAGCAAGGCGGCTCCAGAGATCCCCTGGAGCTGTTCATCGCCTGCCGGGGTCGTGCGCCGAGCACAGATGCCTTGCTGCGCCACAGCGGCCTCGCATGAGCGGCAGGGCTGACGCGCCACTGGGTCTCACCGCGAGCCAGGGCCGACCGTTCCCGGAATCCCCGTCCGCCGATCAAGCCCGTGATTGGCGCAGCACCCACTGTCGTCCCGGACTCTGCGTCCGGCATTGATCCCATGCACTACAGGGACTTGAGAGAATTCATCGAAAAGCTGGAAGCCTCCGACCAGCTGAAGCGGGTACAGCTTCCGGTGGATCCCAGACTGGAGATGACCGAAGTCTGCGATCGCACCTTGCGTGCCGGTGGCCCGGCGCTGCTTTTCGAGCGGCCCGTCGGCTACGGCATTCCGGTGCTGGGTAATCTGTTCGGCACGCCCGAGCGCGTCGCGGCCGGCATGGGCGCCGAATCGGTTCGGGCGCTGCGCCAGATCGGCGAGCTGCTTGCCTTCCTCAAGGAACCGGATCCGCCGCGCAGCCTGAGAGACGCGTGGGAAAAGCTGCCCAAGTTTCGCAAGGTGCTGGACATGGGTCCGAAAGTACTCAGGGCGGCACCCTGCCAGCAACGCGTCCTGACCGGCAGTGACGTCGACCTAGGCCATCTGCCGGTCCAGACCTGCTGGCCCGGCGACGCGGGACCGTTGATTACCTGGGCCCTGGTGGCTACCCGCGGGCCCAACAAAGAGCGGCAGAACCTCGGCATCTATCGCCAGCAGGTGCTGGCGCGCAATAAGGTGATCATGCGGTGGCTCGCACACCGGGGCGGCGCGCTTGATTACCGGGACTGGCAACACAGGCATGGCGCCCAGCCGTTTCCCGTGGCCGTCGCCCTCGGCGCGGACCCGGCAACGATTCTCGCGGCAGTGACCCCGCTCCCGGACACCCTCTCCGAATACGCCTTTGCCGGTCTGCTGCGCGGTCACAAAACCGAGCTGATCAATTGCAGAACCAGCGACCTTCAGGTTCCAGCCAGCGCCGAAATCGTGCTCGAAGGCTTCATCCATCCCGGTGAGGAGGCCCTGGAAGGACCCTTCGGCGACCATACGGGTTATTACAACGAGCAGGAGCGCTTTCCGGTATTCACCATCGAGTGCATCACGCATCGCGACGATCCGATTTATCACAGCACCTATACGGGCCGCCCGCCGGATGAGCCGGCCGTGCTGGGGGTGGCACTGAACGAGGTCTTCATACCCATCCTCCAGAAACAGTTCCCCGAGATCACCGACTTCTACCTGCCGCCGGAAGGCTGCTCCTATCGCATGGCCTGTGTGAGCATGAAGAAGCAGTATCCGGGGCACGCAAAGCGTGTGATGTTCGGCGTCTGGAGCTTCCTGCGCCAGTTCATGTACACCAAGTTCGTCATCGTCACGGACGACGACGTGAATGTGCGCGACTGGGAGGACGTAGTGTGGGCCATGACGACCCGCATGGACCCGGCGCGCGACATTACGCTGGTGGAGCACACCCCCATCGACTACCTCGACTTCGCCTCGCCCGTCTCCGGGCTCGGCAGCAAGATTGGGCTGGATGCCACCAACAAATGGAAGGGCGAAACCGACCGACAATGGGGACGTCCCATCCGCATGAGCGCCGACGTCAAGGCGCGGGTGGACGCCATGTGGGCGAAACTCGGTATCGCGTGAGTCGCGAAGGCGTCCATGTTGAGGCTGGCACCCGGCGCTCTGCGAATCCTCGATCGGGATGTGGTAGAGTGCCGCGCGCGTAAGAAAGGGAGGGCAGGGAATGCGCACCATAATGACACTGAATCCCAAGGGCGGCTGCGGCAAGAGCACCCTGGCGACCAACATGGCGAGCTTTTTTGCCTCCACCGGCAACAGGGTCGCCCTGGCCGACCTGGATGCGCAGCGCTCGAGCCTGGAATGGCTCGAGACGCGCGATGAGCAGCGGCCACCGGTCATCGGCATGCCCGCCTGCGGCGCGGGATTCCGCGCCCCCCGGAGCTGTGACCTGATGGTGCTCGACGCCCCTGCCGGAGTGCAGGGGACAGCGCTGACGGCCCTCGTCAGGCGGGCCGAAACCATCGTCATTCCCGTCTTGCCGTCGCCTTTCGATATGCGCGCCTGCGCGCACTTCATCGGCGAGCTGCTCACCGTGGGCAAGGTCGCGCGCGGGCAGGCCCGGCTCGCCGTGGTGGCCAACCGGGTGCGTGAGAATACGCTCGTCTATCACCGACTGGAAGCGTTCCTTAAGCGACTCAACATACCCTTCATTGCCACACTGCGCGACAGCCAGAACTATGTGCGGGCCGCCGAGCGCGGGCTGGGTATCTTCGAGCTTGCGCCCTCCCTGGCGGCCGAGGATCTCGAGCACTGGAAGCCCCTGCTGCGCTGGCTGCGAAGCAAACGCTCGCGCCCGGCGAGCTGAGGCCCCCACGCCGCTTGGCGGCCGCCGGCGGCGCTGGCGAGGTTTTCCAGGAAGACCGCCGGCCCGGCTCCGGGCCCGAACGGGAAAGCGCCTAGGCCCCGGTTTCGAGCAGGGCCGCAAGCCCGTGATCGAGGTCCGGATACCGCAGCCGGACACCCAGCTCGTCGAGCATTTTGCGGTTCAGGAGCCGCTTCGATTCGCTGAGGAACGAGAGCATCGACGGGCTCAACACCTGCTCAGCGGTTTGCCGGTCCACCACCGGCGGCCGCGGCAGACCCAGCCGGTCGGCGATCTGATTGAAATAGTCCGTCATGGTGGTGGGATGCCCGTCCGCCACGTTGTAAGCCTCACCTGCCCGCCCCTGCTGCATGGCGGCCAGGCAGACGCGCGCCAGGTCGTCGGCGTGGATGCGGTTGGTGAAGGGCGATTCCCGTTCGGCGAGCACCGGCAACCCCTGTTTCAGACGCTCGATCGGAAGCCGCCCCGGGCCGTAGATCCCCGGCACCCGAAGCACAACCACCGGCACATCCTGCTCTTCGCCCCACCGAAGCCACCGCCGCTCGGCATCCAGGCGTCGCCGCCCGCGTGCCGTCCCCGGCACCAGACGCGCCGTCTCGTCAATCCAGCGCCCCCCGCAATCGCCGTAAACGGCCGTCGTGCTGAGGTAGACCAGCTTTTGCGGTCGGTTTTGTCCCCGCAGCACGCCGGATACGGCCGCAACCCGCGGGTCGCTGTCGCCGTGGGGTGGCGGGGGGGCGAGGTAGTAGAGCTGGCTGCCGAAGGCCGGCAATGCCTCGGCGCCGAATGGGGCATCCAGATCCAGGACGCGGGGCGTTATGTTGCCCGTCGTCAGGCGCGCCCCGCTCTCGGGGCTGCGCACCACACCGGTTACCGGTGCCGGGCGACACAGGGAAGCCAGCCTGCGCCCGATGTCGCCGCAGCCGATGATTAACACAGCGTTCATCCGTTTATCCACAACCTGAAATCAAGGAAAATGCGAAGCTTACTGTTTTGGAAACCAACATGACATTTCGGGTCAGCATTGAATCCAGCGGGCACCAGTTTAGCGTAAAGCCCGGCGAAACCATTCTCGACGCGGCGCTGCGCGAGGGCGTCGGCCTGCCGTACGGCTGTCGCAACGGCACCTGCGGCTCCTGTGTCGCCGGCCTGGCTTCCGGCCGGATCGACTACCCGGAGGGTCCGCCCGAAGCCCTGACGGAGCCAGGGCAGGTCGTGGTGTGTCAGGCGCAGCCCCGCAGCGAATTGGTTCTCGACGTGCGCGAAATCGAGGCCGAGCGCGATATCAGGGTCAAGACCCTGCCCTGCCGCGCCGAGCGCCTGCAGCGCCTCTCGCACGACGTCATGCTGGTCCGACTGAAGCTGCCCGCAACGGAACGGCTGCAGTTTCTCGCCGGGCAGTACATTGAGTTCCTGCTGCGCGACGGCCGCCGGCGCGCCTTTTCGATCGCCAATCCGCCGCACCGGGACGAATGTCTGGAGCTGCATATTCGCCACGTGCCGGGCGGCTCGTTCACCGGCCACGTGTTCGAGCAGATGAAGGACCGGGCGCTCCTGCGCATCGAGGGGCCTTTCGGCTCTTTCTACTGGCGCGAGGCGTCGCGCCGCCCCGTGCTTCTGGTCGCTGGCGGCACCGGCGTGGCCCCGCTGAAGGGTATGCTGGAGCACGCCTTCTACGTCGGCTTCAAGCAGCCGATGCACCTTTTCTGGGGGGTCCGGGCGGCACGCGATCTGTACCTGACGAGCCAACCGGAGGAATGGGAGCGGCGGCACGCCAACTTCAGATACACGCCCGTGCTGTCCGAACCGGCGCCGAAAGACCACTGGCAGGGCGCCACCGGCCTGGTGACCGAGGCCGTAATGGATCGGTACCCGGATCTGAGCGCATTCGATGTTTATATGAGCGGTCCGCCGGCCATGATCGAGGCCGCCACCCCGGCTTTCATCGCGCGCGGTGCTCAGCCCGAGCACATGTATTCCGACGCCTTCGAGTTTGCCAGCGACGTGCTCGAAAAGACCGACAACGCGTCCGGGAGGCGGGGCTGAGGCTCAGGCGGGGCGGTCGAGGAGCGCGGCACCTCGCGACTGCGCCTTCTGCCGCAGCGCGCGGCCGGGCATCGCTTTATCCATCAACTCGATACCCTTTCGATAACATTCGGCGGCCCTGTCGGCTTCCCCCAGACGCTCGAGCAGCGATCCCAGCAGGCGGTAGGCTTCCGGCATTGGCTCCCGTTCGATGCCCGACTCGAAATAGCCGCGTGCCTTGCCCCAGAGCTCGTTGCGCAGACTTATCTTTCCGAGCGTCAACAACAGCACGCCGTCGTCCGGATGCTGTTCGAGCCAGCCCTCGGCCACGCTCAGCTGCCCTGCGGCATTGGGCGCAGCGACGTCGCCATAAGCGTAGACGAACCCCCTGTCCCAGTGGACGCGAAGCTGCTCCCGCAGCACCTGTTCGGCCTGCGCGTGCGCGCCGATGCGCAGCAGCTCCTGCAGGTAGACGGACACCATGGCCTGATCCTGCTGCACCGCCGAAGGCAGCTGTTTCCAGCCGGACTCCAGTGCTTCCAGGTCCCGCATGGCACCCAGCTCTTCCAGGCGCTGCCGATAGACCTGAACCGCCAGGCGCTGCCACTGGTCGCCGGCCAGCACATGGCCGCGGCGCAGCTCCGGCAGCAACCCGCGCAGCGCCTCCCAGTCCTGCTGCCTGAGGTAAAGCTGTATGCGCAGGCGCATCACCTGAGCGTTGTGCGCCGACAGGGATTGCAGCCGACTGAGGGTGGTCTGCGCCTGATCGAGCTGCGAGCGCGATAACTGCAGCTCGGCCTGCACCAGGCCGATGGCGAGCTCAGCCCGGGGGTAGCGCTCGAGCGCAAGCTTCAGATAATAGTCACGGCGATCGTCGGCGTCGATGCGGTTGGCAACGCGCGCCGCGCTCAGATAAACGTCGAGCGGGCTTTCCCCTGCGTAGACCAGTCGGGCGAGTCTGCGTTCGGCGCGCTCCGGCTGCCCTTCCACGAGCTCGATCATAGCCGTATCGAACAGCCTGCCCAGGCGCCGGTTCCGATATCGATCATTCCAGCGCCTGATACCGCGCGGTGCGTGCCAGAGTCCGGCGATCATCCGCACCGCCAGATAGGCCAGTCCCAATGCGATGACAAACGCCGCCAGTGTGGTTTCCAGGCTGTACTTCCCGTAGCCGATGAGGACGTACCCCGGATCCGGCAGGGCCACGAGCGCCACAGTCACCGAGGCCACCAGAACCACCAACCCGCTGACCAGCCACTTCACGGATCCGCCGCCTGCTCTCCGCCCGGTTTCATCTGTTCGCGCAGGAGCCGCAGCGATGCGGAAATATCCGGAAGCTCCGGCGCGACGTCGAGCGCGGCGAGCTCCTCGAGCCGAGACACGGCCTGTTCGACCTGGGGGCTGTTCTGCGCAAAGTGCACAGCCAGCCATTCGCTCGCTGTGCCCAGAGCTTCCCGATACTGCGCGCCCTCGTTGCGCAGCAACGCGAGTCGCGCCGCCGCCAGCTGCAGTCGGAGATTCTCCCGCAGGAAATACTCAGCCGCGGGGGGGAGCATCGGCTCCACCGGCCGGTCGTGCTCGCGCACCCGGAATACTTCAGAAAGTGCGCTCCAGATCACGCCGGGGAGCTCCGTCCAGTCTGCCGCCGCTCTTGGCTGCTCCGGGCCGCTCATCTCGGCCGGCCGCCGCGGCGCATAACCCGCGCCGGCCACGGGCAGCTTGTCCACGAGGACCTGAAGGGCGCCAAGGCCAACCACGATCCCCGCAGTATCGACGTCGGGCACCGCCTCGAGCGTATCGAGCTCAGCGGCGATCTGCCGGCGCACGTTCACGTAGCGTGGATCCCCAAGCTCGCGCAGGCGGGCGTCGGCGCTGCGCAGCGCGACCCGCGCGGTTTCGACATCGCGTTGCAGCACCAGCCGCTGATTCGCGATACGCAGCAAGTATTCGACCTCGGACAGCACCCATCCCGACTCACCCCGTCCCGCCAGCGACGCCAGGACGCTGAGGCGATGACTGAGGCTCTCCAGCTCCTGGCCCAGCTTCGCCATGTCCCGGTCGGTCTGTTGACGCCGGCCGCGGAGCTCTTGTCTCAGGTTCTGCATCGACGCGCTCAGGGGCTGCAGCTCGTCATCGATCCGACCGTAAAGCCGCATCTGTTCGGTGTTGAGCTGCTGCAGTCTGTCCCAGGTGAAATAAGCGGCGACCGTCAGCCCAATGGACATCCCCAGCGCGACCAGCGCCAGCGTCGGCCCGGCCCTGGCGTAAGGACCGGAACCCCGGGCGGGCTCGAGTGCTTCAGCCGCGGATTCGGTGGGAGCGCTGTCTGAGGCCGCTATCGTTTTTTCTTCGGTCATACTTGGGGCCTCGGGTGCAGCTCTCAGCAGGCCCCTGAGCGCTTCCAGGCCAGCAGGGCGCTGAGCACTGCCTCGTCGGTGGCATTTTTGGCCACCACCGGCTCCCGCTCGAAGCCGAGACGCCGGACCAGCGGAAGCATTCGCTCGCTGACCACAACCAGGGGGGTCCGTGTGAGAAGCCCACGCCCCTCCTCTCCGACCATCGCAAACAGATTCTCGAGGCTTTCGACGCTGTTTGCCAGTGCAATGTCGATCTCACCGGAACGCCAGTGCCGCAACACGGCTTGCACGCTCACCTGGGGCTGCAGGCGCCGATAGGCCTGGATGTATTCGACCTCGGCACCGCGCTCCCGCAGCGTCTGAGCGAGAAGCTCCCGACCACCGACACCGCGGAAAACCACGAAACGCCGGCCCTGCAGCCGCTGCATTTCCGGCAGTGCCAGCAGCGCCTCGCTGTTGAAGTCCTGTCGGGGGAAAATCGCCGCGTGCAGACCGAAGCGCCGCAGCTCCTCGGCCGATCGCCGCCCAATGACGACGATCGGCAGGGAAGCCGGCCAGGCTCGCACCGCGAGTATGGCTTTCAGCGCCCTGCTCACCGCGTTGGCGCTCACAAAGACGGCGAAGTCGAACTCCTCCAGCCGTCGAGCCACCTCCCGCAGCGCTTCGGGATCCGGGGGATCCGCGATCTCCAGCACCGGATAGCGGACCGCGGTACCGCCCTGCTGCTCGATGAGTCGGCACAGGCGCTCCGCCTGATGCGCCGGGCGGGTCACCAGCACACCAACCCCCTCCAGGGGACCGGTGCCCGAAGGTGCCATCAGCGCCCGCTCCCGCCGTAGACCTCGGCCAGGATCCGCCCGGCGCCACGCGACAACAGATCCTCCGCCAGAGCCCGGCCGAGCGCCACCGCATCCTCGGGCCGTCCGCTGACCGCTCCCCGCACCAGGGCGCTTCCGTCGGGACTTCCTACCAGGGCGCGCAGCCGGATCACCCCGTCACTGATTTCCGCATAGCCGGCGATGGGCACCTGGCAGCCTCCCTCCAGGGCCTCGTTGAGGGCGCGCTCGGCCGACACACGGGTCGCTGTTTCGTCGTCGTTCAGCTGCGCCACCAGCGGCTGCACGCGGTCGTCGTCGAGGCGGGTCTCGATGCCGATGGCGCCCTGGCCGATAGCCGGCAGGAAGCGGTCCGGTGGCAGATACTGCGTGATGCGCTGGTCCCAGCCCATACGCTTGACCCCCGCCGCGGCCAGCAGAATTGCATGGTATTCTCCCGTGTCCAGCTTCTTCAGCCGGGTGTTGACGTTGCCACGCAGATCGAGCACAGCCAGGTCGGGCCGCAGCACCCGCAGCTGGCACTGGCGGCGCAGGCTGGAGGTGCCCACACGGGCGCCCGACGGCAATTCTTCAATGGAAGAGACAGTGTTGGAAATCAGGACATCACGTGGATCTTCGCGCGGCAGGATTGCACTCAGGCCGAGACCTTGCGGGAATTCCACCGGAACATCTTTCATCGAATGTACCGCCAGATCCGCCCGTCCCTCCAGCATCCCGAGCTCCAGCTCTTTGACAAACAAACCCTTTCCACCGACTTTCGCCAGCGGCGTATCGAGAATTCTGTCTCCCTGCGTGGTCATGGTGACCAGCTCGATATCCAGGGCGGGATCTCGCGCCAGCAAGGCCGCACGCACGTGGTTGGCCTGCCACATTGCGAGCGGACTCTTACGTGTCGCGATACGAAGCTTGCGGTCTGCCATGAGAGCTGATCTTCCGAATATCAGGCCGGTGTCGGATTGACGGGGGCGCGGTGCGGGTAGACAAACGGACGAATACAACCGTCGGATTCACACCGGAAAACCGGCCCACCGAAGGACTGGTACTCTCATAGGATATTGATGGATTCAGCAATATCCTATTGCAGGAGTACCGGGAGCATACCGAGTGACGCCTGGCATGTGCAAGAGAACCCGCGGGACGGTTTGCGTGTGGCGGGCCCGCCGGGATGGGGCCGGATGACGGCTCCGCCGGCCGGCGGCCGCTGCGCAAGCCGCCCTGGCCCGCACAGTGTCATGCGCATCAGCTGCCGGACTTCAGACGACGCCTGACCTCCGGCAACAGCCGTCGGCTGACTTCGACCCGTTCCTCGGCGCCCTCCAGTATGAGGCGATACTGGCCAGTGGCGTCGCGCTCCAGGCCGCGCATGGCGCCCACGGCCACCAGCGCATTGCGGTGCACACGCATGAAGCCGGCGGAGAGCTCACGCTCCAGAGATCTCAGCGATTCCTCGATCAGAACCTTCCTGTTCTCTGCCCATGCCGTCACGTACTTGTTATCAGCCTGGAAAAACACGACCTCGTCGACGGGAATCAGCTCCAGACTGCCGCGAATCCGGGCGCACAGATGCGTGCGTCGGCCCGCCCCCTGAACCTGGCCGAGCCTTTCCGAGCTCGTCGTGCCGAAGCGCATGGCCTTGTCCAGCGCCTGACACAGCCGGTCCGGATGAATCGGCTTCAACAAATAATCGACGGCATGCGCATCGAAGGCCTCCAAAGCATGGTCGCCGTAGGCCGTGGTGAACACAACCGCGGGCGCCGGGTGCAGGCTGGACAGATGGCGAGCCGCCTCCAGCCCGTCCACTCCCGGCATGCGTATGTCCATGAGCACAACATCCGGACACAGCAGCTCGGCCTGACGGACAGCCTCCTCACCGCTGGCGGCCTCCCCACACAGCTCCCAGCCGTCCACCTCACCGAGCAGGCGCGCCAGGCGCTCCCGCGCCAGGGATTCATCATCGACCACGAGACACTTCACTGCAGCTTCTCCCGCGGAAAATACAGCGTGGTCTCGAAACTGTCATCGGTTTCGGTGAGCGCAACACCGGCCGGGGAACCGAACGCGAGCTGCAGGCGCAGGCGGATATTATCGAGCGCAATCTGGTTTCCCTTGCGGTGCGCCTCCGCGCCGCGGGGCGCGCGGGGATTGGTGATCCTGATGGTGATGCGTCGGCCCTCGGCCCAACCGCAGATCCGGATCAGGCCGCCGTCCGGCGAAGGCTCGATTCCATGGTACACGGCGTTTTCAAGCAACGGCTGCAGAATCAGCGACGGCACCCAGCGTTTTCGGGGCAGGCGCTCGATATCCCATTCGACCCGCAGCCGGTTGCCGAGACGCAACGCTTCCATGCGCAGGTAGCGTTCCGCGATGCGGATCTCCTCGTCGAGGGTCACGCGCTCCGCCGCCTCCTGCAGCGAGACGCGAAACAGGTCCGAGAGATCCTGGACCGCCTGCTCTGCCCTGACAGGGTCGCTGCGGGTCAGCGCCGCGATGCTGTTCATGCTGTTGAACAGAAAATGTGGCCGGATTCTCGCCTGCAGGGCCTGTACCCTCACCTGGGCCTCGGCCTGTATCTGCTGCCGCCACTGATGCTGTACATAAAGGTAGCGTAACACCAGTGCACTCAGTATGGCGCTGATGCCGATGTTGCGGGACAGGAAGCCGCCATGCTGCGTCCCGCCATCACCGATGCCGCCGAGACCACCGCTCTGAAAGGCCAGCTCGCTGATCACAGCGGTGATCACGAGCAGCAACAGGTAGGCGCCGATGGCAGCGGCGGTATTTCCCATTCGGGCCAGCCAGGGCCGCACCAGGCACAACAGCGCAGCGCTGCTCAGAGCAATCAACTGGAGAAACAGCGAAACCAGGCCCAGCTGGCTCCAGGGATCGCCCGGATTGGCCGCCAGGACCAGCACGAAGGCGAAGAGCTCGGCGATGATGACAACCGCGAGAACCACTCGGATGTCACAAAAGCTCGGCAGGAACAGTGTTTCCGGCTGACTGGCTGGCGCTGCTGCCCTGCTCTCCCTGACAATGGCCACGGTGTCGTTCGCCCTGGACGTCCCTTGCATGTTTACCCCTGTAGCGGCACGGGTCAGGCTAAACTTTCAGGTATACTGGGTAGCGCATCAACACCTACCGGACTGTCATGAAAGACCATTCCTCCAGCGACAAGCCATGGGGCGGCCGGTTCACGGAGACGACCGACGCCTTTGTGGAAGCATTCACGGCGTCGGTCGACTTCGACCGGCGGCTGTATCGCTACGATCTGCAGGGCTCGCGCGCGCACGCCCGCATGCTGGCGAAGGTCGGGGTGATCAGTGCCGACGAGCGCGACAGCATTCTCGACGGGCTTGATCAGATTGAGCAGGCCATCGAGCGCGACGATTTCGAATGGTCGGTGCGGCTCGAAGACGTTCATATGAACATCGAATCACGGCTCACGGCATTGATTGGCGAAGCGGGCAAGAAGCTGCACACCGGACGCTCGAGGAATGACCAGGTCGCGACCGACCTGCGCCTGTATCTGCGCGAGCAGATCGACCTCGTCTGCGGCGAGCTGCGGCGTCTTCAGAAAGGTTTGCTGGATGCGGCGGAACGCGAATCGGCTACCCTGATGCCCGGTTTCACCCATTTGCAGGTCGCAATGCCCGTCACCTTCGGCCACCACATGCTGGCCTGGTTCGAGAGCCTGGAACGCGACCGCCAGCGCCTGCTGGCTTGTCGGGGCCGGGTGAACGTCATGCCCTTGGGCGCCGCGGCGCTGGCCGGGACAAGCTTTCCCATCGACCGCCACTATACGGCCGAGCTGCTCGGCTTTGACAGTCCCGCGGAGAATTCGCTGGACGCTGTCAGCGATCGGGATTTTGTCATCGAATTCTGCAGCTGCGCGTCCCTGTTGCTGACCCACCTGTCGCGGTTTTCAGAAGAGCTGATTCTCTGGGCATCGGCGCAGTTTGACCTCATCGATCTGCCGGACCGCTTCTGCACTGGCTCGAGCATCATGCCGCAGAAGAAGAATCCCGATGTTCCAGAGCTGGTGCGTGGCAAATCGGGCCGGGTCATCGGTCATCTGGTCGCGCTGCTGACACTGATGAAGTCGCAGCCGCTCGCCTACAACAAGGACAACCAGGAAGACAAGGAGCCGTTGTTCGACACGGTCGACACCGTGCTCGGATGTCTGCGTGCGTTTGCAGATATGATACCCGCAGTTCAGGTCAAAGCGGACAACATGCGGCGTGCCGCCGCGAGCGGCTATTCCACAGCGACTGACCTGGCGGACTATCTGGTGCGAAAGGGCATACCGTTTCGCGACGCCCATGAAGTCGTCGGCGCCGCGGTAAGAACGGCGATCTCCAGCAAGCGGGAGCTGTGCGAGATGACGCTGGAGGAGCTGCGCGCTCTGTGTACGGTAATCGAAGACGACGTCTACAGCGTGCTGACACCGGAAGGGTCGGTCTCGGCGCGAGATCATTTCGGCGGGACCGCGCCGCACCAGGTCAGAGCTGCGGTGCAGCGTGCCCGCAAGCGCCTGGGATGAACGGATCAGGCAACCGAAGCACTCTCCGCCTGGCCCGGCTTCATTGCAATCTGAGCCATGCGGGCCTGCGGCTTGCCGACGTGGTAGCCCTGCACATAGTCCACGCCCAGAGCGCGCACCCGCTCCAACACCTGTTCGTTCTCGACAAACTCGGCGATTGTCGACATGCCCATGCCGCGCGCCACGTCCACCAGTGCCTTGACAAACAGCTGGTCCGCGTTGCTGTTGTGAATATCACGAATGAAGCTGCCGTCGATTTTCAGCGTATCGGCGCGCAGGTGCTTGAGATATGAGAACGAGGAGAAGCCCACTCCGAAATCATCCAGTGAAATATTGCAGCCCAGCTGGCGTATCTTCTGGATGAATTCGGCGGCACTGTCCAGCTGCTCACAGGCCGCGGTCTCGGTGATTTCGAAGGTTATCCGGGCAGGGTCTATCGAAGCTTCACGCACTTCGCTCTCGATACGACGATACATCTCGTGGCTGCCGACCGACAGACCCGAGAGATTGATCGAAAGGCCGAGGGGCTTCCCCTGATGCGGCAGATCCGCCAGACAGCGGATGGCTTTGCTGACAATCAGCTGGTCGAGCCTCTGGATCAGACCAAACTGCTCAGCGGCGGGAATGAATTTGCCTGGCGTAATCAATGTGCCATCCTTTTCGCGCATCCGCACCAGCACTTCGTAGTGCGATACTGTTCCAGCCGGGACAGAGACAATCGGCTGAAACATGAGCTGCAATGTGTCGTTTTCCAGCGCTTCGAGAAGGCGGTCCTTCCACACCAGCTGGTTATCCATGCGCTCCCGCATCATGTCCGTCTCATCGTAAAGGTGAATCCGGTTGCGACCGCTGGATTTTGCCGCACTCATCGCGGCGTCGGCCTTGGCGAGCAGCTCGACCGGGACCTTGCCCTTAGCGGGGAAGCTTACCAGGCCGATGCTCGCCGATATGTTCAGCGTTCTTCCGCCGTAGCGGGGTTTCAACCCGTTGATGCGCTCGAGCAGCGTTTGCGCCCTCTCCATCCCCTGCGCTTCGGTCATGACTGAATAGGCGACTGCAAATTCATCGCCGCTGATTCTCGCCAGCAGGTCCTGCTCGCGCGACGCCCGCTTCAGCAGACCCGCCACCTGTACGATGATCTGGTCGCCGGCCGAGTGCCCGGCGGTGTCATTGATCAGCTTCAAATGATCGATGTCGATCAACAGCAGCACGCCAAGCTGCCGGTGACGCTCGATGCGCCGAATTTCGTGATGGAGATCCTGGATGAAACGGCGCCGGTTGAACAGACCGGTCAGGTGATCCTGATTGGCGAGCACCACCATCCGTTTCTCGTCCTGCTTGAGCTTGGTGATGTCTCGGGCGGTGCCCCTGAATCCGCAAAACCGCTTTCCTGAGAGCAGGGGTACACCGTTCAGCCTGAGACAGTGCTCGTCTTCGTTGCGGGTCCGTACCCAGATCTCGACGTCCTTGAATCCTTCCGGTCGCTCATGCGGCGAGCGCAACAGCGTCATCAGCTCGCCCAGGCCGCTACCGGGGAAGACTTGTGCGGGGCTGCGCCCGAGCCAGCTGTCGGCTGACATGCCCAGAGTGTCGGAGACGCTGGCGGAAACAAAGGTAAAACGTGCGTCCGGGCCGGTTTCCCAGAACCAGTCCGAGGAGCTGGATGCGAAGTCGCGGAAGCGCTCCTGGCTGTGTCGTAACTCGTTCTGCGACGAATTGAGCGCGGTCAGCATGGCGTTGAACGAGGACGTCAGCTGACCGAGCTCGTCTTTGCGATTGAGGGCGACCCGCTGACTCAGGTCACCCTGCTCGATGGCATGGGTGGCCCTCGCGAGAAGCTGTATCGGCCGGGTCAGGGAACGCCGGCTGATACTGACGCCGAAGATCGCGGCCACCAGCAGAATGATCAGCGACAGGTACAGCGCATTGACCCCCAGCACACGATAGGGTTTCCAGTAGCTCGAATGGCGCGCTGCCAGAAGGACGTTGGCCACCCGTTCGGTGGTGTGGGCCTGCCTGAGCACGGGCAGTATTCGGACACTGTACCGCTCGGTTCCGACGTCGAGCTGCTGTACACGGGCAGACGCCACGAATCCGTTCAGGAGCTGAAGTCGGGACTGCAGCTTATCGATGCTGCTCGCCAGAACCACATTGCCACTGAAGACGGCCATGTCCGCATATACCAGCTGACGCAGCCTGTGCAGATCGGCCTGCCGAAAACTGTTGCCCACAACCAGCGCGCCGATTCGGCCGCCGAGCGGGTTTTCTATCGCGATGGCCACGAGCTGCAGCCAGCTGTCATACAACAGTGCGTTGCCGACGGCGACACTGTGCCCCTGGGCCAGGTTCCGTACCAGACCGACCAAGGCGGGTGAGCTCAATACCTGCGGCGATGTGTAATGGGGCTTGCTTCCGGCACCGGCGACCCCGCCCGGACCGGTGTCGAGAAAGACCGCCATGAAATCGGCGCCCGGGCGGGGATAAAGCGTATCCAGCATCCCCCGCACCGTTCCGATGTCCCCGGTCAGAACCGCCGCGATCAGACTGGGCTCGTCCCGCACGCTGCGCGCGACCGTGAGAAGGTTGTCGAAGCGGTTTTTCTGCGCCTCGATAAACACGTTGCGTGCGCGCTCGAGATCGACTTCGATGCCGGCCGCCACGTGGTCACGCACCAGCAGGAAGCCGGCAAGCGCGACACCCAGCTGCACCACCAGGACCAGCGATATCACGAACAGCGTGTTTTTTCGCTCGATATTCACGTGGGCTCGAATCGGGCCTTAACGGTAAAGATCCTCGATACCCGCCCAGGTACCGAGCGGCCTCGTCCCGCTTCCCCCGCCGTGGGAGATTAGTGTAAGACTGAGGGGCGGTGGGGTGGTCAGCGCCGTGACTTTCAGCCACTGTGTTTCGGCGGCTGGAGACGCCAGCCGCAGCCTCCAGCGGCCGGGGGCCAGCCCGCCAAAGTGGAATTGCTCACCCGGCTGGACAGTTGCCATGTGGGGCGTCGCAACCACATCGATGCGGGCATAGCTTTTGTGGTGAATCCGGCAGAACACGTGGGTGGTGCCGGGATGGTCCGGCGCCAGTGTCGCCATGGTGGTATTCGGGCCATCCGCCTTTCCGAGCTGAATCGAGACGGGCTCTGCCGATGACAGCGAAAAGAGCTGATGAAACACCGCATCGTGGTTGACGAAACTCACCCGGTCGCCTTTCTGTATGGTTATGAAAGCGGGGTGCATCCGGTTTTCGACGATGTTGATCTGCCGGGTCCGCGGCCGACGCGGCGCAGGCCTCTGGCCCCGGTCAGGAAACAGCGCCACCGAGACCGGGTGATCCTGAGAGCGGTTGTCGACCTCGAAAAGGCCCTGATAGTCAATCCTGACGGTTCCCCTGACCTCGGCGGCAGTTGCGGACGCCAGCGCGCCGCCCAGGCTGATCAGCCAAGCGATGTTTCGCGCTGTGGTGACGAACGAGTTCGAGCCTGCCATCGACTGGTTTCGGGCATTTGTGCGGACCTGCTCACGGAATTATCGGCAGGCCGGGTGATTTGGTTAGGGAGGCACCGAGGGAGGCCCGGTATTGCGACCCGCCCTGCACCCGACCGTGTCAGGCGCGCTGGAAAGACGGCTTCCGGAACAGCGGGGTCGAGCCGCCGGGCGTCATTTCAATCCGACACCCGCACGTATTCCAAAATGGTCTGGAGGTCGGCCTCCCAGCGATCGAAATATTTCTCGAGCCCGGCGTCGGGGTAGAGACCTCGAAGATGCGCGAAGCCCGAGGCCAGCAGAATAGTGTCGTCGCCCTCGGCGAAGACGGCTATTTTCAGAGGTAGATAGGGAATCAGCGACCGGTGGCGTGCGCTGAGCTCGCGAACCTCTGTACCCCTGCCGAAGAAAACGAGGCGGTACTTGTCGGTCTGGTAGCCGGATCTCGTCAGGCCGATATCCACACGCTGAACCCGCGACACGCGGTACCCATGCTCGCCGATGGCCTCCTGAAGCAGGGCCATGGCTTCCGGGAAAGCCAGCTCCGAGCGGACCATGTAGAGGTCCTTGGCCGGCAGCACCTGCGCGGACACCGTTACGAGCACGGCCAGCAGCACCCTCATAAGGTCGCCTCCTCTATGATCTCCACATACAGGTCCTGCATCTGCTGGCAGGCACTGTCGAGCTCGGCGTTGTTGAACAGGCTGCTGAGATTCTGCGGGTTGATGCTCATCACCTGCACACCGCGCGCGGACTCGACTACCGTCACGCGACAGGGCAGGAACAGGCCGACGCGCGGATCGATTGCGAGCGCCTCATTCAGGAAGGCAAAATTACAAAAATACAGCATCACCTGGCGGTTGTTTTCATTCCCCTCGGGCACCAAGCCTTCCTCGAGATACTGCTCACGAATGATGCGGAAGTTTCGTCCGATCACCGCCTGTTTCACATTGTCGAGCGTCTCGTCAAACCCATAGGCGGACTCCGCCTGAATGATAGGCACGAGATCGGTCGGACCGGACGGCACATCCTCCCTGCGCAGCTCCCGAAGGTAGGCGACGAGATCGTCCGCATCGGATTCGGTGAGACCGAGCGCCTCGATCGAAGGCATCGGTGTCCCCTTGCGGCCGCGCAGCAGCGTCGCCTTCAGCATTCCGTCGCTGATCGACTCCTGGAACCCGGGATTGCTCAGGGCCGGTGCCATGATCTCGGCCTCGCGCGGTCTGGAAAAGGTAACGCCCGTTCCCGTACCACCCTGGCCGCGATTGCCGTGACAGGCTGCGCAGTGGTCGCGATAGAGCTGCGCGCCGCGCTGGGCAAGCCCGTGAATGGTCTCTGCGGCGTAGCGCGGTGCCGGTTGATCTGACCAGCCGCGGATATGTTCGATGATGGCTTCGACGGCCGCGGGGCTGAACGTCCTGAACGACGGCATCACTCGCCCGGGTCGTCCCTCCCGCAGGGTCACCCGCAGATAGTCATCGCTCGCTATGGCCAGAAAGTCCGGCAGGTTGAGTGGAACCCCGACGCCACCGTCACCCTCGGCGCCGTGGCAGACCGCGCAATGTTGTGCATAGAGCGCGGCCCCGTCGGCCAACGCGGCCGGCGTGGCGCGCGGCAGCACCGTTGCCACCAGCAGGAGGAGTGTCGTCACGAACGCGGATCTCATGACGAGCTATTCTGAACAGCGCAACTCCTGGCGACTTTGACCTGAATCAAAAACGCAGGGGCTCAGCCGCGACTCAGCCTCTGCACCAGCCAGGCCCTGAGACTCGGCAGCTGCTCGGGGCACAGGCTGTGGGCCATGGAATAGCGATGAAACTCGACACGATAACCCTGTGCCTCAATCAGGTCGCGGGAACGCTCCGCGAGCCAGAGGGGAACCACGGGGTCGTGGTCACCGTGATCCATGCGAATGATCAGTGTGTCGGGGCCGGCGCGGCGCTCACGGGCCAGCGCTTCGCCGAGCGGCAGGTAGCTCGACAGCGCCAGGACGCCGGCCAGCGGTTGGCCGAACCGCAGCGCCGTGTGGAGAGCGACCGCCCCTCCCTGCGAAAAACCCGCCAGGACAATACGATCTGCGGCGATGCCACGCGTGCGTTCCCGCTCGATCAGGTTCAGCAGATGCTGACGGGCCATCTCGATGCCGGGCCCGTCCTCGGTGCCGCCCCATTCCAGACCGTGAATATCGTACCAGGCCCGCATGAGCATACCGTTGTTCAGCGTAACCGGCCGTCTTGGTGCGTGCGGAAGCACAATGCGGGCCCCGAGCTCGTCGGCGAGCCCCCAGGCCCTCACCAGCGGTTCGAAATCATGGCCGTCGGCCCCCAGGCCGTGCAGCCAGATCAACGCGCAGCAGGCGGATCCGGTCGGTGCAATCTCCAGCTGATCGAGCATATTGTTACTCCACACGTGCTTCCAGACTCTCCATACTAGGGCCTGTCGGCCGCGCCGCCTTCCCATCCGCTTGGGCTTTGGCCGACGGCTTCGTATACTTGCGTCAATCACACCGAGGTGCAAGCGATGAGACCTTGCTGGGCGGAGTACGTTCTTTGGCTGATGATTGCCCTGGCGGGCGGTACCGCGATGCTTTCCGCGTGCGGTCAGAAAGGTGCTCTCTATCTTCCCGAGGAGCAGGACACCGAAGAACAGCAGGATGGTTAGTAATGGATTTCTTCGCCTATCGGGACGGCAGCCTGTACGCCGAAGAGGTGGATCTGCGCGAGCTGGCTGCAGCCCACGGGACGCCGCTCTACGTCTATTCGCGCGCCACGCTGGAGCGACACTGGCGCGCCTTTGATCAGGCACTCGATGCCCACCCGCATCTGGTCTGCTATGCGGTAAAAGCCAACTCCAATCTGGCGGTGCTGGCGCTGCTGGCGCGTCTGGGATCCGGTTTCGATATCGTTTCGGGGGGAGAGCTGGCGCGGGTTCTCAAAGCCGGAGGCGACGCCTCGAAGGTGGTTTTTTCCGGCGTGGGCAAGAACGCCGGCGAGATGGAGCGGGCACTTGCCGCCGGCGTACGTTGCTTCAACGTGGAGTCCGAACCCGAGCTGGAGCGCCTCGACGAAGTCGCCGCGGCGCACGGGGTCGTCGCGCCGGTGTCGCTGCGGGTGAACCCTGACGTCGATGCCCGAACCCATCCCTATATTTCAACCGGCCTCAAGGAGAACAAGTTCGGCATCAACAGCGCGGCCGCGCTGGATGCCTACCGGCGGGCCGCCGAGGCGCCGCACCTCCGGGTGACGGGTATCGATTGCCATATCGGGTCCCAGCTGACCGAGATCGCCCCCTTTGTGGACGCTCTGGACCGCGTGCTCGACCTGGTAGACCGTCTGCAGGCCGAGGGTATCGCTCTGAGTCACCTCGACCTGGGTGGCGGTCTCGGTGTGCGTTACCGGGACGAGCATCCCCCTTCGCCGGAGCAGTATGTGCGTCCGATCATGGCGCGTCTGGCAGCCAGCGCCATGGAGATACTCATAGAGCCGGGGCGTGCCATCGCGGCCAACGCCGGCGTCCTGCTGACCCGGGTACAGTACCTCAAAAGCACCAGCCACAGGAATTTCGCCATCGTGGATGCGGCCATGAACGACCTCCTCCGTCCCGCGCTGTACGGGGCCTGGCAGGATATCTCGGCGGTGCAGCCGCGCGCGGGCACGGGGACGCCTTACGACGTCGTCGGCCCGGTGTGTGAAACGGGCGATTTCCTCGGCAAAGAGCGGCGGCTGGTCCTGGCGCCGGACGATCTGCTCGCAGTGCGGTCGGCCGGTGCCTACGGGTTTACCATGAGCTCCAATTACAACAGTCGGCCCCGGGCCGCCGAGATTCTGGTCGATGGCGACAAGGCCCACGTCGTTCGTCGTCGCGAGACCGTCGAATCGCTGTTTGCAGCCGAATCTATACCCGGCTTCTGAATTCCTGTCGTGCGCCGCATCCCAGAACCCGAGCTCATGGACGATCCCGCGCAGGCGCTGGCCTACGCGCGCGCTGATTTCAGCGAGCCGCACGACCGCTTTGTCGCCCTTTTCACGGAGCATTTCGGCACCGGACTGACGGGAACGGTGCTCGATCTGGGTTGTGGTCCCGGGGATATCTGCCGGCGCCTGGCCCGCGCGGTGCCAGGCTGCCAGGTCCATGGTGTGGACGCGGCCCCGACGATGCTGCAGCTGGCGCGAGCGGAGACGGAAAGACACGGACTGAGCCGGCGGATTCAGTTCAGCCTCGGTCACCTTCCGGAGGCGCAGCTGCCGGGCGATCATTACGACGCCGTGATCTCCAACAGCCTGCTGCATCATCTGGCGGATCCGGCGGCGCTTTGGAACAGCGTGCGAAAGTTTGCCAGGGTCGGCGCCCCCGTGTTTGTCATGGATCTGATGCGTCCCGAGAGCACCTCAGCCGCCGAGCGGCTGGTCGAGCAATACGCTGGTGACGAGCCGGCGGTGTTGCGCAGAGACTTCCTCAATTCCCTGCTGGCTGCCTACCGACCGGCCGAGGTGCGGGACCAGCTGGTTCGAAACGGCCTCGGCGAGCTGCAGATCGCGACCGTCAGTGACCGCCATGTCGTCGTGTCCGGCCGCCTCATCAACCGCGCAACGCCCAGGTCGGACGGCATTGCGCATCGATGAGTCCGCGTTCCCGCAGCCACAGGCGGGCGTCGTCGGCATCACGTTCAAACCACGCCTTTGCCCCACCCAGCCGGAAACTGTAGCCCCAGGCGTCCATGTCGAGCATCAGACGCGCGCTGTCCACGCCGGGCAGGTACGCCGCGAGCAGAATCTGCAGGTAGCAGACCGCATTTTCTTCGGCGTGGTCGCCCCCGGCGTCGGTGTGCAGACCGGCTCTGCGGGCCGGTGTCATGCAGATGTAGTGACCGGCTTCGTGCAGAAGCGAGTGTACGGGCGTATCGCGGCGCATCAGGAGCCGGTCGCCAATCAGACCCGCCTCGGGTTCGCCCCAGAAGCTGCCGGGGATCGGCGCCCCATCGGCGACCCGTTGGCACTTCAGTCCGTAAACGCCGAGCAGCCTGGTGATGGAGAAGCCATCGAGCTGCTGGACGCTGAGCACATTTCTTATCTGTGGCGCAGGCGCCATCGTCACGCCAATGAGAGCTCGGCGTCGCCGCTGCACCGGTCACTCACCACCATACCGCACCCTTCACCCGGCACCCGCACCGATTGATCCCCTCGACCGCTGTCACACCTGCAGCGCGACCGATTCTGATCGAGCGCGGAGTGGCTTGCAAATCTCCGGGCGCACCGTAATCTGGCGCAATGGCACTGGTATTCAGCAAAATGCATGGCCTGGGCAATGACTTCGTGGTCATCGACGCGATAAACCAGCGGGTCAGCCTCACCCCCGAGCAGGTGCGTCTGCTGGCCGACCGGCGTCGTGGCATCGGCTGCGACCAGCTGCTACTGGCGGAAGCCTCACGTCGCGCCGATTGCGAGCTCCGATACCGGATTTTCAATGCCGATGGCGGGGAAGTCGAGCAGTGCGGCAACGGCGCACGCTGCTTTGCGCGCTTTGTGCACGAGAAGGGCCTCAGCGATTCGGCCTGCATACCGGTGGAAACCCGAGCCGGTCGCATTGAGCTGATGTTGCGTGACGACGGCCAGGTCACCGTTGACATGGGGATCCCCCGCCTGGAACCGGGCGACATTCCCTTCGAGGCCGACGCGCGGGCACCGCGCTACACCCTGCACGTGGATGGGGAGAGTGTCGAAATCGGCGCAGTCTCCATGGGTAATCCGCACGCCGTGCTGAAGGTTCCCCGTATCGAATCTGCACCGGTCGCCCGCCTGGGTCCGCTGATCGAAGCACACCCGCGTTTCCCCGCACATGTCAATGCGGG
Source organism: Gammaproteobacteria bacterium (assembly GCA_050118435.1). Lineage (GTDB taxonomy): Bacteria > Pseudomonadota > Gammaproteobacteria > DSM-19610 > DSM-19610 > Thiogranum. Next base: position 2,634 of record JASFKW010000045.1, on the reverse strand, counting down.
GTTCATGGAGGTGGTGGAACGCAGCCACATTCGGCTTCGCGTGTTCGAGCGCGGCGCAGGGGAAACCCTGGCCTGTGGCTCGGGTGCCTGTGCCGCGGTGGTGGTCGGTCGGCTGCAGGGCCTGCTGGATGAGACGGTGAGCGTCGGGCTGCGCGGAGGGGATCTTGTGGTAAGCTGGGCCGGTGAAGGCGAGCCGGTAAGGATGACAGGCCCGGCCACATTCGTTTTTGAAGGCAGAATCGAAATATGACAACACAAGCGACTGTTGAGACAGCGAAGGGTGGGCCGAACGCCGAACAGATTGCGAAATACCTGCAGACGCATCCCGGCTTTTTCGATGAACGCCCGGAGCTGCTCGCGAGCCTGCGACTGCCGCACGGCAGCGGCAACGCCGTCTCCCTCATCGAGCGTCAGGTGCAGGTGCTGCGCGAGCAGAACGCCACGCTGAGGAGCCGGCTGGTGGAGCTGGTCAATGTCGCGCGTGACAACGACCGGCTCAGTGAGCAGATGCACCAACTGACGCTGGATCTCCTGCGGGCCGATTCCCTGCCGCCGCTGCTCGATGTGCTCGAGGATCATTTGCGCAACGAGTTCGAGGCAGACGCGGTTGCGCTGCGTCTGACCGGCCTCGACGAGGCACGGCAGCGCGAAACCGGCGCAGCCCCGATGGTGATCGATGATGCGGCGCAGCAACTGTTCCCGAACGCCCTGGGCGATGGCAAGCCGCAATGCGGCCGACTCAAACAGCAGCAGTTGCAGTTCCTGTTCGGCAGCGCGGCGCAGGACATCGAATCGGCGGTGGTAATACCACTGGGTAAGCGTGGCTCAGAGGGGCTGCTGGCGATCGGGAGCCGGGAAGTGGATCGGTTCAATCCCGGCATGGGAACCCTTTTCCTCAGTCACCTGGCTGAGCTCCTAGTGCTGCTGCTGCGCCATCACCTGAGCGCCTGGCGCCGTGGATAGCGAGGCGCTCAAGCGGCTGGCTGAATTCAAAAGCCACCTGCGCGACGAGCGCCGCCTGTCGCCCCATACGCTGCGCAGCTACAGCCGTGACCTGCGCTCACTGGTGCTGTTCTGCGACGGCGCGGCGATCAACGCCTGGACCGGGCTCGACAGTCATCAGGTGCGCGCCTATGTTGCCCAGAGCCACCGGCGCGGCCTGAGCGGCCGCAGCATCCAGAGAAGCCTTTCGGCGCTGCGCAGCTTCAATCGTTACCTGATCAAACGCGGTCTGCTGCACAACGACCCGGCCCGGGATATCCGGGCGCCCAGGACACCGCAGCGACTGCCGCACAGCCTCGACGTCGACCGCATTCAAAGCCTCCTGGACGGCAAGGCCGATCACTGGCTCGACCAGCGCGACCTCGCCATGATGGAGCTCATGTATTCATCGGCGCTGCGCCTGTCGGAGCTCGTCGCCCTGGACCTGTCGCACCTCGATCTGGCCCAGGGCGAAGCACGGGTCCTCGGTAAGGGGCGCAAGACCCGCATCGTGCCCGTGGGCCGGACCGCGGCCGAGGTCCTGCGCAGCTGGCTCGCTGTCCGGGCGCGGCGCTGCGCCGAGGGCGAGACCGCCCTGTTCATCAACCGCCGCGGCACCCGCATCAGCCGACGCAGCGTCCAGCAGCGACTCAGGCGCTGGGCCTTGAAACAGGGGCTGGACAGCCGCGTGCATCCCCACGCGCTGCGCCACTCCTGCGCGACCCATGTGCTGGAGTCCAGCGGCGACCTGCGCGCCGTCCAGGAACTGCTCGGACACGCCAATCTCGGCACCACGCAGGTCTATACGCACCTGGACTTCCAGCGCCTGGCGCAGGTCTACGATCAGGCCCATCCCCGGGCAAGAAAAACCCGCAAGCCCGGTTAGGGCCTGTTAACAGGCCCTAACCGGCCAAACCCCGGGGTTTTGTCCTGAATCGGGGCGCGCGGTTGGTGTACAATTTCCGGCTCTTTCACCGAGATCCGGGAATTCGCTGTGGAGCAGTACCGCGGTACAACCATTCTTTCGGTGCGCCGCCATGGTCGCGTCGTGGTCGGAGGGGACGGTCAGGTTTCCATGGGCGATACCGTGATGAAGGGCAACGCCCGCAAGGTGCGCACCCTGTATCACGGCAAGGTGCTCGCCGGATTCGCCGGTGGCACCGCCGACGCCTTTACCCTGTTCGAACGCTTCGAAGCCAAGCTGGAAAAACACCACGGGCATCTGGTGCGCTCGGCGGTCGAGCTGGCCAAGGACTGGCGGACAGACCGCATGCTGCGTCGCCTCGAGGCGCTGCTGGTAGTTGCTGACAGGGAAAGCTCACTTATCATTACCGGCAACGGCGATGTCATGGAGCCGGAAGACAGCCTGATGGCCATCGGCTCGGGTGGACCCTACGCGCAGGCCGCCGCCCGCGCTATGCTCGACAACACCGAGCTCGACGCCAGCAGCATCGTCCGCAAGGGCCTGGAAATCGCCGCCACCATTTGCGTCTACACCAATCGCAACCTCACCCTGGAAGAGCTTAAGTACTGATCTCCCACATGTCCGAAATGACCCCCCGCGAGATTGTCCAGGAGCTGGACAAGCACATCATCGGCCAAGATGAGGCCAAGCGAGCCGTGGCCATTGCCCTGCGTAACCGCTGGCGCCGC
>JASFKW010000044.1:0-25832 GCA_050118435.1 Gammaproteobacteria bacterium | reverse complement strand
CGAGGAACCGCAAGTTTGTGGACGTGGTTTCGTCCTGATCGGCTCCCGATCGCGTCGCGAAGCCCCGTCACCGCACGGGGCTTTTTTGTGGTGCGCCAGGCATGGCGCGTAGCGCCGTGACTGGCGCTGTTCTGGTCACTGTGGTGGTGGCTGGATGACTGGGAGGTGAAAGTCCTCTACCGGCCCGGCAAGGGGAACGGTTAGCTGAACGGCAAGGGTGTCCACTGCGAAGTGGGATCTGAAGGAAGCTGGAAGCAAAACACTGGCCCGACGTACAGGAATCGCATACGAGGCGGCCGCCGTGGGTAAGAAGGCCATTATCTTCGAAGCCCGATGCTTGCACGGAAGCGGCGGACGTAGATGCGGCGGGTATAAGTGTGAAGGTCACGCGTCTTACCCTGGGAGGTCTGTCACGTTGCCTGAGTGCTAGCCGCATCGCGAGGTGCGGTGATGGCGTGACAGGAGTCAGCAGAGGCCATACGAGCGGCATTGACCATGCTGCGAAGGGCCGAACATGGAATGCCGTGAGTAGGCGGCGGGACCGCGTGGTCAGTCGATGAAGGCAGAAGATTCACAAGCAGTGAATACCAGGGCGGAGGAGCTGGGGCGGAACCCCGGCGGTGCTGCCGCTGGCGCCGAGACGGGCGCGACGACCCGCACGCGGACGAAAGCGGAGTCGAGCGGGCTGATGGAGGCGGTGTGTGAGCGCGGCAACCTACGGCTTGCGTACGAGCGGGTGGTCAAGAACAAGGGCGCGGCCGGTGTCGATGGCATCGGGGTGGCCGAGTTCAAGAGTCACCTTCAACGCCACTGGCCGACGATCAAGGCCAAGCTGCTGGCAGGGGGATACATCCCCTCGCCGGTGCGCCGGGTGGAGATTCCCAAGCCGCAGGGCGGGGTGCGGACACTCGGCATTCCGACGCTGACGGATCGATTGATCCAACAAGCGTTGCATCAGGTGCTCTCACCGATCTTCGAGCCGACCTTTTCGGCCTCGAGCTACGGCTTTCGGCCGGGCCGGAGCGCCCATCAGGCCATCAAGGCGGCCCAGCGGTATGTTGCCGAGGGACGCCGGGTGGTGGTGGACCTGGACCTGGAGAAGTTCTTCGACCGGGTCAACCACGACCTGCTGATGGGGAAACTGGCCCAGGAGATCGATGACCGACGAGTGCTGCAACTGATCCGCCGCTATCTGGAGGCGGGGATGATGGCAGACGGGATTATCAGTCCCCGGACGGAGGGCACACCGCAAGGCGGGCCGCTCAGTCCGCTGCTGTCGAATATCCTGCTGACGGACCTGGACCGGGAACTGGAACGCCGGGGCCATGCGTTCTGCCGCTATGCTGACGACTGCAACATCTACGTCGGAAGCCAACGCACAGGCGAGCGCGTCCTGGCGAGCCTGACCCGGTTTCTCACGCAACGGCTCAAGCTCAAGGTCAATGTGGCCAAGAGCGCGGTGGCCCGTCCGTGGGAGCGGAAGTTTCTGGGCTACAGCCTGACGTGGCACAAGGCCCCGAGACGACGGATCGCGCCGAGCAGCCGGCAACGGCTGCGCCGGCGCATTGGTGAGGTACTCAAGGGTGCGAGAGGGCGGAGTCTGGCCCACACGATTCAGGAACTCAATCCGGTATTGCGCGGTTGGGCGGCGTATTTCAAGCTGACCGAGGCCAAGCGGATGCTGGAAGACCTGGATGGCTGGATCAGGCACAAGCTGCGCTGCATCCTGTGGCGGCAGTGGAAACGGCCGTACACGCGGGCGCGCAACCTGATGAAGGCGGGACTGGCGGAGGAACGGGCGTTCCGCTCGGCCTTCAACCAACGGGGTCCCTGGTGGAACAGTGGCAAGAGCCACATGAACCAGGCGTACCCGAAGTCCTTCTTTGATCGCCTGGGGCTGGTGTCGCTGCTCGATACCGTGCGACGACTCCAGTGTGTTTCATGAACCGCCGGATGCGGACCCGCTTGTCCGGTGGTGTGAGAGGACGGCGGGGGTGACCCCGCCTCCTACTCGATCCAGTGACACGGGCGCGCGGGCACGGCGATGATTGCGGCCGTGAAATCGAGCGAGCCACGCCACTGCCGGCGGTTTTAAGTGCGCCGGTGCGACGTGTTTCTTGAGGGTTTATGCTTTGCGCCCCGCTCGGGCAGGCGGATATGAAGTTCGTTGACGAGGCCAGTATCGACGTGAAGGCCGGCGACGGCGGCAACGGCTGCGTCAGTTTCCGCCGCGAGAAATACATTCCCTTCGGCGGCCCGGATGGCGGAGACGGCGGTGACGGCGGCAGCGTGTATCTGGTCGCGGACGCCGGCCTCAATACGCTCGCGGATTTCCGTTTTCAGCGTCGCTTCGAGGCACAGCGGGGAGAAAACGGCCGGGGTCGCAACTGTACCGGAAAACACGGTGATGACCGTGAGGTGCGGGTGCCGGTGGGCACGCTGGTGTACGCGGACGATACCGATGAGCTCCTCGGTGACCTTGTGGAAGACGGGCAGCGGCTGCTGGTTGCCCGGGGCGGTTTTCACGGCCTGGGCAACGTCCGGTACAAGAGCTCGACCAACCGCGCACCGCGCCAGTCCAAACCGGGCACCCCCGGCGAGCAGCGCAGACTGCGGCTGGAGCTGAAGCTGCTCGCCGACGTCGGGCTCCTCGGGAAACCGAATGCCGGAAAATCGACCCTGATCCGCGCCATATCCGCGGCCCGCCCGAAGGTTGCAGACTATCCCTTTACGACGCTGTACCCCGGTCTGGGCGTGGTGCGGGTGGAGCTGCACCGCAGCTTCGTGGTGGCGGATATTCCGGGTCTGATCGCAGGGGCGGCCGAGGGGGCGGGTCTGGGCGTGCAGTTTCTCAAGCACCTGTCGCGCACCGGGCTGCTTCTGCACCTCGTGGACGTGCTGCCGTCCGACGAAAGCGACCCCGCGGACGACGTCCGGACCATCGTTCAGGAGCTGGAAAAATTCAGCGCCGAGCTCGGTCAGCGCGAGCGCTGGCTGGTTCTGAACAAAGTGGATCTGTTGCCGGCGCAGGACCGCGAGGCCCATTGCGCCGGCATCGTCGAGCGACTCGGCTGGACGGGGCCGACATTCCGGATTTCCGCTTTGACCGGGCAGGGCACCGATAGGCTGGTGTTTGCCATAATGGACTACCTGGAGGCCGGAACCCGGGCGGTCGATAAAGAGCGATGAGCGCGATGCAGACCCGTTCAGAGATTGGCGCTGCACAGCGGTGGGTGATCAAGGTCGGCAGCGCGCTGCTGACCAACAACGGCCGCGGCCTGGACTTGCCGTCGATCAGCGCGTGGGTTGAGCAGATCGCGGAACTGCACAGTCAGGGCCGCGAGCTGGTGCTGGTCTCTTCGGGCGCCGTCGCCGCGGGTATGAGCCGCCTCGGCTGGGCGAGACGCCCGCACCAGCTGGTTGCCCTGCAGGCCGCCGCCGCCGTGGGGCAGATGGGCCTGATCCAGGCCTACGAGTCCAACTTCCAGAAACACGGCCTGCACACCGCCCAGGTGCTGCTGACGCACGATGATCTGACCAACCGGACACGCTACCTGAATGCGCGCAGCGCCCTGCGCAGGCTGGTGGCCTTGGGTGTCATTCCCGTGGTCAATGAAAACGACACGGTTGCCTGTGACGAGCTGCGTTTCGGCGACAATGACACACTGGCCGCCCTGGTGGCGAACCTGGTGGAGGCGGACCTCCTTGTGATCCTCACCGACCAGGCCGGTATCTACGATCGTGATCCCCGGTGTCACGCTGGGGCCTGCCTGATTGAAGAGGCCCGCGCCGGCGACCCGCGTCTCTACGAAGCGGCCGGCGGCGCCAGCAGCGGCGGACTGGGGCTGGGCGGTATGACGACCAAGGTGCGCGCGGCGGCGCTCGCGGCGCGCTCGGGGGCCGCGACCTGGATTGTGCCTGGCCACGAGTCGGGCATCCTGACCAGCGTGGCCGAGGGCGGTCCCCTGGGCACGGTGATTCACCCCGCCAGCGGTCGACTGGCGGCACGCAAGCAGTGGCTGGCCGGCCAGCTGCAGGCCAAGGGGCGGCTCACGCTGGACGAGGGGGCGGTGAGGGTGCTGAGGGAATCGGGTCGCAGTCTTCTGCCGGTGGGCGTGACCGAGGTGGAAGGTGCTTTCCGCCGCGGCGAGGTGGTCAGCTGCCACAACCCCGCCGGTATCCCGGTGGCCCGTGGTCTGGTTAATTATGACGCCGACGAGGCGCGCAAGATCATTGGAAAGCCCAGTGGGAGAATCGAGCAGCTGCTCGGTTACGTGGACGAGCCGGAGCTGATTCACCGCGACAATCTGGTGCTGCTTTGAGCCCGCTCCGGCCAACAAAAAAGCCGGTCAGCAACCGGCTTTCTCGGGAGCCAGGATTTAATCCGTTGTCAGCTCTGCAGGCCGCGGATGTGCTGTGCGAGGCGGCTCTTGTGGCGCGCGGCCTTGTTCTTGTGGATCAGACCCTTTCCAGCCGACTTGTCGATGATGGGCACCGCGCTCTGGTAGGCGGCCTGGGCGGCTGCAGCGTCGCCGGCGGCCACTGCCTTGACCACCCTTTTTATATAGGTGCGCAGCATCGAGCGCTGACTGGCGTTGCGCTGACGGCGGTGCTCCGCCTGGCGCGCGCGCTTACGGGCTTGGGCCGAGTTTGCCAAGATCTTTCTCCTGTTCCAGATTCCGAGGAACGCGATACTATGCGTATTCGGTCGGGGTTTGTCAATCAGCCGGCGGGCTGCGGAGCCGTCGCATGAGCCGCAAACTGGTCAGGAGCACGGTCACCGTAGGCGGCATGACGCTCATATCGCGGATCATGGGTCTGGTGCGGGACATGGTCTTCGCCCGATTCGGCGTCGACGCGGGCATGGACGCCTTCTTCGTGGCCTTCAAAATCCCCAATTTCATGCGTCGTCTGTTCGCCGAAGGCGCATTCTCACAGGCCTTCGTTCCAGTTCTCACGGAATTCAAGAGCCGCGGAGACCACCGCGAGGTCAGGGCTCTGGTGGACCGGGTCGCGGGTACGCTCGCCGGGCTGCTGGGCCTGCTGGTGCTGGCCGGCGTGCTCGCCACCCCGGCGCTGGTGCTGGTGTTCGCACCCGGTTTCTGGAGCGATCCGGCGAAGTTCGATCTCACCGCACACATGCTGCGCTTCACCTTTCCCTACCTGCTGTTCATGGCGCTCGTCGCGTTCGCGGCCGGCATCCTCAACAGCTATGGGCGCTTCGGCAGTGCGGCCTTCACACCGGTCTGGCTCAACCTGGTCCTGATCGCCGCGGCGCTGCTGGTGGCACCGCGGCTGCAGGAGCCCATGCTGGCCCTGGCCTGGGGCGTCCTCGCCGCCGGGTTCGTACAACTGCTGTTCCTGCTGCCGGCGCTGGCACGGATGCGTCTGTTGCCGCGGCCCCGGTGGGGCATCGATGATCCCGGGGTGCGACGGATACTGAAGCTGATGGTCCCCGGCATCATCGGCTCCTCGGTATCTCAGATCAATCTGCTTTTCGACACGCTTCTGGCCTCGTTCCTGGTCACGGGTAGTGTCAGCTGGCTTTACTATGCCGACCGTCTGGTCGAGTTCCCGCTGGGCATTTTCGGCATTGCGCTGGCCACCGTGATTCTGCCCACCCTGTCGAGGTCCCATGCGCAGGGGTCGTCGAGCGAGTTCTCCCGTACCCTGGATGCGGGCGTGCGCTGGGTGCTGCTGATTGGCCTGCCCGCGGCGGCGGGGCTCATCGTGCTTGCCAGACCCGCCCTCTCGACGCTTTTCCAGTATGACGATTTTGTCCAGCAGGACGTCGATATGGCCGGCCTGGCGCTGATCGCCTATGGAACGGGCCTGCCCGCCTTCATGTTGGTCAAAGTGCTTGCGCCGGCCTTTTATGCCCGTCAGGACCCGCGCACGCCGGTGAGCATCGCGATTCGCGCGATGGTCTCCAACATGGTGCTGAACGTGCTTTTCGTCGTGCCCCTGGTGCTGCTCGACATTCCCGGTGCGCATGCGGGCCTGGCGCTTGCCACTGCGCTGGCCAGCTACATAAACGCTGGACTGCTCTACCGCCGTCTGCGCAGCGAGGGCGTGTACGAGCCGGACGCCGGGTGGCCTCGGCTGCTGTTGCAGATGTCCGTCGCGGTCACGGTGATGGTTGCCGTGCTGAGCTGGGGAATGCCGGACCCCGGGGCGTGGAGCCGGCTGTCTGGCGCCGGACGCGCTCTGCAGATCGCGATCTGGATCGCGGCGGGTGCGGCTACCTACCTGGTTTCGCTGCGACTCGCCGGCATGCGTCTGTCGATGTTGTGGGCGCCCACCGCCGAATCCGGGCGGGAGCCATGACAGAGCGGATACGTTCGCTATAATTCGGCACTTTCGTTGAATTTCCCTGCAATGCGGCTGATACGAGGACTCCACAATCTGCACCCCGCTCATCAGGGCAGTGCGGTCACCATCGGCAACTTCGATGGCCTGCACCGCGGACACTGTGCGGTGCTGCAGCGGCTCCACGAGCACGCCGCGGCGCGCGGGCTCGTGACTACGGTGATGACCTTTGAGCCGACGCCGCAGGAGTACTTTGCGCCGCAGTCGGCGCCCCCAAGGCTGCAGCGGCTGCGCGACAAGCTGCTGACCCTGGAGGATCTCGGCGTCGATCAGGTGATTTGTCTGCGCTTCGACCGTAAACTGGCGGCGCTGAGCGCGCAGGCCTTTGTGGAACGGATCCTGGTGACCGGCCTGGCGGTGCGCTATCTCGTCATCGGCGATGATTTCCGCTTCGGTGCCGGACGTGAAGGCGATTTCGCCTACTTGCTCGAAGCCGGCAGGACGTACGGCTTCGAGGTTGCGAACACCGAGACTTTCTTCTCCGACAGCGAGCGCGTCAGCAGCACACGGGTGAGAGAGGCCCTGGCGGGCGGCGATCTCGATACCGCGGCCCGACTGCTCGGGCGGCCCTATCGGATCTGCGGGCGCGTGGCGGCGGGGCAGCGCCGCGGACGCACGATCGGTTTTCCGACGGCGAACATCCATCTGCACCGTCGGCTGTCGCCCTTGCGGGGTGTGTTCGCGGTGCGTGTCTACGGGCTGCGGGGTGATAAAGCGGTCAACGGCGTAGCCAACGTGGGCACCCGTCCCACGGTCGACGGCAGTCACTGGGTGCTCGAGGTACACCTGTTCGACATTGATATGGAGCTGTACGGCAGATACCTGGATGTCGAATTCTGCGAGCGTCTTCGGGACGAGAAGAAATTCGCGACCTTTGATGATTTGAAGCAACAGATCCAGCGCGACGCCGAGCAGGCGCGGCAATCCCTAACCAGCGAGTGCGCCAGTGAGTAAGTACAAAGACACACTGAATCTACCCAGTACGGCGTTTCCGATGAAGGCCAATCTCGCCGCACGTGAGCCGGAGATGCTGGCCTACTGGGACAGAATCGATCTCTACGCCAAGCTGCGCGAGCTCGGCCGCGGCAGGCCGCGCTTCATCCTGCACGACGGTCCTCCCTACGCCAACGGCGACATCCACATCGGTCACGCGGTCAACAAGATCCTCAAGGACCTCATCGTAAAGAGCAAGACGCTGAGCGGCTTCGACGCGCCCTACGTCCCCGGGTGGGACTGCCACGGCCTGCCGATTGAGCTGAACGTGGAAAAAAAGGTCGGGAAGGTGGGCGCCCGGGTGGACGCGCCGACGTTTCGTGCCAAATGCCGGGAGTACGCACGCAAGCAGGTCGAGGGTCAGCGCAAAGACTTCGTTCGCCTGGGCGTTTTCGGCGACTGGGAGCATCCGTACCTGACCATGGATTACAGCTTCGAGGCTGACATCATCCGCGCGCTCGGTCGCGTCATCGCCAACGGCCACCTCACCAAGGGTTACAAGCCCGTGCACTGGTGCACCGACTGTGCCTCTGCCCTGGCGGAAGCCGAAGTCGAATACGAAGACAAGGCTTCATCCGCAATCGATGTCCGTTTTCCCGTGCTGGACGAGGAAGCCCTGTTTGCGCGGTGCCACCACACCGAGGGGCACAAGGGACACGGGGCGGTGTCGGTGGTGATCTGGACCACGACGCCGTGGACGCTGCCGGCCAACCGCGCCGTGGCGCTCAATCCGCAGCTCGAATATGCGCTCGTGCAGGTCGACGCCGGTCACGGCGCCGAGCGGCTGGTGCTGGCCGAAGCACTGCTCAAAGACACCATGCTGCGCTATGGCTGCGAGCATTACGAGATTATCGCCTATTGCCGGGGGCAGGAGCTGGAGGGGCTCAAGCTGGCGCACCCCTTCTACCAGCGGGAGGTTCCCATCATCCTCGGCGACCACGTCACTCTCGAGGCCGGGACCGGTGCCGTCCACACGGCACCCGGGCACGGGCAGGACGACTATGTGGTCGGCAGACGCTACGGCATCGAGGTTGATAACCCGGTGGGACCGGACGGGGTGTTCGTGGGAGGCACGGAGTTGTTTGCCGGCAGGCATGTCTTCGCCGCCAATGACGAGGTGATCGACGTCCTGAAGGCCCGCGGTGCGCTGCTCCACAGCGAAGTGGTGCGCCACAGCTACCCGCACTGCTGGCGGCACAAGACCCCGATCATTTTTCGCGCCACGCCGCAGTGGTTCATCAGCATGGACCAGCGCGGGTTGCGCAAATCCGCGCTGGAAGCGATCGGCAAGGTGAAGTGGACGCCCGCCTGGGGCCAGGCCCGGATCCATGGCATGGTCGAGGGGCGTCCGGACTGGTGCATCTCGCGTCAGCGCACTTGGGGCGTGCCCATAACGTTGTTCGTGCACAGACACAGCGCCGAGCTGCACCCCGACACAGGGCGCCTGCTGGAGGAAATCGCCCTGCGCGTGGAGCGACACGGCGTCGACGCCTGGTTTGAGCTGACCCCGCAGGCGCTGCTCGGTGCCGAGGCCGCGCACTACACCAAGGTCGAGGATACCCTGGATGTCTGGTTCGACTCCGGTACCACGCACCGGTGTGTTCTGGAACGCCGCCAAGGGCTTGGTTTTCCTGCTGACCTCTATCTCGAGGGCTCGGACCAGCATCGCGGCTGGTTCCAGTCGTCCCTGCTGAGCTCCGTGGCGATGCGCGGCCAGGCCCCGTACCGCGCCGTGCTGACACACGGCTTCACCGTCGACGCCCAGGGCCAGAAAATGTCCAAGTCCAGAGGCAATGTGGTGGCTCCGCAGAAAGTGGTGAACAGCCTGGGGGCGGATATTCTGCGCCTCTGGGTGGCGGCGACCGATTATCGCAACGAGATGGGCGTCTCGGACGAGATCCTCAAACGCACGGCGGACGCCTATCGCCGGATCCGCAACACCGCACGCTTCCTGCTGGCCAACATGCACGGCTTCGACCCCATGGAGCACGCGCTCGCCCCCGAGCAGATGCTGATGCTGGATCGCTGGATCGTGGACCGCACCGCCCGGCTGCAGGACGAAATCCTGAGCGCCTACGAGACATACGAGTTTCATCACATCTACCAGAAGGTCCATAACTTCTGCTCGGTCGATCTGGGCGGCATTTATCTGGACATCATCAAGGACCGGCAATACACGACGCAGCGTGACAGCGTGGCACGCCGCTCGGCGCAGACCGCCCTGTATTTCATCGCCGAAGCCCTGGTCCGCTGGCTGGCGCCGGTGGTGAGCTTCACCGCCGAAGAGATCTGGCGCCATCTCCCCGGGGAGCGCGAGGAATCGGTGTTTCTGGAGACCTGGTATACCCTGCCCGAGATGTTTCTGCCGGACGAGCCGGAGCGCGCGCGCTTCGGTCCCGGCTACTGGCGGGAGGTGCTGTCGGTGCGGGAAGCCGTCGGCAAGGAGCTGGAAAAGGTCCGTGTCGCGGGCGATATCGGTTCCTCGCTGGACGCTGAGGTCGATCTCTACTGCGATACCGACTGGCTGGAGAAGCTGTCCCGCCTGGAGGATGAGCTGCGCTTCGTGCTGATCACGTCTTACGCGCGCCTGCATGCCTTGGAGCAGCAGCCGACCGATGCAGTGGACGCGAACATCGGTGGCGCCCGGATGGGCATCCGTGTGCTGCCCTCGTTGCACGCGAAGTGCGTGCGGTGCTGGCACCACAGAGAGGACGTGGGCACCGACCCCGAGCACCCCGAGCTCTGCAGTCGCTGTATTACGAACGTCTCGGGCAGCGGTGAGCCGAGGCGGTACGCCTGAGTATGGTCAAGTGGCTGACCCTGTCTGCCGCGGTGGTCCTGCTGGACCAGATCACCAAGCTTGCGGCCGACGCGGCTCTCGTCTACGCAGAGCCGGTGCCCGTGGTGCCGTCGTTTTTCAACCTGACGCTGATGTACAACCGCGGTGCCGCTTTCAGCTTCCTGAGTGACGCGGCGGGCTGGCAGCGCTGGTTTTTCGTGGCGGTTTCTTTGGGCGCCTCCGTGCTGCTGCTGTTCTGGCTGCGCAGACTGAAACCCGAGCAATGGATTCTCGCGCTGGCGCTCTCGCTGGTGCTCGGCGGGGCCGTCGGCAATCTCATCGATCGTCTTTGGCTGGGCCATGTTATTGATTTCATACAGCTCTATTACAAGGACTTCTACTGGCCCGCGTTCAACATCGCCGATTCGGCGATCACTGTCGGTGCCGTGCTGCTGGTCTGGGACGCCCTCTTTGTCCGGTCGGACGGGACCTGAGATGCAGATCACCATCGGCTCCCGGGTCACCGTGCATTTTTCCCTGAAACTGGCGGGCGGGATGACCGTGGAAAGCAGCTTCGATAACGAGCCGGTGACCTTCCGCGTCGGCGACGGCACGCTGGATCGCGGGCTGGAGCTGGCACTCATCGGCCTGCGGGAGGGGGACCACCAGACGCTGACCCTGATGCCCGGACAGGCCTTCGGACGGCGTGACGAGAATGCCGTACAGTGGGTCGACAGAACGCAGTTTCCCCATGAAATGGAGCTGCAGCCGGGGCACATCGTCGGCTTCGCGGGCCCGGACGGCGAGGAGCTCGCCGCGGCTGTGCTCGAGGTCAGAGACGATCAGGTCAGGGTCGATTTCAATCATCCGCTGGCCGGCCGGGAGATCGAATTCGAGAGTCAGATTCTGCGCGTCGATGAGCCGCCCGAGGGGGAGGATTTCTCAGAGCTTTCGGGAAGCTCCGATTGATGCGTCCTGGCGAAGGACCGTGTACCCTCAAGAGGACGCTCTTCGCGATGACTGATGACGCAGCTTCCTCAATCGGACTGTCCCTGGTAAGCCCAACGCTCAGGCAACATCATGAATGTCATTCTCGCCAATCCCCGCGGCTTCTGCGCCGGTGTCGATCGGGCCATCGAGATCGTCGAGCGCGCGCTCAATCTGTTCGGGGCGCCGATCTATGTGCGTCACGAGGTGGTACACAACCGCTACGTGGTCAACGACCTGCGGGAACGCGGCGCTGTTTTCGTCGATGAGTTGAGCGAAGTTCCCAACGCCGCAACCGTGATTTTCAGCGCCCACGGCGTATCGCAGGCGGTTCGTGCCGAGGCGCAGAGGCGCGGCCTGAGGGTGTTCGATGCCACCTGTCCCCTGGTCACCAAGGTGCATCTGGAAGTCAGTCGTTTCAGTCAGCAGGGGCGCGAATGCATTCTGATCGGTCACGCCGGGCACCCCGAAGTCGAGGGCACCATGGGACAGTACGATGACTCGGCCGGTGGGCGCATGTACCTGGTCGAGGATATCGATGACGTGCAGCGCCTCGAGGTCATGCATCCGGAGAGGCTGAGCTACGTCACCCAGACCACGCTTTCCATGGACGACACGGCAAGGGTCATCGACGCGCTGCGGGCGCGCTTCCCCGCCATTGAAGGGCCGCGCAAGGACGACATCTGCTATGCGACGCAGAACCGGCAGGACGCCGTGCGCGAGCTTTCCGCCGGGGCCGACGTGGTGCTGGTGGTGGGCTCCCCCAACAGCTCGAACTCAAACCGTCTGCGCGAGCTCGCCGAGCATCAGGGCGTGCCGGGCTACCTCCTGGACAGTCCCGACCAGATCCAGGACGCATGGCTGGCGGGCGTGCAGACCGTCGGCGTCACGGCGGGCGCCTCCGCGCCGGAAGTGCTCGTGCAGCAGGTCATCGAACGCCTCAGGGAGCGCGGCGCCACCGCCGTGGACGAACAGACCGGGCGCCTCGAGGACATTACCTTTGCGCTACCGAAAGAGCTCCGCACACGGGGCTGAGCGCCTGCTCTGTCTGGGCGCTTTGCTCCCACCGCAACCCGCTTACCAAAGGCTGCATTGACAAAGCCGCGGGTCTCTCAACGGGACACCGTGGATAGATTTCTGCAGGCTTGACGGCCGCCTTCCAGCGGCCGACACCCGTCGATATACACGAGGCTTTGTCAACGTACGGCTTAGGGCCTGCTAACAGGCCCTAGTAACTCCCAAGTCCCCGACGGCTGCGCACGGGCCGCACTGTACCTGCCCGGCACCCACTTAAGCGGCGCCGAGCCGCCCGATTCCGGACTAACGGCCGCAAATCCCTGACAAGCGGTATGTAGGACCGGGAATGCCTGCCGTTTCCCTTTCCAGAACTGCTCGCGACACCGGAGAACAGATCTATGCGGCGCAAACAATATGTGACCGGCTTCACACTCATCGAACTGATCGTCGTCGTGGCGCTATCGGCGATCATCCTGACACTGGCCGTGCCCTCCTATCAGAGCCTCATTGCCAACAACCGCATTACGGCCCATACCAACGAGCTCGTGATGGCGATCAACATGGCCCGCAGCGAGGCGGTGAAGCGCAACGTGCGGGTCATCTTGTGTCGTTCGGCGGATCCGACGGCGAGTCCGCCGTCCTGCGGCGGCAGCGAACACACCTGGACCACGGGCTGGCTGATGTTCGCCAGTGGAGACGCCAATAGTACCTATGAGCCGGCCACCGACACGCTGATCCGGGTCGGAGAAGCGGCCCGTACCGGCATCCAGGTCCGCACCAACGCGACTTCGAACAACAATCTGGAAATCAACTCCAACGGCACCACCAACGAGTCCGGCGGCACCGCGGCGTTCGCGGTCTGCGACGATCGCGACAGGGACAGCGACTTCGACGAGCAGTGGGGTCGGCAGATACAGGTCAGCCCCAGCGGTCATGTGCGGCTGATTCGCGCGCCCATACCCAACTGCCAGGCGCCGGTCACGGTCTGAGAAGGAGGTGGCTGAAATGCAAACCAAGACGGATAAGGCGCTTTCGCCCGCCAACTCACGCGGCTTCACCATCATCGAGGTGGCCATCGCGATGCTGATTCTCTCGGTCGGGCTGCTGGGGGTCGCGGGTCTGCAGGCGACCGGGATGAAATCGACCTACGACTCCCACCAGCGTTCTATTGCCATGACGCAGGCGCGCGATCTGGCCGACCGGATACGCGCCAATCTCACCGGTATGCGCACGGGAGAATACGTCAAGACCATTCCCACCGCGCCGCCCAGCCCCGACTGCGAATCGCCCGGCAACGCCTGCGATGCCGCGCAGTTGGCAATGAGTGACCTGTATAAGTGGGAGAGCACCAACGGTCAGCTGCTGCCGTCGGGTCGGGGCGAGCTGACCTGTACCGATGTCGATCCCGCCACGCCCGCGTTGCTCGAGCCGGGTACGGCGTGTCTGGTTACGCTGCGCTGGGACGGGGACCGAAAGGGAGCGACCGGCACCGGTTGCAGCGGCGCGACGAGTGACATGACCTGCCTGAGAATGAGGTTCATCCCATGAGTCATATGAGACGCGAACCCGCCCTTGTCCAGAAGGCTATCGACCACCGTTGCCAGCGAGGCCTCTCGCTGGTCGAGATCATGGTTGCCATGACCCTGGGACTCATTCTGCTCGCGGGTGTCATTCAGCTGTTCGTCAGCAACAAGCGGGCGTTCGAGGTGCAAACAGCAACCAACGGCATGCAGGAGAACGGCCGCTACGCCATGAAGCTGGTGACCGACAGCCTGCGCGCGGCGGATCACTGGGGCGGTGTGGGGGCCTCTGAGGTGGGTGGCATGGCGGCGGTCAGCGGTGTCGGCAGTTGCGACGCGGCTTGGATTCTCAACTACCAGGAAGGAATTCGCGGTTACGAAGGTGTCTCCGCAACCCCGCCACTGCCGAGCGGTTGTATCGACGCCGCCGACTACGTTCCCAACTCCGATGCCTTCGTGGTGCGGCACGGCGGCGGCGAGTACCAGGCGACCGCGGTGGTAAAAGCCGGCAACGGCAGCGACGTCTGGCTGCGAACCGCGGTGGGGCGCCGGGCCCGAGTGTTTTCGGTCGCCGCGATTACCAGTCTGCCGGGCGATCTATACGACGCCGGTAACGAAGACGCCGTCGGCATCTACAACTATCCCTATCAGGTTTCGGCTTATTTTGTGCGCCCCTGCAGCGGCAAGCTCGGCGCCGCCTGCAGCGCCAGCGATGACGGCGGCCGGCCACTCCCCACCCTGACGCGGCTGACGCTGCTCAACGGCGGGCTCCAGGAGCAGGCCATGGTGAGCGGGATCGAGCAGATGCAGGTCGAGTACGGCGTCGACGCCGATCTGGACAACAACACCGATTTCTATGCGGACGCGGCGACCATCACCGCTGCCGGCCAGTGGAACCGGGTCGCCAGCGCCCGAGTGACGCTGATCGTGCGCTCGGATGAGCGCGGCCCGATTGCAGACACGACGTCCTACAACCTCCCGGACGGAACCACCTACACCGTACCGACAGATGCTCAGATGTACCAGCGCAAGCTTTTCACCAGCGTGGTGCAAATCCGCAACAGGAGTCGCTCATGACAACGCTCAGCTCACCGGCCGCACCCGAGCGGGGTGCCGTTCTCATCACCAGCCTGATCTTCCTGGTGATGCTGACGGTTGCCGCCGTGGTGGCCAACCAGTCCACGGTGCTCGAGACGCGCATGAGCACCAACGCGGTTGTCAAGGCGCGTGCTGTGGAGGGTTCCGAAGCGCTGCGCATGGCGTCCCACGAGCTGCTGGACACCCATCTGTATTACCGGGGATGGCCGCAGGCGCTTGGTGGCAACCTCAACGATACCCTGTTTGACATTCCCCCGGACCTGGCGCTTGACACGCCGCTCACCAACTGGGGCACGACAAATGGTGCCGCCGAGGATCTTTTTGACCCCGCGACCTGGATCAGGGACATGACGCTGCGCTTCGATGGCAACGGCGACGGTGACCTTGTCGATGACGTGGACCAGCAGGCGGATTTCTATGCCTACAAGACCGTGGTGGTGAACGCAACGGGCTCTGCCACGGCGATGGTCGCGGGTTATGAGGGGCTGGGAAAGTCATCCGCCAGCGGCGGAGCGCTGATGTTCTTTGATCTGCGCTCGGCCGGCATGTCGGCGGCGAATTCCAGCGGTGTCACCGGAAGCAACTATCGCTACGTGGTGCGCAACTGACACCGTGACCGCAGTAAAGAGGGGACCGAAGATGCGAAGCCTTAACAGCAAACTGAAGTCGATCGGCCTGGGCCTGATTCTCAGCGTGGCCTTCAGCCCGGCGCTGGTCCGGAGTGAGCTGGCAGTCGAGACCATGGCGGATTTCACCTCCATGCCCCTCGTCAGCGCCGATTCCGCGGTTCCGCTGGTAATGATTGCGGCGTCCAATGATCATCAGAGTTTCTTCAAAGCCTACAACGATTACACGGATCTGGACCGCGACGGTGATGTCGAAACGACCTACGAGCACAGCTTCGACTACTACGGTTACTTTGACAGCCACAAGTGCTATGCGCATAACGGAAGCTTTTTCCAACCCGTCGGTGACAGTCCCGACAAGTACTGTGGTGGGCAATGGAGCGGCAATTTCCTCAACTGGGCGACCATGACCCGTATCGATACCATCCGAAAGATCCTGTTCGGAGGTCTGCGCACTACCGATAACATCGGACAAGCGCCCGAGAACACGGTGCTGGAACGCGCCTATCTGCCCAACGATGCCCACAGCTTTGCCAAGTATTACAACGGCCCGGATATTTCCCGACTCACGCCCTACAGCGAAGCCGAGCTCTCCATCTGCAACACCACGGTGTCCAGCGATCCAACGCTGGTCTCGGAGCATGTGACCGATCCACCCCTGATGCGGGTTGCCCGGGGAAACTACTCGCTGTGGGCGTCGAGCGAGCGGTGGCAGTGCCGGTGGTCCGAAGAGTTGGCGTCCTTCATGACGGGCGAGGATGATGAGAAGCTCGGAACCAACCAGAACGATCCGATCCTATCGGGCATGGATGCTTACGGAAGCAGCCCCGAACGTGGCTTGGCCGGTCTCGATGATTTGCCGGTCAAGGTGAGCGTCTGCACAGCGCTGGACGACTCACTGTCCGAAACCGCGAAAAACGAGGGCAACTGCAAGGTCTATTACGACGACAGCGGCGTTCCCACGTTCAAACCGATCGGTCTGCTGCAGAAGTTCGGCGACGACGACAAGGTCTACTTCGGCATGGTCGCCGGCAGCTATCTGAAAAACAAGTCCGGCGGTGTGGTGATGAGGAACATCGGACCCATGTCGGAGGAGATCGACCAGACGAACGGCACTTTCACCAAGGCCGTTACCAGCGGCGCCGAACCCACGCCGAGCACCTCCTATGGCATCGTCAACACCTGGAGCCTGTACCGCCCGGTCGGCTACTATCACAGCGATGGGACCTACGGCCAGAAAGGCCTGAGCGCCACCAGCTGTGCGGCAGGCGAGGACAGCTTCACTGACAGCCAGTGCAAGAACTGGGGCAACCCGTTCAGCGAAGTCTATCTCAACGCCATCCGCTATATGGCCGGTCTCGACATAACCGGCGAGTACCGATCCAACGGTGTTCCCGTTATCCCAGGGCTGGAAACACCACAGAACTGGACCGACCCACTGGACGAAACCAACTACTGCGCCACCCTGAATGTGGTGGCCTTCAACGGCAGCACCATCTCCTATGACGCCGATCAGCTCGACGGCAAATCCTACGGCGTCGGAACCATCTGGCCCGGAGCCGATTCGGAGTCGCTGACCAAGCTCGTGGGTGACGGCGAAGGCATTACCGGAGGAAAGTTCCTGGTCGGCGAGAACGGCAGCGACAACAATCAGCTTTGCACCGAGAAGACGGTGAGCAACCTGGGCCTGGTCGAGGGCCTGTGCCCAGAGGCGCCGCGCCTGGACGGCAGCTACCGCATGGCGGGTATCGCCTACAAGGCTCACATCACCGACATCCGGGACGCCGGAAACAAGCCGCTCAAGGGGCAGCAGGTCGTGGATACCTACGCGGTCACCCTGGCACCGGCGGTGCCGGAGATCAAAATCCCCGTGCCGAACAGCGACCGAGTCGTCAGGATTCTGCCCGCCTGCCAGAACGTCGACGCGGGCGGCAACTGCGCCCTGGTGGACTTCAAGGTGGTCAGGCCGCCCGAGGTCTACAACGGCGTTGCCACAGGCAAGTTCTATGTCAACTGGGAGGACAGCGAGCAGGGCGGCGATTTCGACCAGGACATGTGGGGCGTGATCGAGTACAAGTTGGACGCGGCGAACAACATTATCGCGATCACGACCAACGCCATCGCCGAATCGACCGATGACAGGATGGGTTTCGGCTACGTGCTCAGCGGCACAGTCAGCGACGGTTTTCACGTGCATTCCGGAATCAACGGCTACCAGCGCACTGAGCTCGGTGTGAACAACGACTGCAGCGTGGGGTGCGAAGTCGCGACCTCAGATTCGCTGCTCGGCGAGAAAGGGCCCACCACCAACGTCTACAGCATCGGCGACTCGAGCGCTGGCCTGCTCGAAGATCCGCTGCTGTACGCCGCCAAATGGGGCTCGTTCGAGGACGAAAACGGAAACAACATCCCCGATCTTCAGTCGGAATGGGACCGCAAGGACACCAACGGTGACCTGAACCCCGACGGCCTGCCGGATACCTACTATTACGCAACCAATCCCAGGGAGCTGGAGCGTTCCCTGACTGCGGTGCTCAACGATATTGTCGCCCGCACGGCATCGGGTACCGCGGCCTCCGTGGTTGCCAGCAGCCGCGAGGGCCAGGGGGCGCTGTTCCAGGCGATGTACATCACCGAGCGCACCTATGGGAACAGGACGGTGAACTGGATGGGCAGTCTGCACTCCCTCTGGCTGGACAATCTGGGGCTGGTGCGAGAGGACAACAACCAGAATGCGCGGCTCGACGACTATCAGACGGACAAGGTCGTGAAAGTCTATTACGACAGTGCGACCCGACAGACCAGGATATGCCGGTTTGACAGCACGACGAAGGATGTTTACACCCCGGATATTGTGAATGCCGGCGGGGAATGCGAGGGGATCAGCCTGCCCCTCGAGCAGATGAAGCCGCTGTGGAACGCGCGCGAGCGGCTCTCGGCGATCAACGACGTGACCAGCCAGCGCTCGTACAGCAGCTCGGCGGACACCGGCCGGTACATTCTGACCTGGAAGGACGTCGATCTCGACGGCACGGTCGACGCAGGCGAGTCCGTCGCCTTCACGCCGAACGGTTTCGATACCGCTAATGGCTACGGCTTTTTCAACACGCTGTCTCAGGCCGAAGCCGACGATATCATCAACTACATCCGTGGCCAGGAGATTGCGGGCAAGCGCAACCGCACCATCGACTTCGATGGCAACGGCACCGAGGAGATCATGCGGCTCGGAGATATTGTGCACTCGACGCCGAACTCGGTGGCGGCGCCCGCCGAAGCCTTCGACCAGCTCTACGGTGACGTCAGCTACGCGGAGTTCCGCAGCCAGTACGCCAACCGTCGTCAGATGATTTACGTGGGCGCCAACGACGGACTGCTGCACGCGTTCAACGCGGGGTTCTTCAATCCCCATACGCTGGAATTCCAATTGTCGCCCAGCGGCGAGACAGCCCATCCGCTGGGAGCCGAAATCTGGGCCTACGCGCCGGGCAACCTGTTGCCGCACCTCAACTGGCTGACCGATGTCGACTACACGCATGTCTATTACATGGATGCAAAGCCGCGGGTGTTCGACGCCAAGATTTTCACGCCGGACCCTGACCACCCGGGCGGCTGGGGCACGGTGCTGGTCGCAGGCATGCGCTTCGGCGGCGGCACCATGACCGTGGACACCGCGGCCGATGGTTTCGGCGGCACGGGGGACGACCACAAGTTCCGCTCAGCCTACGTGATCATGGATGTCACGAACCCGGAGAATCCGCCGAAGCTGCTCGCCGAGATCACCCATGAAAATCTCGGCTTCACGACCTCCTATCCGACCGCCATGACGGTCAGACAGACGGATGACACCCCGAACAAGTGGTACTTGGTGTTCGGGACCGGACCGACCAGTCTGGCCAAGGCGACCAGCATCCAGGATGCACGCGTGCTGGTGTATGACCTCAACGCCATGCAGTGGGTGACCGACTTCGGTCCGAGCGATACCTTCAATGTCGTGGGCGCCGGCGCATTCGTCGGAGACCCGCTGGCGGCGGACTGGGATCTGAGTTACAAGGCGGATGATGTTTACTTTGGCACCGTGGGCGGCATGCCCGATGCGCCCACCGGCAGCCTGTATCGCCTGAAAGTCAGGGAAAGCGCCAATCCCGCGGACTGGGTGCTGGAGGAGCGTCTGACGACCAGCCAGCCTATCGTCGCCCGACCGACACTGTCGGTGGACAGCGATCTGACACGCTGGGTCTACGTAGGCACCGGGCGCTTCTACGTCAACGACGACAAGAAGAGCATTGCGCAACAGACCCTGTACGGCATCCGGGACAACCCCCCGCCGACCGCGACCAGCAGCCTGCCGGCGACCACCAATCTGGTGGACGTGACCAATGCGGTGGTGTCGACGGATCCGCCTTACACCGTAACCGGCGTGACCGGGGTGACCAACTTCCAGGAGCTGGAAAACCTGTTCAACGCCACGGGCGCCAGCTGGAAGGACGGCTGGAAACTCGATCTTCCGGTGGGCGTCTCGACGCCGTCCGCGCGCATCGTTCAGGAGGGCGCACTGCTGGGGCGGGTGCTTTTGGTGACCGACTATACACCCAGCGAAAGCCAGTGCGGCGGCGATGGAACCAGCAGTCTGTATGGTCTGTATTACAAGACTGGGACACCTTTTGCCGAACGCCCGATATTCGGCGTCAGTGCAACCAGCACCGCCATCCGGGAGATAAACCTGGGCGAAGGCCTGGCCTCAGCGCCGAGCCTGCACCTGATCAACGATCCGCCAGCGACCGTCGGAGACAAGGAAAAAGTCATTATCCAGAAGTCGCGCGGCGACATCCTGACCGGTGATGCCACGCTCGCCGTGCCCGTCAAGAGCGGCGAGGTCTCCTGGCGGGAGCAGACGAACTAGCCTGCGGGCCCTGCGCGTCGGGCATCAATACGAATTGATGAGGTGAAAGGAATGATTGCGACTATTGAGAGACCCCAGCAGCGGGGGTTCACCCTGATAGAGCTGCTCATCACGCTGGTTATCGCCGCGATCCTGGTAACGGTGGCGGTGCCCAGCTACCAGAACCACGTTCAGAAGGCACGGCGAGCGGATGCCTATGACTGTCTGCTGAACGCCGCCCAGCGCCAAGAGAGTTTCTTTTACCAGAACAATCGTTATGCCTCCAGTCTCGCAGAGCTGGGTTTGACCACCGCGAGTTGCGGAGAGGGGGGACATTATACTCTCGACGCGCCAGCGGCCGGCCCCTCGGGTAGTCTTACTACAAGCTATTTTCTGGCAGCGAGGCGAGCATCGGACGCGCAGAAGGCCGATACCCGATGCGGTGACCTCACCCTGGACAGCCTAGGCAGGAAGGGCAACGAAAACGCCAGCTGGGCTGCGAAAGACTGCTGGTAGAGCCAGTGGGTTGGTGACCCCCGTTGAAACAGTCTGTGCGTCAGTCGGACACGAGCAGCCACTGTGAATCTGCGCTATCGGACTGGTAGACGGCTGTCTGCAGTCCAACCGCTTGAGTCCCACGGGTATCCTCCCAGTGACAGCTAACGCTGATTTCGGTGAACGGACCCCGAGCTTCGGTCCGCAGGCCCGAGTCGAATAGGGTGTATCCGGACGGGCTTTGCGTCGAGAGGCGTTGCTCACTGATCTGCGATGGGTCGGTGAGGACACGCTCGAGATGGCTTGCGCTCAGGAGATAGGCCTCGGATAGGGCGTACAGCTGTCCGGCGGATTTCCACAATGCGGCCTGCAGCTGGCCAAGGCCCAGCAGGCCGACGCTGAGCACCAGCACCGCGATCAGTGCCTCGATCAGGCTGAAGCCGTCCTGCCGGGCCGCCATCTCAGAAATCGCTCCAGCTGCCGGGTACTGCCACGCTGCGCAGGACCGGGAAACGCAACCGTTTCTGCCTGGCGTCGGCGACCTGGACATGGCTCAGCCGCAGCTCGGATCCGCCGACGCTCAGGTTCCCGTTGACGACGAGTGAGCCGTAGAGCTCAAAGCTGTGGGTTGAAACCGGTCTGGTGCAGCCGGCCTCGATGAAAACCACGCCGTACAGCCGAACGCCCGGCGCGAATTCCGGGCAGCCCAGGTCCGACGGGAAGTAGAGTGCCACGGGTCGTTGCGGTGTCCCCAGGCTTCGCAGCCAGCGACCGGCCACCAGATCCTCGGCCCGCGCGGTCCGGTAGATCCGATCAGGTTCGGGAAAGTGCTCCTGGGCCGCGGCCATGGCGGTGAAAGCCTCCCGGTCGACGGAAAAGACGGTGGGCCACAGGTCTTCGCCGAGCGCCCGCTCAATCGTATTTCCCCTGTGAGCATCGATTCCCGACAGCCGCGGGCAACGTGCCTCCCGGCTCAGCCATATTGCGTCGCCGGCCTGGTCGAGGTCCGCATTCAGCGGACGAATGTCGAGCCCGGCCGCGGGCGGGACCAGACAGCCGTTGAGCACCAGCGGCGGCGCGTTCTCACCTGCGGGCGAGAGCACGGAAAGGGGACGCACGAACTCACTCACGCCAACCTGCAATCCGGAGCCGTCGTCGCGCTCGGACGTCGATTGCAGGAGCACATAGGCCGAATCGGGCTTCGGACGCCGTAGCATGAGCTGCGTCTTGATATCGCCGACCCCGTTGCTCAGCTCCCTACGATCGAGGATATCGCGCCGCGTGCCACGGTCACGCCAGTCGAGACGCAGAGCCGACTTCTCGAGCAATCGCACGCCCTCTGCAAGACCCGCCTCGGCCAGCAGAAACAAGCGCGTCTGCCATTGCTGGTTGCCGGCCACGCGCTGCTCCACCAACTGCGTGTGTGCCACAGAAAGCGTGACAACGGTCAACGCCGTCATGAGCACCAGTGCGACCAGGAGTGTGACGACCCCCTGCTGAGCGCGCCGTGACCGGACCGCGCTTTGCATCAGATCCCACCCCGCAGGAGCCGGTCGTTGCGCACGCGGACCCAGGCCGACAGCGACACCGGGGCTCCGGGCCGACCGCGCTGGTGCCCGCTCAGCCGGATCTCGATGAGGCGCCGAACCAGGCGCGTCGCGTCCGGCGTGCAGCCGGCCTGCACATCGTCCAGGTTGGAGCAGATCGCGTGCTGAGCGAACGTCAGTCGGGTGATTTCGATACCCGGATCTGTGACCGCCTGCCAGTAGCCGGAATCACATTCCAATGTGCGGCCGCCGTAGCGGGACTGTACGCGGCCGTCGCGCAGGCGGAAGCCGAGCTGCTCTACATTGTCGCCGTCGGCTTGGGGGCCGCAGCCGCCTGCGCGACAGGAGCTGATGCCAACCCGGCCGTCCCTGTCCAGGTCGTAGGCCAGCAGGATGCAGGAATCCGGCGCCTGACCCGGGTAGGCATCGATGTGCAGGCCGTTGCCGCCGCCCTGGAAAGGGTTGTCGGTTGCGGCGCGCGCGTCCGGATCGAAGTGCCAGTAGCCCGCGCGCCTGATGTCCCTCGACATGGCGTGCATCAATGTATGAAGCTGCTGATGCAGGTGGGCTCTGTGCAGATACACTGTGCTGTGGTGGCTTGTCGCGCTGTAGCCGGTGAGGATAGCGGCCAGCGCGACAAGGGAGATGGCGCTGGCGATCATGAGCTCCACCAGCGTCACGCCCCGCTGATCGCGCTGCGCATTCAGCATGGGGCAGCCGCTCCGTCAGATGGCGAGCACACCCGAACACGTCCGAGCGGACTGAGGATGACCCGGGCTTCGCCGTGTCTGCTGCGAAGCCGGAAGGTCGCGCCGGTGGCCGTCCCGCGAATCGGTGAAAAGCGCACACCACGCGTCGCGGCGCGCCGGCTGGCGAGCAGCTGCACGCCCGGAAAGTCAGTCACGCTTTGTGTCTGCAGCGGGCCGTCTTCCGCGCTCCGGCACTGGGCCGACGGCGCGGGCGAGTCGCACCGACAAGGCGCATCGTCGCGCCAGCCATAACACCACCGGTCAGTCCGCGCTGAAATCGAGAAGTAAACCGTCTTGCGGTGGCTTATGGCATGATCTCGCGCTTGCCGGAGCTCCTGCGCCAGCGCCTGCGTCGCCGAACGCAGCCGCGCCCTGTCCACAAACACCGCCATGGCTGGTGCGGCAAGGCCGACCAGAATTGCCAGCAGCGTCAGCGTGACCAGCAGCTCGACGAGCGTGAGCCCGGAACGCCTGTGATCTTCCATGATCTGGCTCCTTGGGGCTAACTTGTTCCCTGTTGTAGCGCCGAGTATAGTCAAGCTGAAGGATGCTGCAAGGATGCAGCATCGGATCGGTTCTGAGTTGCGAAAGGAGTTGCATCATGAAGCGGTCGGTCTTCGCGGGATTTTCATTGCTCGAATTGCTGATTGCCCTGGCCATTGTCGCGATTCTCGCCTCCATCACTGTGCCCTCCTACACCGGCCTGGTTGCCAAGACACGGCGCAGCGAAGCCATCACGGCTTTGGTGGATCTGCAGCTGGCCCAGCAACGCTGGCGCGCTTCCCATTCAGCGTACGCTGCGGATCTGGCCGAGCTCGGCTTGGAGGCCGGCGGCGCGCCGGATCAGCATTACCGATTACAGATCGTGCGTGCCGATGGCAAAGACTTCTTCGCCGTCGCGCAGCCGCGGGGCTCCCAGCGCAAGGACGCCTGCGGCGACTTTGCGATTCGCTCCGAGGGCGCCGTTTACGGTCAGGGCTTCTCGGGCCCGGACTGCTGGAAGCGTTAAGACGCCACGCGAGCAGGGAGCCCCGGTCGCATGACCTGTTGCGTGGTGATCGGAGCGGGCATCATCGGCATGCTCACCGCGCGCGAGCTGATGCTCTCCGGCTGGCGGGTGACGATGCTCGAGCGCGGACGCGCGGGCAGTGAATCGTCCTGGGCCGGCGGCGGGATTCTCTCCCCGCTCTATCCCTGGCGTTATCCGGATCCGGTCAACGCCCTCGCCCGGTGGAGCCAGCAGCACTACGCGGAGCTGTGCCGATTGCTCGAGGAGAGCTCCGGAGTCGATCCCCAGTGGACACCGTCCGGGCTGCTGATCGCCGACGTCGAAGCCCCCCCTGCCGCAATACAATGGGCGGGCCGCTTCGGCGCCCGTCTCGAGTTCGTGGACGCCGCCAGGGCGCGACAGCTCGAGCCCCGACTGGGCCTGGAAGCCGCGACTGCGGCCTGGCTCCCCGACGTCGCCCAGGTCCGCAATCCGCGTTTCGCCCGCGCGCTGAGGGTGACGTTGCAGAAGGCCGGAGTGGACATTCGCACCGACTGTGCCGCCGTGGAATGGAAACGTGAAGGCGACCGGATCGCCGCCGTGCGCACCGCTGCAGGCGAGGAGGTCACGGCCGACCGTTTCGTTGTTGCAAGCGGTGCGTGGACGGCCGGGCTGCTCGAGCCCACCGGTCTTAGCCTGCCGATCGAGCCGGTTCGCGGGCAGATGATCGTCTTCCGTGGGCCCCCGGGTCTGGTGTCCAGGATATCACTGTATAAGGGCCACTATGTGATTCCAAGGCGCGATGGCCGGGTGCTGGTCGGCAGCACGCTCGAATACGTGGGCTTCGACAAGCAGACCACCGGCGAGGCACTGGACGAGCTCAAACGCGCCGCCCTGGAGCTGATACCGAACCTGGGAACATTGCCCATCGAGCATCACTGGGCCGGCTTGCGGCCGGGCAGCCCCCGGGGCGTTCCGATCATCGGTCCGCACCCGGAAATCGCGAACCTGTATATCTGCGCCGGGCATTTTCGCAACGGGGTGGTGTTGGGGCCGGCGTCTGCCCGCCTGCTGTCCAATCAGCTCCTCGAAGGCCGTCCGATACTCGATCCGACGCCTTATCTTCCAGAAAAAATATTGAAAAACAGTTAATTGTTGATGATCTGGACTTCGTCTAAAGCGGCAAAGTATACTTCAGGCATGGGCGGGAATGAACGCGAAGCGATTTTGAGCGAGCAGGAGGCGGCTGAGCGCCTGCAGGAATACGACATTCTGCCGACCCAGCAGCGCCTGCAGATCGCCCGTGTTCTGTTGACGAAGGACCAGCACCTCAGCGCAGACCGCGTTCTGGAGCTGGTCAATGCCGCCGGCCACCGGGTTTCCAAGGCCACCGTATACAACACGTTGGGGCTTTTCGCGAGCAAGGGCATACTGCGCGAAGTCATCGTCGACCCCAGCCGTGTTTTCTACGACACCAACAGCAGCTCACACCACCATTTCTACAACGTCGATACCGGCGAGCTGTCAGATATCGAAGCCGGCGACATTCCGGTCGATCAGCTGCCCAATGCCCCGGAGGGCACTACGATCGACGGAGTCGAGGTCGTGATACGGCTGCGCGGCAACACCCACGCCTGACATCTCCGAGTTGTCGCCGCTCCGGCCATTATTTATACTCGCCAGCCCCCACTGCCGGAATAGCTCAGTTGGTAGAGCAACTGATTCGTAATCAGTAGGTCGGAGGTTCGAATCCTCTTTCCGGCACCAATTAAGGGTGAAATAACA
>JASFKW010000043.1:0-25883 GCA_050118435.1 Gammaproteobacteria bacterium | reverse complement strand
CTGACCACCTCCCACCACTCCTGCTCGTCGCGCAGGTGATAACCGAGCTGCACGGTCTGCGCATCGATGGCGGACAGGCCGACCGCCAGGAGCAGTTCCCTGCAGTGCTCCGGCGACGACAGGCGCAGCGATCCCAGGGGACCTTCCGGCAGCTCCAATCCGAATCCTGACAGGCGTGCGAGGAAATCGTCCAGCATCGGCTGGAATGCGGTGCTCTCGAAGCTCGTGAATGCGAGCATGCCACCGGGACGCAGCACCCGCGCCCATTCGCGCAACGCACCCGCCATGTCGGGCATTAAAAACAGGCCGTAGGAGCACACCACGGCGTGGAAATAGCCGCCACGGAACTCCAAGTGCTCGGGGTCCATTTCGTGCAGGTCGACGTTGGAGAGCGCCATTTTGTGGATGTTCGCCGCCGCGCGATCGAGCATATCGGGCGAGAAATCGATCGCCGTGACCCGCCCGCCGGGCGCGACGGCCTGTGCGAACGCGACGGCGACCGCACCGGTGCCGGTGGCCACATCCAGCACCCGGGTGCCCGGCCGGGGTCGAACATAGCTCACCAGCCGATCGGCGCAAAAGGGAAAGAAGCGGGTCGCGGGACTGTCGTAGAGCGGCGCGATGCCGCCGAAGGTTCGTCGCAGCTGTTCCTTGTGCTCCCAGGGATTCATACAATGCAACCC
Organism: Gammaproteobacteria bacterium; assembly: GCA_050118435.1. Taxonomy (GTDB): domain Bacteria; phylum Pseudomonadota; class Gammaproteobacteria; order DSM-19610; family DSM-19610; genus Thiogranum. The sequence goes on along the minus strand of JASFKW010000043.1, from coordinate 25,200 downwards.
GCTACGGCACCTGAATCGGCGCTGCTTCAGATGACTTCCGGGTCCATGTCGAAACTGTGGCGGTAGCGGCTGCGGAACTCGTCCATGGTGAAGCTGTGATTCTGGGTACCGTGGTGCTCGATCTTGATCGCGCCCATCACGGCGGCGATGCGGCCGGTCACCTCCCAGTCCAGGTCGTTCAGGAGTCCGTACAGCAGGCCGCCGCGATAGGCGTCTCCGCAGCCGGTCGGATCGACCACGGCGCGGATACCGGCCGGGGGGATCTCGAGACGCCCGTCGTCGCCGTAGATATAGGAGCCCTTTGCGCCACGGGTCACAATCAGTGCCTCGACCCGCTCGGCGATTTCGTGGGGCGACCAGCCGGTGCGCTCCTGCAGCAGCTGGGACTCGTAGTCGTTGACGCACACCCAGGTCGCCTGCTCGATGAAACTTCTGAAGTCGTCCCCGTTGAACAGCGGCATGGCCTGACCGGGATCGAAGATGAAGGGAATCCCTGCCTCGGCGAACTGTTCGGCGTGATCGATCATGCCCTGCCGACCGTCCGGCGACACGATGCCGAGCTTCACGCCCGCGGCCTCGCTCACCCGCACTTCGTGCGCGAAGTCCATCGCGCCCGGGTGAAAGGCGGTGATCTGATTATCGTCCTGGTCGGTGGTGATGAACGCCTGGGCCGTGTAAGCCGCTTCGATTTCCCGGATGTGGGTGCGCGGAATGCCGTGCTCGTCCAACCAGGCGGCGTAAGGCGCGAAATCCTTGCCCACGGTTCCCATCGGCAGGGGATCACCGCCCAGCAGTTTCAGATTGTAGGCGATGTTGGCGGCGCAGCCGCCGAATTCCCGGCGCATCTGCGGCACGTGAAAGGCCACGTTCAGAATGTGCACCTTGTCGGGCAGGATATGGTTCTTGAAATGGTCCTGGAAGACCATGATGGTGTCGAAGGCGAAGGAGCCGCAAATCAATGCCGACATGTTCTGATTCTCCACTTTAGGGCCTGGTAACACTTACCGGATCGCCGCGAGGCGGGCCATTTCGCTGCAAGGGCGGGCGCTGCTGCCGGGAGGTCGGACAGATCAACCGGTCCAGCGCAGGTCGAGCTCGCGCGCGGCGCGCACCTCGTCGAGCCGCCGCACCGGCTGGCTGTGCGGGGCCTCGTGCAGCAGGGCGGGGTTCCGCTCCGCCTCTTCGAGGATTTTCGCCATCGCGGCCACGAAGCCGTCCAGCTCTTCGCGGCTCTCGGTTTCCGTGGGCTCGATCAGCAGACACTCGGGTATCAGCAGCGGAAAGTAGGTGGTGGGCGCGTGGAAACCGAAATCGAGCAGCCGCTTGGCGACGTCCATGGCGCTCACGCCCCACTCCTTGTGCTGGCGCTTCAGGGTGACGATGAATTCGTGGGTGGCGCGGCGCTGCGGGAACGCCAGGTCGAAACCGGCCTCCTGCAGCCGTTTCATCAGGTAATTGGCATTGAGCGTCGAGAATTCCGCCACCCGCTGCATGCCCTCGCGACCCAGCATGCGTGCATAGACGTATGCGCGCAGCAGCACGCCGGTGTTGCCCATGAAGGCCGACAGGCGTCCGATACTCTGCGGGCGCTCTTTCTCCGTAATCCAGTGATACTCATCGCCGTCGCAGCCGACCATGGGCACGGGCAGAAAGGGCTCCAGCCGTTCGGCGACCCCGACGGGGCCGGCGCCCGGCCCCCCGCCGCCGTGCGGCGTCGAAAAGGTCTTGTGCAGGTTCATGTGGATGACGTCGAAGCCCATGTCACCCGGCCGCGCCTTGCCCAGAATGGCGTTGAGGTTGGCGCCGTCATAGTAGAGCAGCCCGCCCGCCCCATGGACGATCGCGGCGATCTCCTCGATGTGCCGCTCGAACACACCCAGCGTCGAGGGGTTGGTCAACATGATGCCGGCCGTGCGGGGACCCACGGCCTGGCGCAGGGCATCCAGATCCACGTCTCCGTCGTGGTCGGTGGGGATCTCCTTCACCTGGTAGCCGCACATCGTAGCGGTGGCTGGATTGGTGCCGTGCGCCGCATCGGGCACCAGTATCTGATCGCGGGCGCTGTCATTCCGCGCGGCGTGGTAAGCACGGATCATGGCCACACCGGTGAACTCACCCTGGGCGCCCGCGGCCGGCGTCAGGGAGACCGCCTGCATGCCCGTCACCTCCTTGAGCATCTCCTGCAGCTCATGGAGGCAGGCCAGGGTGCCCTGCCCCTCGCTGGCCGGGGCGAGCGGGTGACGCGCCAGAAAGCCCGGCAGCATCGCGAGCGAATTGCAGGCGCGCGGGTTGTACTTCATGGTGCAGGAGCCCAGCGGATAGAACTGGGTGTCGATGGAGAAGTTCTTCTGCGACAGGCGCGTGTAATGACGCACCGCCTGCATCTCCGACACCTCCGGAAGCGCCGCGACGTCGTCGCGCAACAGCTCCGCCGGCAGGTCGTCGGCCTCGATCGCCTCCGCCGGTGCCTGTGCCGTAGCGCGCCGGCCCGGCTGGGAATGCTCAAAAATCAGCATGGAATTCTCAAATCTCTACCCAAACCACAAAGGACACGAAGGAACACAAAGGCTTCACAAAGTGGTGCAGATGCGTGGACATCGAGCTCGGGGATCGACTGCGACAGTATCGCTGTGCGGCAGACATATTGCTTTTCCTTCGTGGCCTTCGTGTTCCTTTGTGGTTAATGCTCTTGTCCTGCTGCCCGGCTATAAAACCGCCAGCGCCTTGTCGTAATCCGGCTCCTGTCCGATTTCCGGGACCAGCTCCGTGTAGATCACCTTGTTGTTTTCGTCCAGAACCACGACGGCGCGGCCGGAGATGCCTGCCAGCGGGCCGTCCTCGATCAGCACCCCGTAGTCCCTGGCGAAATCGCGCGAGCGCATCATCGACAGCGGAATGACCTTGTCGATGTCTTCGACGCCGCAGAAGCGGCCCATGGCGAACGGCAGGTCGGCGGAGATCACCAGCATGACCACGTCGTCGCGGGCGGCGGCCGCTTCGTTGAATTTCTTTGTCGAGGTCGCGCACACCGGGGTATCCAGGCTGGGCACGATGTTGAGCAGCTTCTTCTTGCCCGCGTAGTCGGACAGGCTCCTGTCGGCCAGATCCTTGTCGACCAGCCGGAAATCCGGCGCCTCGGCGCCGACTTCCGGCAGCGCGCCGTTGGTGTGGATTTCGTTTCCCTTCAGGGTAATGGTTGCCATTGCCTTCTCCTCGACGCTCGATGGTTAAGCCATTTTGGGCTGGACCGGACAACCCGCACTGACCTGCTTGTCGATGGCGCGGGCCAGATAGTCACGGTACAGATCCAGATCCTCCTCGGTCTTGGTCTCCGTCGCACACACCAGCATCGACTCCCCCAGCTCCGGATAGTCGTCGCTGAGCACATAACCCGGCTGCAGGTTGTGGGCGTAAAGCGGCCTCAGCAGCCGCTTCAGCGGGAGCGCGCTGGTCATGACGGCCTCGTGAAAACAGGGGCGCTCGAAACGCGGCCTGAAATACTCGCCGCCGAGTTTCTCCACCAGTCGCCGCGTGTTGGCGTGGCAGGCGAGCGCCACCCTGCGCAGACCTTCGCCGCCCAGCAGCGCCATGTGAACCGTCGCCGCCGTGACCATCAGCCCCTGGTTGGTGCAGATGTTGGAGGTGGCTTTGGAGCGCCGGATGTGCTGCTCGCGTGCCTGGAGTGTCAGGGTGTAGCCCACCCGGCCGTCACGGTCCCGGGTGCGGCCCACCAGGCGCCCGGGCATCTGCCGCACGTGCTGCTGCTTGCTGCACATGAAGCCGAAATAGGGCCCGCCTGAGGCGAGCGGCACGCCCAGCGGCTGGCCTTCGCCGACGGCGATGTCGGCGCCCTGCCGGCCCCAGCGCCCCGGCGGCTTGAGCAATGCCATCGCCACCGGGTTGACCACCGCGATCACCATGACGCCGTTGCGGTGCGCCCAGTCGGTCAGAGCATCCACGTCCTCCAGCACACCGAAGAAGTTTGGTTGGGCGATGACCAGGGCGGCGATATCTTCGCCCTCGTAGTCGGACAGCTTTTCCGCCTCCAGGTGACCACCCCGGGCGTCGTAAGGCAGCTCCACAATCTCGATGTCCTGCGTACCGACAATGGTGCGCGCCGCGCTGCGGTACGCCGGGTGCACGGTCGTCGGCATCAGGACACGCCGCGATTTCGACTTGCGATTGGCCCGGATCGCCATCAGCACCGCTTCCGCCAGCGCCGAGCCGCCGTCGTACAGAGAGGCATTGGAGACCTCCATCGCCATCAGCGCCGTCATCATGCTCTGAAACTCGTAGATGACCTGAAGCGTGCCCTGGCTGGCCTCCGCCTGATAGGGCGTGTAGGCGCTGTAGAACTCACCCCGGCTCACGATCTGCCACACCGCCGCCGGGATGTGGTGCTCGTAGGCGCCGGCACCGATGAAACACAGCGGTTGCCCGTCCTGCTCGGCGCGCTGCGTCATCAGGCGGGTGATGGCCTGCTCGGTCATGGCCGGCGGAATCGCCGCCAGCGGGCGGCTGCACAGGCTGGCCGGAATCTCGTCGAACAACTGCTCGATGCCGGACACGCCGATGCGCTCCAGCATGGCTCGGATATCCTGCTCTGTGTGAGGTATAAAAGGCATATGGCTGTATCGACCGGCCCCGGCCGGCGGACGGGTCACTCGCTTTCGATGAAATCCTGGTATTCGCTGGCGTCCATGAGATCATGGACCGCCTCGCTGTCGGCCGGTTCCAGCCGCATGATCCAGCCGTCGCCATAGGCATCCCGATTCACGATTTCGGGGCTGTCGGCCAGGTCTTCGTTGACTTCCACCACCGTGCCTGCGAGCGGGGCGTAGACGTCGGAAGCCGCTTTCACGGACTCCACCACCGCGCAGGCTTGCTCGGCCTCCAGATCGATGCCCTGCTCGGGCACTTCGACGTAGACCAGATCACCGAGCAGCTCCTGGGCGTGATCGGTAATGCCCACCGTCACCGTCCCATCCTCGTTGACCCGGACCCATTCGTGACTCTTGCTGTATTTCAGTTCGCTCGGAGCTTCGCTCATAATGCCGTCCTGTCAGTGAATCCCAAGAAACCCTCTACGCCGCGGCCCGCTTCAGCCCAGCTCGACCCGCACCTCGCCGTGGCGAACGAACGGCGGTTTGACCACGCGTGCCGCCAGCCGTCTGCCGCGGATCTCCACCTCGCAATGCCCGCCGGTCCCCGCCGGGACCCGTGCCAGCGCGATGGAGCGCCCGAGCGTCGGAGAGAAACTGCCGCTGGTGACCTCGCCTTCGCCCACGCCCTCGACCACCACCCGCTGATGGTTGCGCAAGACGCCTTTGCCCTCCAGCACCAGGCCGACCAGCTTCTGGCAGGGGCCGGACGCCCGCTCCGCCTCCAGCGCCGCGCGTCCGATAAACTGGCGCTCGCGCGGCTCCCAGGCCACGGTCCAGCTCAAACCCGACACCAACGGGCTGACCGTCTCGTCCATGTCCGAGCCGTACAGGTTCATCCCGGCCTCCAGGCGCAGGGTGTCGCGGCAACCCAGCCCGCAGGGCCGCACCCCGGCCTCGCCCAGGGCGTTCCAGAGCCCGGTGGCTTGGTCCCCGGGCAGCATGATCTCAAATCCGTCTTCGCCGGTATAACCGGTACGGGCAAGGAGCCAGTCGCCCAGAGCGGCAGCGTAAAACGGACCCAGGCTCTGCACCTTCGCGCGCTGTCCCGGGTCCAGAAGCGCCAACACCTTGTCGCGCGCGCCGGGCCCCTGGACGGCGATCATGGCCAGCTCCGGCCGCTCCCTGACCTGCACCCCGAAGGCGCCGGACTGGTCGCCGATCCATTCCAGATCCTTCTTCCTGGTCGCCGAGTTGACCACCAGCCGGAAATGGTCCTCGTCCAGATAATAGACAATAAGATCATCCAGCACCCTGCCCTGCTCGCTGAGCATACAGCTGTACAGCGCCTTGCCGGGCTCGCCGAGCTTGTCCACATTGTTGGCGAGCAGGAAACGCAGAAACGGGCGCACCCGGGCTCCGTGCAGATCCACGACGGTCATGTGCGAGACATCGAACATGCCGGCGTCGCGCCGCACCGCATGGTGTTCCTCGATCTGGGAGCCGTAATGGATGGGCATGTCCCAGCCGGCGAAATCCACCAGTCTGGCGCCCATGGTCTGATGTGCCTGATACAGTGGCGTCTTGCGTCCCATGATTGACCCGTGCAGCGAAAAGCGTTGCTTTCAAGCCGCCGGAAAACCAGCACAGGGCGACGGCTCGTGACATCCGTCGCCCCTCTGTCCGGTAACCTGAGAGTGTGGACGTCCCACGACGCCTTCCCCTTCGGTGGGCCGCGGTCGAAGCGCACGGCCACTCTCCAGAGTCAATCTGGCGGTCTGCGCACGGCTCGCCGACGCTTCCACCAGCTGCTACGGTCCTTTTGCCTGAGCGATTCCGGGCGGGTTGCGCCTTCGGCGACCAGCCGTAGCTGGCTCTCTCCCGCAGCAGCACGAGATCGAAGGGAGACTATACCCCGCCCGCCGGGCTCAGCCAAGGGCGGTCCACCCGCGAGATCATGCCCAGCCGCGAAAGACCTCTGAAACACAGCGGAATGGCCACCCCCCGCCGTCGCGCTGCGCGGGTGGCAAAGCGCACGGCTTTGGCATATACCTGTGGACAGCGCGCGGCGGTTTCTGCCGCGCACGGCGACGAGGACAGACCCGCATGACAGCGCAGACCGGCGAGCACACCGAGCCGTCGTCCGGGTGGGAACACTTTCCCCACCAGGCCGACGTCGGTGTACGGGGCTTCGGCACCAGCCCGGAACAGGCCTTTGAGCAGGCGGCCTGCGCCATGACGTCGGTCATCACCGAAATCGAGCGCGTGCGGCCTGTAACCGCGGTCGGCATACGCTGCAGCGCACCGGATAAGGAGCTGCTGTTGTACGACTGGCTGAACACGCTGATCTATGAGATGGCAACACGTCATATGCTGTTCAGCCGGTTTGATGTCAGCATCCACGGCCGTGAGTTGCACGCCACGGCGCACGGCGAGCCGGTCGATGTGGAACGGCACGAGCCCCGCGTCGAAATCAAGGGCGCCACCTTCACCGCCCTGCGGGTCACCCGCGATGCCGGCGGCAGGTGGCGCGCGCAGTGCGTACTGGACGTTTGACATGGATACCGCCCGATTTGAACGCAGATCCGAACACGAGTGGCGGGTTACCCCGCAGGGCAACATGCGGGTGCCCGGCGTCATTTACGCCAGCGAAGCGCTGATCCGCGAGATGGACGACAAGGTGTACGAGCAGTTGGTCAACGTCGCCAGCCTGCCCGGCATCGTCAAGGCCGCTTATGCGATGCCCGACGCCCACTGGGGTTACGGTTTTCCGATCGGCGGTGTCGCCGCCTTTGATCCGGACGCCGGGGGCGTGGTGTCGGCCGGGGGCGTTGGTTTTGACATCTCCTGCGGCGTGCGCGCCCTGGCTACCGGGCTGCGCCGCGACGAGATCGACGCGCGCAAGCGCGAGCTGGCCGACACCCTGTTCGCCGTCATTCCCGCCGGCGTCGGCAGCACCGGGCGGCTGCACCTCAACCCCGCCGAGATGGACGCCATGCTCGCCGGAGGCGCGCGCTGGGCCGTGCAGAACGGCTTCGGCACGCCAGAGGACCTCGAGCGCATCGAGGAGCACGGTCAGATGGCGGGCGCGCAGCCCGATGCGGTCTCGGCTCAGGCGAAGAAGCGCCAGCGCGACGAAATGGGCACCCTGGGCTCCGGGAACCACTATCTCGAGGTGCAGGAAGTCGCCGAGCTCTATGATCCGGAGCTCGCCGCGGCCTTCGGTCTGGTGCGCGGTGAAATGGTGGTCAGCATCCACTGCGGATCACGGGGTCTCGGTCACCAGATCGGTACCGAATTTCTCAAAAGCATGGCCATTGCCGCGCGTGAGTACGGCATCGACCTGCCCGACCGTGAGCTGGCCTGCGCGCCGCTGAGGTCGTCGCTCGGCGAGCGCTACCTCGGCGCGATGCGGGCGGGCATCAACTGCGCGCTGGCCAACCGCCAGATCCTTACCCAGCTGACCCGCGACGCCTTCCAGAGCCTGTTCCCCGATGCCGAGCTGGAGCTGATCTACGACGTGTCACACAACACCTGCAAAGAAGAGACCCACAGGGTCGACGGCACGCCGCGGCGCCTGTTCGTACATCGCAAGGGCGCCACGCGCGCCTTCGGTCCCGGCCATCCGGACCTGCCGGCGGCGTTCCGGGGCACGGGCCAACCGGTGCTGATCGGCGGCTCCATGGGCACCGGCTCCTACGTGCTGGCCGGGCTCGCCGAGGCCGAGGAGCGCTCCTTCGCCTCCGCCTGCCACGGCGCCGGTCGGGCCATGAGTCGCCACCAGGCCGCGCGGCAGTGGCGCGGCCGTCAGGTGGTCGATGAGCTGGCCGGCCAGGGCATCCTGATCCGCAGCCGGTCGCAGCGGGGCGTCGCTGAAGAAGCGCCCGGTGCCTATAAGGACGTCAGCGCCGTGGTGGACGCGGCCGAGCAGGCCGGCCTGGCACGCAAGGTCGCACACCTGCGCCCCGTCGTCTGTGTGAAAGGCTAGGGGCCGTGATCGAGGCGCGCCTTGACAAGACCTCATGTCTCTCGGCGGGACGCCGTGAATACGTCCCTGCAGGCTTGACGGCCGTATCCCTGCGGCCGACACCCGCCGACAGGCATGAGGCATTGTCGGGGCAGTTTCTGTCAACACCCGGGCGGCAACACGACGAGCTGGCGGGTGTTGCCAGGCCCTGGAGCGTGGCCTGGCAGCGGCGGATTCACCCCCCGGGGTCCAGCACCTCGACCGGGTCGCCCAGGCGAATGATCCCGCCGCTGCGCGGTATCAGTTTGCGACCGAAAAAGATCCCGCCACCCTCGCGGCGCCGGTAGCCGGCGAGGGTGCGCAAGGGCTCTTCGTCGGGGTCCTTGACGCCGGTCTCGGGGTCGACAGTGGTGAGCACGCAGCGCGAGCAGTCTTTCGCCCCGGCAAACTCGACCTCGCCGACACGCAGGCGCAGCCAGGCATCTTCGCCATATGCGCGTTCGCCATCGACCACGAGGTTGGGTCGGAACCGCTGCACGGGCACGGGAATCCGCAGGCGTCGATTGAGATCGTTCAACGAGGCTTGCGAGATGAGTAGCAGCGGAAAGCTGTCGGCGAAACTCACCTGGTCACCGGCACGCGCGTAGGCCGGGCTCACCGGGCGCGCCCGCGCATCGGTCATGCGCACCAGGCGGCAGGGCATACCCAGATAGTCTGAAAACCAGGCATCGGCCGCCGCACTCACCGGCACCGCCTTGCAGCGATCCTTCCACACCGTTACGCGGATCGCGGTGAGCGAGGGTACAGCGAGTGGAATTTTCAGCCTCTCGCGCCCGGCCGCCGAGATGTCCAGCGTGCGCTCGGTTACCCGGGTAGCCACCCTGGCAAGCGTCGGGTGCTGGCGTGCGGTGACGAACCGACCCTCGCTGTCGACCAGCATCCAGCGCCGATCCCAGGCGAGACCCCGTGGCAGAACCTCGCTTTGTGTCAGGGCGAGGGGGTGTGTCGATTTGACCGGATAAATACTGATTCCCGTGACGACCATAACGACTCAGCCTGGTGGTCTTTGCGCCTACACGCGTCCTGCGTGGCCGAGCAGGGCGAACGTCCGGGCGGAAAAGGCCGATTGACCGCGCATCGCGGTTAACGGATACGCCCCTGAGGTGCTGCACTGCGGCGTTGTTGCGCTTGACAAGGGCTTCGGCCATTGTCTGCGCGCGGCGCGTTGCGGCGAAACACCTCAGGTGCGCTGAATCCATCAATATCGTGTTGCAGGAGTACTAGAGTCCCATCGCAGAGCGCATGATCCGGTTCTTGATCACCGGGGCTGCATCGACCAGATCGAGGCCGGCGTTGCGCGCCCAGCGCACCGGCAGAGCGGGGCTTCCGAAAAGGTGCTTGAAGGCGTCCATGACACTCATCATCAACAGGTTGTCGCCCTTGCGGGCGCGCTCGTAACGGCGCAGCACCGGGAAAGCACCGATATCGCGGTCCTCGGCGCGCGCTGACAGCAGTGTGTGCGCGAGCTCGCGGGCATCTTTCAGGCCAAGGTTGACGCCCTGGCCCGCCAGCGGGTGAATCACGTGCGCGGCGTCGCCGATCAGCGCGAGCCGGGGCTTCACGTAGTGCTCTGCCGACTGGCGCACCAACGGAAACAACGCCCGTTCGCCGCACTCGAGCACCTTTCCCAGCCGGAATCCGAATGCCTTGCCGAGCGCTTCACGGAACGCCGCGTCGTCCAGGCGCAGCAGCTGCTTTGCCTCGTCGCTGCGCGTCGACCACACGATGGAGGAACGCCCGTCGAACAGCGGCAGAAAGGCCAGTGGGCCGTTGGGCAGGAAGCGTTGCCAGGCCGTCTCCTCGTGAGGGCGCTCGGTCGTGACCACCGCCACCAGCGCCTGCTGACCGTATTCGGACACCCTGGCATGGATACCGGCGTAACCACGCACCTTGGAGCGCCTGCCATCGGCTCCGACCAGCAGCCGGGCGGTCAGGCGGGCACCGTCTTCCAGCTCGATCTCCTGCCGCTCGCCCAGATCCGCGAAGCCCTTCACCGCCGCGGGACACAGCAAGCGCACCGATGCCAGGTCTTCGATCACCCGCAGCAGGGACGCCTCGATGACCCGACTTTCCAGGATGTGCCCAAGGCACGGCTCACCCACCTCTGCGCTGTCGAAATGGATATCACCGCTTCCCCCGGCATCCCAGACGCGCATGTCGAGAAACGGCCCGGCGCGCCCCTGCATCCCCGCCCAGGCGTCGACCTCCCTGAACAGGCGCTCGGACGCCCGGGTGATGGCATAGACGCGCAGGTCGATGCTCTCCTCAGGCCATTCGCGCACGGGTTCGTTGGGCTCGATCACCGCCACGGAGACGCCGGCGCGTCCCAGCAGCGCAGCCAGACTCAGGCCGACCAGCCCGCCACCGACAATCGCGGCATCGAATTCATCTGTTGTGCTCATGTCACTGAGTCTCTTCCGAGGCAGACGCGCTCAGAGCTCCAGTCCCCGGGCCAGCCGCGGCAGGCGCCCGGCGCGCCCCATGGTCATGCGACCGAACCAGCGCTTGGCCGGCGGAAACAGATCGAGCGCCAGCATGCCGGCGTCGCGCAGCCAGGCCACGGGCGGCAGCGGCTGACTGAAAAGCCGCACCATGCCGTCGGTAAAGGCCACCACCCGGCGCTGGTCGGCCTGACGCCAGTCGGCGTAGCGCTTCAGCACGCCGATGTCGCCGATATCGGTACCGCCGCGGCGGGCGTCGATCACCACCTCGGCGAGCGCCGCAACATCGCGCAGCCCGAGGTTGAAACCCTGACCGGCCACCGGGTGCAGGGTATGCACGGCGTTGCCGAGCAGTGCCAGTCGGGGACGGATTGACTCCCGGGCACGCAGCAGCTGCAAACGGTAGGCGTGGCGCTCGCCGACCTGGACGAAGCGTCCGAGGCGGTAGCCGAAACGGTGTTGCAGACGCGCCAGGAACTGCGCGTCGTCGAGCGCGAGCAGCTCTTCGGCCTGCTGCGAACGCACCGTCCACACCAGTGCGCAGTAATCGCCCAGCAGCGGCAGCAGCGCCATGGGACCGGTGTCCGTGAAGCGTTCGTAGGCGACATTGTGGTGCGGCTGCTCGGGCGTGACGTTGGCGATCACCGCCGTCTGACCGTAATCCCATTGCCGGGTCCGGATACCCAGGCGGTCGCGGACAGCCGAATTCACGCCGTCGGCGGCCACCAGCAGACGGGCGCGGTGCGTCCGGCTCGCACCCTCTGTCTCGAGATCGGCCTCGACGGCGTCGCTGCCGATGCGAAATTCCGACAATCGCGCCGGCGCCATGAGCCGCACCCCGGGCAGCTGATGCAGGCCTTCGATCAGCGTATTGCCTAGGATGCGGGCACTGGCGACATAGCCGAGTGCGGGAACGCCTTCTTCCTCTCGCCGCAGCCGGGTGAACCCGAAGCGGCCACGGTCCGAAACGTGGATGGTATGGATGGGACAGACCTGGTCGGCCAGTGCGCCCCACAGCCCGAGCCCCGAGAAAATGCGCTGCGAGCCCTGCGCCAGGGCGATGCTGCGCTCGTCGTAGTTGGGCTGCGCGTCGATGCGAAAGGTGTGCGCCTCGACCACCGCAACCTCCATACCGGCCTTTCCCAGCGCACAGGCGAGGCTGGCGCCGACCAGGCCTCCGCCGACGATCAGAACGTCCGAGTCGTAATCCATGAGGGAAGTTTAGCCACGGAAAACACGGAAAGCACGGAAAGTCGGAAAAGCTGTACCGGTCGGTGCGCAAGGGCGCAGTGAAAGCAGCCCCACCGGCGAGCCTGCGGCCGGGAGGCTGGGTTCAACGGACTGGAGCACAGCGGCGGATACAGTTGGGCCCGGATGCCCAGCGCGCGCCATGCACCGCCACCGACACACGCACTGGTTTCTTTCCGTGTCCTCCGTGCTTTCCGTGGCTATTCCCCCCGGATCAGACCATCAGCGCCTCGATGTCGCCGACGGTCTTGGGCACGTTCTTGCTCAGCACATCGTAACCGTCCCGGGTGACCAGAACATCATCCTCGATGCGCACGCCGATGTTCCACCATTTGCGCGTCACACCCTTGCTGCGGGCGGCAATGTAGAGGCCGGGCTCGACCGTCAGCACCATGCCGGGCTCCAGCACCCGCCATTCCTCGCCCACCTTGTAGTCACCGACATCGTGCACGTCCATGCCCAGCCAGTGACCCGTGCGGTGCATATAGAACTGACGGTAAGCCTGATCCTTGACCAGTGTCGCCGGCCTGCCCTTGAGAAGCCCCAGCTTGACCAGTCCCTTGGTCAGCACCTTGACCGCAGCGGTGTGCGGCGCATTCCAGCTGTTGCCGGGGTAGACTTCTTCCAGCGCGGCGAGCTGGGCGTCCAATACCAGCTCGTAGATGGCCCGCTGCGCCTTGCTGAAGCGCCCGTTCACCGGGAAGGAGCGGGTGATATCCGAGGCATAACAGTCGTGCTCCACGCCGGCGTCGATGAGCACCAGGTCGCCGTCGTTCAGCACGGCATTGTTTTCCGTGTAATGCAGGATGCAGCCGTTTTCACCGCCGCCGACAATGGCGGGATAGGCCGGCTCGCCGCCCGCCTTGCGAAATTCGTACAGGAACTCGGCTTCCAGCTCGTACTCCATCATACCCGGCCGGCACACCTGCATGGCACGCTTGTGGGCGTGCGCGGCGATGTTCGCGGCCTGGCGCATCACCTTGATCTCGGCGCGGCTCTTGTACAGGCGCATGTCATGCACGAAGTGCTCCAGCGACACGAACTCGTCCGGTGCGTGTTTGCCGGCGCGGGACTGGCTGCGGATCGCGTTCACCCAGCCGATGACCCGCTTGTCAAACTCCGGCGACGCGCCCATGGTGTAGAAGACCCGCTCGCGACTCTCGAGCAGCCCGGGCAGGATGTCATCGATGTCCCCGATCGGAAAGGCATCGTCGGCGCCATAGCGCTCAACGGCTCCCTCGGGTCCGACGCGCCTGCCGTTCCAGATTTCCATCTCCGGGTCGCGGTCACGGCAGAACAGCAGGTACTCACCGTGTTGACGACCCGGCACCAGCACCGCTACGGCCTCCGGCTCCGGAAAGCCGGTCAGATAGTAGAAATCGCTGTCGGGCCGGAAAGGGAAATCCACGTCCCGGTTGCGCGCCTGCTCCGGGTTGGTGGGCAGAATGGCGATGGCGTCGGAGCCCATCATCCGCATCAGCTGCTTGCGGCGCCGGGCAAATTCTTTCTGTTCCATACTCTCGCGATGCTGTCCGAATAATGGGCCGCTTAGGAGAGGCGCTGCGGAGGCACAGCCGGCTGCAGCTCTTCGTGGATCAGCAGCGTACCGACCCGAATGTATTCCACCACCTCTTCGAATGCGGCCTGCTCTTCCTCGCCGGGCCTATCCAGCTCGAAATCCACCCGGGCGATCTCCGCCAGATCCTCCACGATCTCTCCGACCGCCTCCGGCAGCCCCGCCCGGCCGGGCAGGCCACCGAGGCCGAGGCCCGACAGAAAACCAGAGCACCAGTCGCCCAGCGACTCGGTGCGCTCGCGCAGCGGGCAGCCGACGTCGGGCAACAGCAGCTCAAAGTCGAGGTCGGGGCTGTTGAGCCGCGCCAGCGCCTGCTCGGACAGCGCCTGCGTCAACCGGTAGGCCTCGCCCTGCTGCGCATCCCGCGGGTTGAAATCGTCGAAGACCTCGCCCAGCCAGAGCCGTGGATCGGCAAAGCCGGCGGCACAGATCAGCCCGCACAGCAGACCGTGGCAGTCCGCGGCCTGGACCGCAGAGGCGGCGCGCCGCAACGCCTCGTCCACCGTGTCGTATTCAACAGACTGATTTTCGAGCATGGGCCAATTATCGCATACCGCCGGGCTCGCGCCGAGATTGACGCATTTTTGACCCTTCTCTATAGTGTCGTTCATGGCTGAACCAACCCGACAGTCCGTGACCGAGCAGGAGCTGCGCAAGCTGGAGGCCCGCCTCGATGAGCTGGTGGTCACCATCCAGCGCCTCAAGGATGAAAACCGCTCGCTGCGCCACCAGCAGGACTCTCTGGTCTCGGAGCGCGCCAGCCTGATCGAGAAAAACGAGATGGCGCGCAATCGGGTGGAGGCCATGATCAACCGGCTCAAGGCGATGGAGCACGGCGCATGAGCCCCCAGTCCAAGCCCATGCGGGTGAACATTCTGGACAAGGAGTATCTGGTCGCCTGCCCGGACGGAGAGCGCGACGCGCTGTTTGCTTCGGCGGAATTCCTCAGTCAGAAAATGAAAGAGATTCGCGACAGTGGCAAGATCGTCGGCGCCGACCGGATTGCCGTTATGGCGGCGTTGAATCTGGCCCACGAGCTGCTCGAGCAGCGCCACACCGGTGATCAGTTCCAGCACAGCGTCAGCAGCCGTATCCGTGCCCTGCAGGAGAAAATCGACCTGGCCCTCAATCAGGGCAACCAGCTGGAGCTGTAGCACTCGTTTCCCGTGGGGCCCCGCCGCGACGCGTGCATTAGGCCTGTAGTCACGCGCCCCAGTGCGGTATACTGTGTTCGTACCTTCTGCGGTGCGCGTTAGCAGTTTCGATCTTCCTTGAGCCTAATTATTGTCCTAGGGGGTCGGCTTGCTGAGCTGGTGAGCACGTCCGCTGCGTGCGGAAAGCCTGAGGTTTGGCACTCACTCCCACCTGAACCTCTGGTTCAAGGGCAATAACTGCGACGGCATTCGCGGAAGGTGCCACCAACCACCGTCACCTCACTCATGTCCGCTCGCTCCGACCAACGCAGGCAGCTGAGAGCACGCCGGCGCGCCTTGAGCGCAAGGGAGCGCATGCGCCGGTCCCATGCGTTGTCGCGGCAGCTGTCACGCCAGCCCATGTTCCGCACCGCCAACCGCATCGCCGCCTATCTCGCGCAGGACGGGGAAGTCGAGACGCTGCCCCTCATCGAGTTGTGCTGGTCGATGGGCAAGCAGGTCTATCTGCCGGTGCTGGTCCCTTTCGTCGAAAACCGCCTCTGGTTCGCCCGCTATCGGCCGGATACGCGCCTGGTGCGCAATCGCTACGGCATCGCCGAGCCGGAGGTCGTGCACCGGGAGCGCATCGACGCGCACGCGCTGGACCTGGTCCTGGCACCGCTGGTGGGATTTGACCGTAACGGCAACCGGCTCGGCATGGGCGGCGGCTTCTATGATCGCAGCTTCGCGTTTCTTCTGGGCAGAAAACGCTGGCACAAACCGCAGCTCGTGGGACTGGCTTACGACTTTCAGCAGCTGCTCTCCCTGCCACCGCGGCCCTGGGACGTGCCGCTGGCCGCGGTTGCGACTGACGCCGGCTGGTACGGGTTCAAGCATTCTTGAGTATTGACCACGAAGGCGCTCAAAGGAACACAAAGGAAAATCATTGTGTCCAAGGTGATCTTATTCGTGTGCTTCGTGTCGCTCTGTGCCTGATGGTGGATAGCCCATTCTGCGTTTCAGTGCCGGATCCAAATATTTCACGACAACTGACAGCGTTTTTTGAGTTGAAACCGTTTGAAAAGGCTCCCTTGGTGCGCCTTGGCGAGCCTTTGTGGTTAATAATGTAGCCATTAAAAGCGGGAAAGACTCCATGAATTACTGGCTGATGAAATCGGAGCCGGATGTGTTCGGGATCGACGACCTGAAGCATCGGCCGAACCGGACCGAACCTTGGGACGGCGTTCGCAATTACCAGGCGCGCAACATGATGCGCGACCAGATGAGGAAGGGGGACCTGGTGTTCTTCTATCATTCCAACTGCGCCGAGCCCGGCATCGTCGGCATCATGAAGGTGGCTCGGGAAGGCTACCCGGATCATACCGCCTTCGATCCGCAGAATAAGTACTACGATCCCAAGAGCGATCCCGACAATCCGCGCTGGTTCATGGTGGACGTCAAGTATCAGCGCAAGCTGCGACGCGTGATCACGCTGGCTGAGCTCAAGCAGCGCAAGGAGCTCCAGGACTGCCTCCTGGTTCGCAAGGGCAACCGGCTGTCGGTCATGCCCATCACTAAAGAGCAATGGGACCTCATCCTCGAGATGGAGAAACAGCAGCCCTGAACGCCGCTTAACCGGCGGCGTCCCGGGTATTGCCGAGGAACAGGGCGTAGGCGGGATTCTGGATTTCCTCGAAATAGCTGTAACCCAGCTCGTCGAGAAACTTCTGGAACAGCTTCCGCTCGGCCGGGGGAACCTGCATGCCGACCAGCACGCGGCCGTAGGCCGCGCCGTGATTACGGTAGTGGAACAGGCTGATGTTCCAGCTCCTTCCCATGTGAGAAAGGAACTTGAGCAGTGCGCCCGGCCGCTCGGGGAACTCGAAGCGGTAGAGAATTTCATGCTCCAGGCTCGGCGCGTGGCCGCCGACCATGAAGCGGATATGCGCCTTTGCCATTTCATTGTCGGTCATATCGATCACCGGATAGCCCTCGCCACGCAGGCTCTCGAGCAGCTCCTCGCGCTCGGCATCGCCACCGCTGAGCTGGATGCCCGCAAACACATGTGCCTCACGGGCGTCCGCATAGCGGTAGTTGAACTCGGTGATGCCGCGCCTGCCGATGGCGCGGCAGAAGCGCAGAAAGCTGCCCGGCTGCTCGGGGATGGTGGCGGCAAACAACGCCTCGCGCCGCTCACCGATTTCGGCGCGTTCGGCCACGTGCCTCAGGCGGTCGAAGTTGATGTTGGCCCCGCTGTTGATCGCGACCAGCTGCTGGCCCTGGGCACCGCTCTTTTCGACGTACTTCTTGATCGCCGCCACCGCCATGGCGCCCGCGGGTTCCATGATGGCCCGGGTGTCGTCGAAAATATCCTTGGTCGCCGCGCATATCTCGTCGACGCTGACGAGGATCATGTCGTCGACATACATGCGCGCCAACCGATAGGGCTCCTTACCGGCCTGGCGTACCGCCACGCCGTCGGCAAAGATGCCGATCTGCTCCAGCACGATGCGCCGCCTGCGCCTCAGTGCTTCGGTCATGCAGGGCGCTTCGTCGGGCTCCACCCCGATGACCCGCACCTCGGGGCGCAGCGCCTTCACGTAGGCGGCGATACCCGCAATCAGCCCCCCGCCCCCGACCGGCACGAACACCGCGTCCAGCGTGTCGCGGTGCTGACGCAGCAGCTCCATGGCGATGGTACCCTGTCCGGCGATCACCTCCGGATCGTCGTAGGGATGAATGAACACCATGCTCCGTTCGCCGGCGAGCTGCACGGCGTGCTGATAGGCCTCGTCATAGGTGTCACCGTGCAGAAGCGGCTTCCCCCCCAGCGCGCGCACCGCTTCGATCTTGATACCCGGGGTGGTACGCGGCATGACGATGAGCGACTTGATGTGACGGTGGTGGGCCGCCAGCGCCACGCCCTGGGCGTGATTGCCGGCCGAAGCGGCAATGATTCCGTTGGTGCAGGCGGCGGCGTCGAGCTTTGCAATCTTGTTATAGGCGCCCCGCAGCTTGAAGGAGAACACCGACTGCAGGTCCTCCCGCTTGAGCCAGATGTCGTTGCCCAGTCGCCGGGACAGATTCTTCGCGTAGTCCAGCGGCGTCTCGCTCGCAACGTCGTAGACGCGCGAATTCAGGATCATTTTCAGGTAGTCGGACATGTCCAGCATCATACAGGCAAGCCCCGGGCTCGCGTCAATCGGGCCCCGGGGTGGTGTGTACGCACGGCTGAACGCGCATGATATGCCGACTCCGGCGCTTCCGTGCCTTCGCCCCAAGCCACCGCTATAATGGGGCAATTCGATTGTGCGGAGGCGCTCATGAACCAGGACGAACTCAAAAAGCAGGTCGCCGAAGCGGCCCTGGACTATGTGGAGGCGGGCACCGTGATCGGTGTGGGCACCGGCTCGACCGCCAACCATTTCATCGATGCGCTGGCCAGGACCAAGGGCAAGATCGACGGCACGGTGGCCAGCTCGGTCGCCAGCGCCGAACGGCTGAAGAGCCACGGAATACCGGTTCTGGACCTCAATCAGGTCGATGAGCTCTCGGTCTATATCGACGGTGCCGATGAATGCAACGACTACCTGCAGCTGATCAAGGGCGGAGGCGGCGCCCTGACCCGGGAGAAGATCGTGGCCGCTGCCAGCCGTCAATTCGTGTGCATCTGCGACGAGAGCAAGCTGGTGAAGATCCTCGGCAGCTTCCCGCTGCCGATCGAGGTCATTCCCATGGCACAAAGCTATGTGGCGCGCGAAATGTTCAAATACGGCGGTCGCCCCGAATTGCGGCAGGGGTTCACCACCGACAACGGCAATGTCATTCTCGACGTCAAAGGGCTCGAAATCATGGAAGCCTGCAAGCTGGAGTCGCAGCTGAACAACATCGCCGGCGTGGTCACAGTCGGGCTTTTCGCCAACCGGCCCGCCGACGTGCTGCTGCTCGGCACCGAGCAGGGAGTGGCAACCCGCACGGCGTAGGTTGGGCACGGCGAAGCCCAACATCATCGCGGTCGGTCAAACAAGCCGGTAGGTTGGGCTGAGCATGGCGAAGCCCAACGCAATCATCGCCGGACAAACAAGTCTGAAGCCACCGTAAAGCCGTGGCAAAGCTGTGGCGGTGGTCCGGGCGAAATGTTGGGCTTCGCTGCGCTCAGCGCCAACCTACTCCTCCGCAGTTCGAACCACGGTCAAGCAGTAAGAAAGTCAGTTAATGGTAAGCTGCACGAAGGGAGCCAGCTCCCGTTGAGGATCGTGCTGGCCGGCGTTCGATCCCGCTTTCGGCAGCTTGAAAATGTGCATGCCCCTCTCGGCGCTGTCCTGCGGCAGGAATCCGCGTCGCAGGAGCATCTGCATGTACTGCTTCGCGCCTGGCGGGCAGCGCGCAAAGACGTCCACCCGTGGGTGGAGCTGCGCGAGCAGCTCATTCTTCATCCTGCTGCCTTCGCCGCGACCCCTGAATTCGGGCAGGACGGCGAACATCCAGATTTCGTTTCCTGTCTTCTCGGGCGTCATGGCGGAGCTCACGACAAAGCCCGCCACCGCCCCATCCTGCTCCCAGATCAGAAGCTGGGCCGGCAGGTCCTGATCCAGCCGTCGACTTTTCCTGCGGATGTGGTCGAGGTTCTTGCGCAGCGCGGAGCTGTACGGCTCCTGCGCCAGGCGCTGGTCGAAGCGGCGCAGCCTGGCCTCCGACACCAGCAGCCGGTGAATCACATCAATGTCTTTCGAACCGGCTAAACGGAACAAGCGTCACGCCTCGTTTGTTTGATAGCCACGGAGGGCACGGAAAGCACGGAACATGATTGTATGTGTTCGGCCGTGAGCGCGAATATCCGTCCGCTTCGTCAGATCAGTATTGTTCTGCGATCGTCGGCGCCGCCTTTCCTGCAATGGCGGATTGATCAGATCTTCCCGGCTGCGCAGGATGCCAGGCATGCCCTGCACGCTTTCCCTACTTTCCCTACTTTCCCTACTTTCCCTACTTTCCCTACTTTCCCTACTTTCCCTGCTTTGCGTCTTTCCGTCTTTCCGTGCTTTCCGTGGCTAACCTCCCCCATTTATAACAGCACCCGCTCGATGCCACCAGATCGGGCGTCTTCGACGAAGCGCCGCCGCCAGTCCTTTCCGAGCACGTGATCGGCGAGCTCCACCACGATGTAATCGGTCTCCAGACCGGTGTCCTCACGGTAGCGGGACAGGCCCTGCTGACAGGCCGGGCAGGAGGTGAGCAGCTTGACCTCGGCATTGTCGACCCTGTCGCGACCGATCAGCTCGCGCAGGCCCTGGTGCAGCTCCTCCTCTTTGCGAAAGCGCACCTGCGTGGCGATATCCGGGCGCGACACGGCGAACGTCCCGGCTTCGCCGCAACACCGATCCGACAGACGCACCTCGCTGCCCAGCAGCCGGTTCGCGACCGCCAGCGGAGCATGGGTCTTCATCGGCGTGTGACAGGGATCGTGATAGAGGTACCGGCGCCCCTGCACGCCGTCCAGGCTGACCCCCTTCTCCATCAGGTATTCGTGGATGTCCAGCAGCCGGCAGCCCGGGAAGATCTGCTCGAAGCGGTACTGCTGCAGCTGATCCATGCAGGTGCCGCAGGAGACGATCACCGTCTTTATATCCATGTAATTGAGGGTGTTGGCCACGCGGTGAAACAGCACCTGGTTGTCGGTGCTGATCTTCCGGCCCCGGGCCTGATCCCCGGCGGAGGTCTGCGGATAGCCGCAGCACAGATAGCCGGGCGGCAGGACACACTGCGCGCCCACCTCGTAGAGCATGGCGATGGTCGCCAGACCCACCTCGCTGAACAGGCGCTCGGAGCCGCAGCCGGGGAAATAGAATACGGCGTCGGAGTCTTCGTTGACCTTTCTCGGGTCCCGTAAAATGGGCACGATGCCCCTGTCCTCGACGCCCAGCATGGCCCGTGTGGTCTGGGCCGGGAGCCCGCCGGGCATGGGTTTTTTCATAAAGTGCACCACCTGCTCGACCGGCCTGATCGGCCCGGTGGTCGACGCCGGCAGGCCGGAGCCCCCGAATCGCAGCAGGCTGCCGGCCAGGCGGTGCATCAACCGCTGCCCCCGGTAGCCCCATTCGATCATGCCCTTGCGCATCAGCCGGACCGCAGTGGGATCGGTGATGTTCAAAAACGCCATTGCCAGCCAGCTGGCGGGGCTGAAGCGCTTCTGACCGCGCTCGCGCAGGATGCTGCGCATGCGCACCGACACGTCACCGAAATCGATGTTCACCGGGCAGGGGTTGAGGCACTTGTGACAGATGGTGCAGTGGTCGGCCACGTCGTTCATTTCATCGAAATGGCGCGTCGAAATACCGCGCCGGGTCTGCTCCTCGTAGAGAAACGCCTCGATCACGATGCCCGTGGCCAGAATCTTGTTGCGCGGCGAGTACAGCAGGTTGGCGCGCGGGATGTGGGTGTTGCACACCGGCTTGCACTTGCCGCAGCGCAGGCAGTGGCGGATGTCGTCGTTGAGCGCCCCGAGCTCGCTCGCTTCCAGCAGCAGCGCCTCCTGCTGCACCAGGCGCAGCGAAGGCGTATAGGCGTTGTCCAGCCCCGAGCCGGCCAGCAGCTTGTCGCGGTTGAAGGTGCCCCGGGGATCGACGCGCTCCTTGTAGCGCCGGAAGGCCTCGATGGCCGCGGGCTCCAGGTACCGGATCTTGGTCAGGCCGATGCCGTGCTCGCCGGAGATCACGCCGTTGAGGGACCGGGCCAGCGTCATGACGCGGTCCACGATGCGTTCCGCCTCGTGCAGCATTTCGTAATCGTTGGAGTTCACCGGAATGTTGGTGTGCACGTTGCCGTCGCCGGCGTGCATGTGGGTGGCCACGAACAACCGCCCGGAGCGCACCCGGGCGTGGATCTCATCGAGCTTCTGGCGCACCGGCTCCAGCTCGCGTCCGCCGAAAATCACTTTGAGCGGCCGCTCCACGTCCCGCCGGTAGGAGATGCGCAGGTCGCGGCGCAGCAGCAGCTGGATGAGCCGGTCGCCGGTGCGCAGCGCGCCCAGCGCCGCTTCATCCAGCAGACCTTCGCAGGCACCGGCCGGCGTCTCGAAATTGTCCAGAATCTGCCGCCAGCGCTCGCCGATCTGCTGCAGGTGCTCCAACGCCGCCTGCTTCTTGCCCGCCAGAATGGCGCGGTTTTCCTCGCTGTCCTGGTAATCTTCGTGATAGCGGATTTCCGGCAGGCCGCCCTCGAGGTGCTCGCGGACCGCGTCGATCATCGCCAGCTTGTTGCGGATCGAGTATTCGATGTTGATGCGCTCGATGCCTTCGTTGTAGTCGGCGAGTCTGTCGAGCGGAATCACCACGTCCTCATTGATCTTGAAGGCGTTGGTGTGCGCCGCGATGGCGGCCGTGCGGGCCCGGTCCAGCCAGAACTGCCGCCGCGCCTCCGGGCTCACGGCGATGAAGCCCTCGCCGCCGCGCGCGTTGGCGAGCCGCACCACCGCCGATGCAGCCTCGGCGACGGCATCCTCGTCTTCGCCGGCGATATCCAGCACCAGCACCATCTTCGGCAGCTCGCGGCGCGGCGCCTTGGTGCTGTATTTCACCGCCCGCACATAGCGCTCGTCCATGTGCTCCAGGCCCGACAGCAGGACGCCGTCGCGCCGGTCGAGATCGTCCTTGGTCTCGACAATGGCCGGCACGGCCTCCGACAGGTCGTCGCCGAAGAACTCCAGGCAAATGGTGCGAACCTGTGCGGGCATGCGATGCAGCACGAACACCGCCGAGGTGATCAGGCCGTCGCAGCCCTCCTTCTGCACACCCGGCAGGCCGCCGAGAAATTTGTCCGTGACGTCCTTGCCGAGCCCCTGCTTGCGCAGCGAGCGGCCCGCCACCTCCAGAACCTGGGCTTCGCCGTTGGGCGTCCCGCCGTCGGCCGCGTAGCGGCTGACTCGAAACCGCACCGTCTCCTGCTCGTGAATCTTCCCGAGGTTGTGGTCCAGTCGCTCGACCTCGAGCCAGCCTCCGTCCGGGGTCACCAGCCGCCAGGACACCAGGTTGTCCAGAGCGGTCCCCCACAACACCGCCTTCTTGCCACCCGCATTCATGGCCACATTGCCGCCGATGGTGGACGCGTCCTGGGACGTCGGATCGACGGCAAACACATGGCCCGCCGCCTCGGCGCGCTCGGCCACCCGTCGGGTGACCACGCCCGCCTCGGCGCGAACGGTGGCGACCGGCTGTGACACGCCGGGCAGGCTCCTGATCTCGACGGCGCCCAGGCCTTCCAGCTTTTCGGTGTTGATCACCGCGCTGTCCCCGTGCAGGGGCACGGCACCGCCGGTGTAGCCGGTGCCGCCTCCGCGCGGAATGACGGTGAGACCCAGATCGACGCAGGCACGCACCACCTCGGCGACCTCGCGCTCGCTGTCCGGGCTGATGACCACGAAGGGCAGCTCCACGCGCCAGTCGGTGGCGTCCGTGGCGTGCGATACCCGCGCCAGGCCGCCGAACTCGACATTGTCGGCGCGCGTCACCCGCGCCAGGCGCCGGCGCACCTGCGCGCGAAGGCTTCGCGCATGGGGAAACCAGTCCTCGAATCGGCGCACCGCTTCGCGGGCGCCGTCCACCAGCCGCAGCGCCTCCCTGTTGCCGTTGGCGCGGGCCACGACCTGGTCCAGCCGGTGGTGCAGGGCGTGGGTCAGCGATTCGAAGCGCTTGCGGTTTTCCAGCAGGTCGTCCTGGATATAGGGATTGCGGGTCACCACCCAGAGGTCGCCCAGCACCTCGAACAGCATGCGCGCCGAGCGCCCCGTGCGCCGCTCGGCGCGCAGTCCCTCGATCACCTGCCACATCTCCTCGCCGAGAAAACGCAGCACGATCTCGCGGTCGGAAAAGGAAGTGTAGTTGTAGGGAATTTCGCGGATGCGGTGGGGCATGGCGGAGTGCGTCGAAAGCTGCTGACGAAAGGGCATTGTAGCACCGGGCCTGCGTTGAAAAGCATTGTGATAGCCACGGAAGACACGGAAAAGATAGTTGTTGCGCGGGGATCACCACCGGCTTGAACTTCTTGGCCGTGCTTTCCATGCTTTCCGTACTTTCCGTGTTTTCCGTGTCTTCCGTGGCTATCACAAGAAACGGGGCCCGAAGGCCCCGTCGATGACTTCCGTTCGGGAAACCCGATTAAAAGTTGTGGCGTGCACCGACGCTCCAGAGTGTCACATCGTCCAGGTCGTTGCGATCTGCGCCGGCATAACCCACATACACCCGGGTACGATCGCTGAACTTGTGGTAAGCGGCAATACGCCAGGACTTGTAGTCATCGGCCAGCACAGCAGGATCATCCGCTTCGTCGCCCTGACCGTAATCAGCACCGATCACATTATTGCCGATGGTGAAGCTGCCGCCGACGCTCCAGACGTCGGCACCGTCACCGCTGCCCGAAGTAACGTTGTTGCCGTCGGCCGAACCATACTGACGCAGGGTGATCAGTCCGCCGTCGATTTCATAGATGCCGTGCACTTCGAAGGCATCCAGCGCGTACTGAGCGCCGATCTGAGTGGCATCGTCGTCACCGCTGCTGTTCGTGGTCACATAAGACACGAACGCATACAGGCCGCCGAGACCACTGTAACTGGCGCCTATGCTCCACGGATCGTCGTCGTCGTTGCGCGGATCACCCGGGCCAAAGTCGTTCTCGTCGCTATCCAGCGTGTAGGTGCCGCGCAGATTGAAACCAGCCCAGTTCGGGGAGACATAGCCGATGGTGTTGGTCGCACGACCCTGACCTTCCTCGCCCTTGCCGGCGTGCAGCTGAGACTGCAGCCAAAGACCGGCACGACGCGCCTGAAGGCTGGTGCGGTAGAAGGGGTCGATCTTGGCCGCCTGGGCCTTGTAGGCGGTGGACATGGTGCCGAAGGCCAGGTCACCGGCCGCCTCGTGACCCAGACCGATGTACTGGTCACGGCCTGTCCAGCCGTCACCGCTGTCGTCATTGACGAGGTCGGTCTGGTACTCGACCTTGAAGAAGGCCTCCATACCGTTGCCCAGATCCTCAGAGCCCTTTACACCGACGGCGGAGGTGTTGGATTTGAGGTTGGTGTCATCCTCATTGGTTTCTTCATCATCGAAACCATCGACGGACACGTCGAGCTGACCGTAGAGTTTGACGTCGGCACCGGCCAGACCCATTCCGCCTGCCAGCACCA
>JASFKW010000042.1:0-26432 GCA_050118435.1 Gammaproteobacteria bacterium | reverse complement strand
CCTTTCCAACGGGAAGAGTCTCGAGGCCCGGATCGACGACAGCGCCGGGTCCGAGCCCGCGCGGATATCGCACCGCGGCCGGCTCGCCCAGCCGGTACCCGGTGGAAAGCATCTTCCGGCACTCATCCTCATCCGCCGGGGCCATGAGCGTCAGGTTGGGGATGCAGCGCAGATAGCTGAGATCGAAGTTGCCCGAATGCGTTGGCCCGTCGGCACCGACCAGGCCGCCACGGTCGATCGCAAACAGGACCGGCAGGTTCTGCAGCGCCACGTCGTGAATCAGCTGGTCGTAGGCACGCTGCAGAAACGTGGAGTAGATGGCCACCACCGGCTTCAGGCCGTCGCAGGCCATGCCGGCCGCCAGTGTGACGCTGTGCTGCTCGGCGATGCCGACGTCGTAATAGCGCGCCGCAAAGCGTTCGGAGAAGGCGACCAGGCCCGAGCCCTCCCGCATGGCCGGCGTGATGGCAACCAGTCTTTCGTCTTCGGCCGCCATATCGCATACCCAGTCGCTGAACACTGCAGTATAAGTCTTGCCCTCCGTCTGAGCCGCATTGCCGTCGCCGGTCACCGGATCGAATTTTCCCACCCCGTGGAATTTGCAGGGATTGTTTTCGGCCGGCTTGAAGCCCTTGCCCTTCTGCGTGACCACGTGCAGCAGCTGGGGTCCCTTCAGCGCCCGCAGGTTGCCGAGTGTCTTGATCAGAGCCTCCAGGTCGTGGCCGTCGATGGGCCCGATGTAGTTGAACCCGAGCTCCTCGAAAAGGGTTCCGGGCACCACCATGCCCTTCATGTGCTCTTCGGCGCGACGTGCCAGCTCCCACACCGTCGGCATGTTCGCCAGCACCTTTTTGCTTCCCGCGCGCATCGTGGCATAGGTACGGCCCGACAGGACGCGCGCCAGGTAGTTGGACAAGCCGCCGACGTTGGGGGAGATCGACATGTCGTTGTCGTTCAGCACGACCAGCAGATTGGCATCCAGGGTTCCCGCGTGGTTCAGCGCCTCGAACGCCTGTCCCGCCGTCATGGCCCCGTCGCCGATGACCGCAACCACCCGGCGACCGCTGTTCCCTCGGGCCGCCGCGATCGCCATGCCCAGCGCAGCGCTGATCGAGGTGCTGGAGTGCCCGACGCCAAAGCTGTCATACGGACTTTCCTCGCGTCTGGGAAATCCGGACAGGCCACCCTGCTGGCGAAGGGTGCCCATGCGCTGCCGCCGTCCGGTGAGAATCTTGTGCAGATAACTCTGGTGTCCGACATCCCACACTAGGCGGTCGTCCGGTGTGTTGAACACATAGTGCAGGGCGATGCTCAGCTCGACGGTGCCCAGGTTGGCTGCCAGGTGGCCGCCGGTGCTGGCGACCGATTGGATCAGGAACCGGCGCGCTTCCATTGCCAGCGCCGGAAGCTGCCCTGCCGCCAGAGCACGCAGGTCGGCGGGGCAATCGATGCGTTCCAGCAGCGGGAAATCGGTGTGGGCTTTCATCGGAAAACGGGTGAACGACGACCTGACATTATCGGCACTCGAGCCCGGCGAGGCAAGGCGGTCGGGGCTCAGGCTCCGCGGTTGACAATGTAGGCGGAGAGCCAGCGCAGCGGATCGGCGCGCTGGTCCATGTCGGCGAGGCTGGCAATCGCGGCCTCGTGCAGCTCCCGGGCCCGTTCCCGTGCCCCCTTCAGGCCCAGCAGGGAAGGGTAGGTCGGCTTGTTGAGGGCCTGGTCGGCGCCCGCCTGTTTGCCGAGGTCCGCGGTGCTGCCGGTCACGTCCAGAATGTCATCCTGCACCTGGAACGCCAGACCAACGTACTTGCCGTAACGGTCGAGCGCCTTGAACGCGGCGTCGGGCAGCTCGCCGGCGCAAAACGCGCCCAGCAACACTGCGGCGCGGATCAGGGCACCGGTCTTGTGGACGTGCATATCCTCGAGCTCGGCGATGTCCAGCTCTGCGCCGATGGCGGCCAGATCGAGGACCTGGCCCCCGATCATGCCGCGCGAGCCCGAAGCCTGGGCCAGCAATTCGATCATCTTGAGCCTGCGGGCTGCAGACAACTGGCTCATGTCCGCGTGTGCCAAAATGCAAAAAGCCATGCTTTGCAGCGCATCCCCGGCCAGGATGGCCGTCGCTTCTCCGAAGGCCTTGTGGCAGGTGGGCTTGCCGCGCCGCAAGTCATCGTCGTCCATCGCGGGCAGGTCATCGTGCACCAGCGAATACGCATGTATGCATTCCACCGCACAGGCTGCGGCATCCAGTGCTGCCGGCTCAGCGGAGAGCGCGTTTCCGGCTGCATACACCAGCAGGGGGCGCACCCGCTTGCCGCCGGAAAGAACGCTGTAGCGCATGGCCTGGTGCAGCTTGGCCGGGTGGGTGCGTTCTGCCGGCAGGAATCGATCGAGAGCCGCTTCCACGCGGCGCCGGCAGCCGGCTGCGAAACCGCTCAGCTCAGGTGGGTTCGTCGTCACTTTCGAACGGCTCGAGCGCCTGTTGTTCCCCCTTTTCCAGCAGGACCTGGACCTTCTGCTCGGCGTCCTGCAAAGCCTGCTGGCAGGAACGGGTCAACTGGACACCGCGCTCGAACTGCTTCAGCGATTCATCCAGGGTGAGATCGCCCTGCTCCATCTTTTCGACCAGCGCCTCCAGCTCCGCCAGGGCGGCCTCGAAATCTGTCGGCTTTTTCTGTCGCTTGGTCACCATTGCACCCGCGAGGCCTTCAAACAGAGGCCGCAACGTTACCGCCGGTGCCGGACGGGGTCAACGCCTCGCCACGGCAGCCGGCATCGTATGCTTGCAGGCTCTAGGTCTTTTTCCGTCGCCCCACGGTGGCGAATCCGATCAGCCCGATGCCAAACAGCCAGGCGATTGCCATCAAGTCCGTGCGTCGAGTCGATGCGGGCGGTGTGGTGAGCGTGAGCTTACCCAGATCCTCACCAATGAACGGATCACCGAGCGCATCCAATTGCATCACCTCAACCGAAGTAAACTCGCTGGTTTTTTTGGCAATGTCAGCGATATCCAGCTCGGAGACATCCTTGCTTATGCGAAATGCGACGCGCGGCTTCGCGGTACCGTCCCGCACATACAGAACGTTGCCCGCCCAACCTGCGCCGGTGCCCGCCGAGCTCAGCGCCAGACTGGCTAGCTCTCCCGTTGGCGCCGGTGTAAAAACCTGTGCCCCTTGCACCTGGGCCGTGGCGGCCAGGCCTGCCGCGACCCCGAAAATGATCGACTTTCTCATACTGTCTCGCGCGCTTACACTGTTGATTTTGGCATTTTTGCCACACTTTTTCGACCGCTGTGCAGCAGCCTCGTCTCCACTTAATATTATAGACCAGATTCTGGTACTAACCGTCTGAGCAGGGCTACTCATTTGCCGGGGATGCAGCAGCGCGACGGATGTCATGGGCGATGCCCCGGGCAGCGTGCGGCTTTACGATTGTCGCTTTATGGCAACAGGTGGCCGCCCGTCTTTTTCTGCTCGGGGCGCATCCCGGGATTGACAGCGGGGATCGGGTGGGCTAGATTCCCATTTCAGTTTAGACTGAGTCTAAATACCAGGACACACTGGAGCCACTTAAGACAAACCCATTGGGAGGTAACAGCCATGGATCTCAAAGGAAGCAAGACGGAAGACAACCTGAAGGCCGCATTCGCCGGTGAATCCCAGGCCAACCGCCGGTACCTGTATTTCGCGGCCAAAGCCGACGTGGAAGGCTACAACGACGTAGCGGCTGTGTTTCGCTCCACGGCCGAAGGCGAAACGGGTCACGCGCATGGCCACCTGGAATACCTCGAGGCTGTCGGTGATCCCGCGACCGGCCTGCCCATCGGAGGCACGTCCGATAACCTGAAGGCGGCAATCGCGGGTGAGACCCACGAGTACACCGACATGTACCCGGGTATGGCCAAGTCGGCCCGCGACGAGGGCTTCGACGAAATCGCCGACTGGTTCGAAACGCTGGCCAAGGCGGAACGCTCTCACGCCAATCGCTTCCAGAAGGCGCTCGACAGCCTGGAGGACTGATCGGCAGGATGGAGGCATCTGAGGCCGGCTGAGCCGGCCTCAGATGCCTGTTCGCTGATTTTTCACAGTGTCCAACCTGGGAGTGAGTGAATGTCAGTTCGCGAAGGCAGTCTCGAGGCGCCGATCCGCCACCCGATCGACTGGCGCAACCCGGACTATTACGACCAAAGTGCGTTGATGCAGGAGCTGGAGCGGGTATTTGACATCTGCCATGGCTGCCGGCGCTGTTTCAGTCTGTGCAACGCTTTCCCGACGCTCTTCGACGCCATCGACGAATCGGAGACCATGGAGCTGGACGGTGTCAGCAAGCGCGTGTACTGGGACGTCGTGGACCACTGCTACCTGTGCGACATGTGCTACATGACGAAGTGTCCCTACGTTCCACCGCACGAATGGAATGTCGATTTTCCGCACTTGATGCTGCGCGCGAAGGCGATCAAGCACAGCCAGGGCAGGACCAGGCCGCGAGACAGAATCCTCAGCTCGACAGACATCGTCGGCAGCCTGGCGGGCATTCCCGTCGTGTCCTCCGTCGTCAATGCCGTCAATCGAACGGCCGGCGGACGCAAGGTTCTGGAGGAGATGCTCGACGTCCATGCCGATGCACACCTGCCCGAATATCACAGCGATACGCTGCGCAGGCGTGTCGACGCCGCCCGGAACCGGGATGCAGAGGCTGCGGCGTCGGCGGGCCCGACGCGGGGCAAGGCGGCGCTGTTTGCCACCTGCTACGGCAACTATAACGAGCCCGACCTGGGCGAAGATCTCATCGCCGTTTTCGAGCACAACGACATTCCGGTGCGCCTGGCGGACGCCAGCCGCTGCTGCGGCATGCCCAAGCTGGAGCTGGGGGACCTGCAGGCCGTGGCCAAATCCAAGGAGCGCAATGTTCCGCGCCTGGCCGCGCTGGTGGACGAAGGCTGGGACATCGTCGCGCCGGTACCCTCTTGTGTGCTGATGTTCAAGCAGGAGCTGCCGCTCATGTTCCCCGACGATGAGGAGGTCGCCAAGGTGCGCGATCATATTTACGACCCCTTCGAATACCTCGTGCTGAGACACAAGCACGGGCTGTTGAAAACCGATTTCCGGAACGCGCTCGGTACTGTGGCCTACCACGTCGCCTGCCATCTGCGCGTGCAGAACATCGGTCTGAAGACCCGGGAGCTTCTTCAGCTGATTCCTGATACCCGGGTGAACACCATTGAGCGGTGCTCCGGACACGATGGCACCTACGCGGTCAAGAAAGAGTTTCACGAGATTTCCATGAAACTCTGCAGGCCGGTGGTCAAGCGGGTCCAGCAGTCCGAGGCGGATCACTATTCCAGTGATTGTCCGATGGCAGGGCACCAGATCGAAAACGGTATGGCAGGCGCCGAGCCGCCGGAACACCCGTTGAAACTCCTGCGCATGGCGTATGGAATCTGAGGTTGCAGAACGATGAAAAAACTCACCCGTGCCGACCTGTATTCGCTTGAAAAGTATGCCGAGATTCGATCGGAATTTCGTGCCAAGGTGATGGAGCACAAGAAGAATCGGCGGGTACCGCTGGGCACCACCGCGGCGCTCTACTTCGAGGATCGGTTGACCATGCAGTATCAGATCCAGGAAATGCTGCGGGCCGAGCGTATTTTCGAGCCACAGGGTATTCAGGACGAGCTGGATGCCTACAACGCGCTCATTCCGGACGGAACGAACTGGAAGGCCACCTTCATGGTCGAGGTGCCGGATGAAGCCGAGCGGCGCCGGAAGCTGGCGGAGCTCAAGGGCATCGAGGACGAAATATGGGTCCGTGTCGACGGGTTCGATCCGGTGTTCGCCATTGCGGACGAGGATCTGGAGCGCGAGGACACCGAAAAGACCTCGTCGGTTCATTTCCTGCGCTTTGAGCTCACCCCGGACATGATCGAAGCCGTCAGGGAAGGCGCGAGTCTTGGTGCCGGGGTCACACACAGTGCCTATACCCGCCAGCTGGAGCCGCTGCCCGACAATGTTCGTGCCTCGCTGCTGAAGGATCTCGATTGAATCCCGCCGAGGCCTGGCAGATCGCCGCGACGGCGGCGGTTGTCAAGCCGGCGCCGCCGGCCTCAGACCCCGAGGCCCGGGATCTTTACCGCCAAATGGCGGAACAGTTTCTGTTCGACCCGAGGCGCGAAGCCACGGCCTCCCAGTTTGGCCCTGACTCGCTAAACTCCGGCGAAGGATGCGAGTGAGCATGAGTCTTCAGCGGTCAAGCCTGATTCCGGCGGCATTTGCGATGCTGGCGTGCTGGCACGCGGCGTTTGGTTTTGACGAAGATGTCTACGGCGAGGGCGACTGGGCGAAATACAAGGAAGGTCCCGCCTGGGAGGAGCAGGATGTGGTCTTGCCACCCTATCCTGACGAAGACAACCTGATCCGGGTCGAGCTCTCACTGAACGACTTTCCCTTCACGTTCTGGATCGACGGCAGCTCGCTGCAGGTCGGCGATGACCGGGTGGTGCGTTACACGGGAATCCTGCGGTCGACCACCGGCGTGGACAATGTGTTCTACGAAGGTGTCCGCTGCTCGAAGAAAGAGTACCAGCGCTATGCGTACGCAAGCGGTGGCAGCTTCAAGCGGTTGGAGAACAGCGCGTGGCGTTCTGTGCGCTCGTTCGGCGCTGATCGCTACCGCTCTGTTCTGATGCAGGAATTCCTGTGCCCCCTGCCCGGTTACAACCGAGAAAAGCAGATTCTCAGGCGGATCAAGAGCCGCGGTCTCAGACGCAGCTTCTGAGCCTATGCATAGAACCCGAGGCCGGGTTTCTGTAGCATACGCAGCCAATCCAAACGACGACCCCGAAACCAGCATGGCCAGCAAATACGACGCCGCTTCGATCGAAGTGCTGAGCGGTTTGGACCCGGTGCGCAAGCGACCGGGCATGTACACCGACACGAGCCGCCCCAATCATCTGGCGCAGGAAGTCATCGACAACAGCGTAGACGAAGCGGTGGCCGGATACGCGACCAGGATCGACGTCGTGGTCTTCAAGGACGGCTCACTGCAGGTCAGCGATGACGGGCGCGGAATGCCGGTCGACATGCACCCCGAGGAGGGCGTCTCGGGCGCAGAGGTGATCCTCACCCGCTTGCACGCCGGGGGCAAGTTCTCCAGCAAGAATTACCGTTTTTCCGGCGGCCTGCACGGTGTCGGCGTCTCTGTTGTGAATGCCCTTTCCAGACATCTCGAAGTCTGGGTGCGTCGCGGTGGCAGAGAATATAACCTTGCCTTCAAGCACGGAGAGAAGGTTGCGGGCCTCGACGAGGTAGGCAAGGTCGGCAGGCAGAACACGGGTACCCGGCTGCGGTTTTGGCCGGACCTGCGGTTTTTCGATTCGCCGAAGTTTTCCCTCGTGCAGCTGCGACACGTTCTGCGCGCCAAGGCGGTGCTCTGTCCGGGGCTGCATGTCACCCTGACGGACGAGAAAAGCGGCGAAGAGGAATCCTGGCAGTACGCCGGCGGGTTGA
This sequence comes from Gammaproteobacteria bacterium, assembly GCA_050118435.1. Lineage (GTDB taxonomy): Bacteria > Pseudomonadota > Gammaproteobacteria > DSM-19610 > DSM-19610 > Thiogranum. The sequence goes on along the minus strand of JASFKW010000042.1, from coordinate 18,927 downwards.
GCGACTACCTGCTCGATGCTCTGGGTGACGTGCCCCGCGTCCCACCCGAGCCTTTCACCGGCAGCTTCGAAGGGAACGCCGAGGCCGCGGAGTGGGCGCTGGCGTGGCTGCCCGAAGAGGGCGAGCTCGCCAACGAAAGCTATGTCAATCTGATTCCGACGGCGCAGGGCGGGACCCATGTGAACGGCCTGCGCACCGGCTTGACCGAGGCGATGAGAGAGTTCTGCGAGTTCCGCAACCTGCTGCCGCGCGGCGTGAAGCTTGCTCCCGAGGATGTATGGGAGCGCTGTGCCTATATTCTCTCGGTCAAGCTGGTCGATCCCCAGTTTTCGGGCCAGACCAAGGAGCGCCTCTCCTCGCGCGAGTGCGCTACGTTCGTCTCGGGCATCGTGAAGGATGCGTTCAGTCTCTGGCTGAACCAGCATACGGAGGCCGGCGAACAGATAGCGCAACTGGCCATACAGCACGCGCAGAGCCGCCAGCGCGCGGGCAAGAAGGTGGTGCGCAAAAAGGTCACCGCGGGCCCGGCTCTGCCGGGAAAGCTGGCCGACTGCAGCAGCAATGACGTGCACCGCTCCGAGCTGTTTCTCGTGGAGGGCGATTCCGCCGGCGGCTCGGCGAAGCAGGCGCGCGATCGCGAATATCAGGCCGTGATGCCGCTGCGGGGAAAGATCCTGAACACCTGGGAGGTTGATGCGGGGGAAGTGCTGGCGTCGCAGGCGGTGCACGACATAGCGCTCGCGATCGGTGTGGAGCCGGGTTCCGACGATCTCAGTAACCTGCGCTACGGCAAGATTTGCATCCTTGCGGATGCGGACTCGGACGGTGCCCACATTGCCACACTGCTGTGTGCGTTGTTCCTGCGCCATTTCCGACGCCTGGTGGAGACGGGGCGCGTGCACGTGGCCATGCCTCCTCTGTACCGCGTCGACGTGGGCAAGCAGGTTTTCTATGCGCTCGACGACGCCGAGCGCCAGGGAATCATGGACCGGATTGCCGCTGAAGACATGAAGGGCAAGGTCAACGTGCAGCGTTTCAAGGGGCTGGGGGAGATGAATCCCATGCAGCTGCGGGAGACGACGATTGACCCTGACACCCGACGGCTGGTGCAGCTGACCATCGAAGCAGGGGATAACAGTCACCAGATCCTCGATATGCTGCTCGCCAAGAATCGCTCTGCCGACCGACGCAGCTGGCTGGAGAGAAACGGCAATCTTGCCGATGTCTAGGCCCTGTTTGCCGGTGCCTATGTCGGCAGCTCAATGCGCAGGGTCCGCCGCAACGATCTGAGCACTGCGCAGCGCCCCTGCCACGTTCAAATCCCTTCACGCGGGCGGCGCGGGCCCGTTACAATGAGCGCCGGCTTGCGGACTGACACGGAACGGGCATGGCGACGGATACCTCTCCCGAGAGCGCTGAAAGGCTCCCCCTCCACAAATTCACTGAGAAGGCGTATCTGGACTATTCCATGTACGTCATCCTCGACAGGGCGCTCCCGCACCTCGCCGACGGGTTGAAGCCCGTCCAGAGACGCATCGTCTACGCCATGTCGGAGCTGGGCCTGACGGCGCGCGCAAAGTTCAAGAAATCGGCGCGCACGGTCGGTGACGTCCTGGGTAAATATCACCCCCACGGCGACGCCGCCTGCTACGAGGCCATGGTGCATATGGCCCAGGCGTTTTCCTTCCGCTACCCGTTGATCGACGGTCAGGGGAACTGGGGGGCTGCGGACGATCCTAAATCCTTCGCAGCCATGCGCTATACCGAGGCGCGCCTGGCGCCTTTCGCCGAGGTGCTGCTGACTGAGCTCGGCGAAGGCACCGTCGAGTGGACGACGAACTTCGATGGCACGCTCCGGGAACCGACCTTGCTGCCGGCGCGGCTGCCCGCGGTATTGCTCAATGGTGCGACAGGCATTGCGGTGGGGATGGCAACCGATATTCCTCCGCACAACCTGCGCGAAGTGTCCGATGCGGCGGTCCACCTGCTGGAGAATCCCAAGGCTGGCGTCGCAGAGCTTTGCGAGCACATCCAGGGCCCGGACTATCCAACCGGGGCCGAGATCGTAACGCCGCGCGAGGAGCTGGAGCGTGCTTACGCGAATGGCGCTGGCAGTGTGCGTGTGCGCGCGCGTTATGAGCGTGATAACGGCGATATCGTCGTCACCGAATTGCCCTACCAGGTCTCCGGCGCCAAGGTGCTGGAGCAGATCGCCGCGCAGATGGCGGCCCGGAAGCTGCCGATGGTGAGCGATCTGCGGGACGAGTCCGACCATGAGGATCCGACCCGTCTGGTCATCGTACCGCGCTCCGGACGCATCGATATCGAAGCGCTCATGTCGCACCTGTTTGCGACGACCGACCTCGAGCGCAGCTACCGGATCAACCTCAACATGATCGGTCTCGACGGCCGACCCGGCGTCAAGGACCTGCGCAGCCTGCTCAAAGAATGGCTCGAGTTCCGCACGGTCACCGTGACCCGTCGCCTGCAGTACCGCCTGGACAAGGTGCTGGATCGTCTGCACGTTCTGGACGGCCTGCTGATCGCATACCTGAACATCGACGAGGTTATTGCCATTATTCGCAATGAGGACGATCCGAAGCCGGTGCTCATGCGAAGATTCAGTCTCAGCGACCGACAGGCGGAGGAGGTGTTGAACCTCAGGCTGCGTCACCTGGCGCGGCTCGAGGAGATGAAGATTCGCGGTGAGCAGGACGAGCTCAGCGCCGAGCGCGACAACCTGGAAAAGACGCTTGGATCGAAGAGCCGGCTCCGGACCCTGATAAAGAAGGAAATCCTGGCCGATACCGAACGCTACGGCGATGAGCGCCGGTCGCGGCTGATCGAGCGTCCGGCGGCGCAGGCGATGGACGAGACCACCCTCATCGCCAGCGAGCCGGTCACTGTGGTGCTCTCGGAGAAGGGATGGGTGCGCGCCGCCAAGGGGCACGAGGTCGACGCCGAGGCTCTCAGCTACCGCTCCGGGGACGGCTTCAAGGGGGCGGTCCTGGGGCGCAGCAATCAGCAGGTGGTGTTTCTCGATTCGACGGGCCGCGCCTACACCGCGGCGGCGCACAGTCTGCCGTCGGCGCGTGGCCAGGGCGAGCCGCTCACCGGAAGGTTTTCGCCTCCCGACGGCGCCCGGTTTGTCGGTGTGATGACCGGCGAGCCCGACAGCCTCTGGCTGCTCGCCACCGACGCAGGATACGGTTTCGTGGCCAGACTAGGTGATCTGCTGGCACGCACCAAGGCGGGTAAGTCGGTGCTCTCGGTACCGAAAAACGCCGAGGTGTTGCCTCCCACGCGGGTCAGTGATCCCGAAACGGACCGGGTGGCTGCAGTGAATGCGCAGGGTCAGCTGCTGGTCATAGCCGCCGCCGAGGTGCCGCGCCTTAACCGCGGTAAGGGAATCAAGATACAGGGCGTCACTCCCAAGAAGCTGGCCGCGCGGGAAGAATACATGCTCGGGGTGGTGAGCGTGCCGGCCGAGGCGAGCCTGGTGCTGCACGCGGGCAAGCGCCATCTCCGACTCAAGCCCTCCGACCTGGATCACTACCATGGTGATCGGGGGCGTAAGGGCAAGAAGCTGCCACGCGGACTCCAGCGTGTCGATCGGATATATGCGGAGTAGCCGAGCACTCCCGTGACTACTGCGGCAAAACGGCTCGCTGTTTCTATTGGCTTCATCGAATAGAGCCGGCTGTCCTCTCGGGCAATAGGGAAACCGCCCACGCGTGCCCACGCGATGCGGCCACGCGGATTGATCGGACAGGCTCCTGGCGCTTGAAAAGGGCGGCTCCAGCCTCAATATTTCCCGCTGTCGATCCAAGCGGAGTGCAATCTCCTATGAAGCGCGTGTTCTTGTTTCTGGCGACCAACGTCGCCATTCTGGCGGTGCTCAGCGTTACCCTGCAGGTGCTGGGTGTGGAGCGCATTCTCGATGAGCAGGGTGTGGGGCTGGACCTGCGCGCGCTGCTGATCTTCTCTGCCGTTCTGGGCATGGGCGGCGCCTTCGTCTCGCTGGCCATTTCGAAGTGGTCCGCCAAGCACATGACGGGTGCGCGGGTCATCGAGCGGCCTGCCGGCGAGACCGAGGCCTGGCTGCTGGATACCGTGTCGCGTCAGGCGCGGGAGGCGGGCATCCGCATGCCGGAGGTCGCGATCTACGATGCGCCCGATCCCAACGCCTTTGCCACCGGCATGCGGCGGGATGCTGCCCTGGTCGCGGTCAGCACTGGTCTGCTTCGCGGTATGAGACGCGACGAGGTCGAGGCCGTGCTGGGCCATGAAGTCAGTCACGTGGCGAACGGCGACATGATAACTCTGGGACTCATCCAGGGGGTCGTCAACACCTTTGTCATTTTCCTGTCCCGCGTGATCGGCTACGTGGTCGATCGTGTGGTATTCAAGACCGAGCGCGGCCACGGTCCGGCGTTCTGGATAACGACCATCGTCGCTCAGCTATTTCTGGGCATACTGGCCAGCGCCATTGTCATGTGGTTTTCGCGCTGGCGTGAATTTCGCGCCGATGCCGGCGGCGCGAGGCTGGCTGGCCGGCACAAGATGATTGCCGCTCTGCAGCGTCTCCAGATGACCGCCGGCCAGGCGCACCTTCCCGACCAGCTTGCGGCGTTCGGCGTTTCAGGGAGCGGCGCCCGCGGCCTGAAGCGCCTGTTTCTGTCACACCCGCCGCTGGAAGAGCGCATCGCTGCGCTGCAGGCGAACGCCGGGCGGGAGTGAGGCGCTCGGCGACGCCGATCTGCAAAAGCTGTGACCTGCTCTTCAGCCGGACCGCGCCCGGCCGGGGCGGCCCGTGTCGCTCAGGACGCTGCCTGGCTCATTCGCCTGACAGGTAGGATTTCGCTTCCTCGCCCGGGTCCGGCAGACCCGCAATGCGCCACGCGGCGAGACAGGATGGAAAGAGCTCGTGTCCGCAGCCGTGCCTCATGCCAAGCTCGTGGCATATCCTGGCGGTGGGCGGCGGCACCTGAAAGCGCGAATAGTAATCTCGCAGCGCTCCCAGGAATGCCCAGTGCTGGTCGGTGAGCTCCGCCACACCCTCGCTCACCGCCAGCTGTTGCGCGAGCTCGGGCGTCCAGTCGCCTGGATCTCTGAGCAGCCCGTATTCATCGAATTCTACTTTTTGCAGCGCTTGTTCCACGTTGGCGTCCTCCCCGAGGCTCGACCGGTTTCGCAGCTCAGTATAGACAATGCGCCGGAACGAGGTCCCGGGTAGAATAGAAAAATATTCCAATTTGTTGAAACCAGGACAGCGAGCCTATGCCCCTGATACGTCCCTTTGCCGGTCTTAGACCGCTGCCGCGGTACGCCGACGAGGTGATCGCTCCGCCCTACGACGTTTTGAGCAGCGAGGAAGCCCGGCAGCGAGCCGCCGGCAGGCCTTGGAGCTTTCTGCACATCTCCAGAGCCGAAATCGATCTGCCGGAGGATACCGATCCCTATGACGCTGCGGTCTATGCCAAGGCGGCTGAGAACATGCGCAGGATGGTCGGCGAGGGTGTACTCAGGCGCGATGACAGGCCCTGCTACTACGTTTACCGCCTCAGAATGAACGGGCACGTGCAGACCGGGCTTGTTGCAGCGGCATCGGTGGCCGACTATGACACCAACCGGATCCGCCGGCACGAGCTCACGCGACCGGCCAAGGAAGATGATCGGGTGCGCCAGATCGAAGCGCTGAACGCTCAGACCGGCCCCGTGCTGCTGGCTTATCGCTCCGCGCCGGCGATAGACGCGCTCGTCGAATCTGTGACCGAAAGCGCACCGGAGTACGACATTACGGCCGACGACGGTGTCGGTCACAGGTTCTGGGTGGTCAGTGATCCGGAAATTATCAAGCAGCTCAGCGACGACTTTGATCGCATGGAGGCGATCTACATCGCCGACGGTCACCACCGTTCTGCGGCTGCTTCACGGGTGGCTGCCAGGCTGGGGGCGGGACTGGACGCCATGAGCAGCTATTTTCTGTCGGTGATTTTCCCTCACGACCAGATGCAGATCCTCGACTACAACCGGGTTGTGCGGGATCTGAACGGCCTGTCCGCCGACCGGCTGCGGGAAAGAATCCGGGAGGCTTTCGATGTGCGGCAGGAACGCGCTCCGGTCGCGCCTGCGCGGCCCGGCGAATTCGGGATGTATCTGCAAGGAAGCTGGTATCGGCTTGCCATTCACCCGGAGCGGATACCAGATGACCCCGTGGCCAGGCTGGACGTCAGTCTGCTCGGAGACAATCTTCTCGAGCCCGTCCTTGGTATCAGCGACCCCCGCCGTGATTCGCGCATCGATTTTGTCGGGGGCATCCGTGGCCTGGGCGAGCTGCAGAAGCGTGTCGAGAGCGGGGAAATGGCGGTGGCCTTTTCGTTGTTCCCCACCAGCATGGACGACCTGATGGCGGTCGCGGACGCCAACGAGGTAATGCCGCCGAAATCCACCTGGTTCGAGCCTAAGCTGGCCGATGGGCTGGTATCCCACCTGCTCGACGAGACAACGTAGAGGCCGGGCGGCGGTTTGCTGTCAGGCAAGCTCGCCCGAGAAATCGTAGTTAAGCGCCTCGCTCGGCTCCTGGAGGAAATTGCCCTGGATATAGTTTATGCCGCTCTGCCAGAGCACGGCGAGGCTGTGAGCGTCCTGCACGTATTCGGCGATGCACTGCTTGTTCATGGACGCCGCGGTGTCGAGAATCGATTTCACCATCGCCTGATTGTCGTTTTTGCTGGCAAGATTGTGAATGAAGGAGCCGTCGATTTTCAGAAAGTCCACCGGCAGGTGCTTGAGCAGCTGAAACGAGTTGGGACTGGCTCCGAAGTGCTCGAGGGCGCTCGAGCAGTGCAGCTCCCGGAGCTTGTTTACGAACGCCTTGGCGTGCTTGAGGTGCTGAGCGGCATGTTTCTCCGCAATCTCGAAGATCAGGGCATCGGCCGGAAGGCGGGCTTCCCGAATGCACTGCTGGACGTACGGGGCGAGATCTTCCTCGAGCAGGGTTACGGCCGAGACTTTGATGAAAAATTGCGTTTGAGCGCCCTTGGCACGATGCTCGGCCAGCATTCTGCAGGCGTGCCTGATGACCCAGCGGTCGATGTCGGCAGACTGGCCGGTCTGTTCAGATATCGGCAGAAACTGGCTCGGCAGGATGTGATCGCCCTCATCGTTCAGCATGCGCAGCAGTACTTCATATTTTTCGCTCGGATCGCCCTGGAGACTGACAATCGGCTGGTACAGCAGCTGAAACTGATCGTGTTCCAGCGCCTCCTTGAGCAGCGCGTGCATCTGCTGGTCGCGTTCCTTGCCGATTTTCTCGTCCACCACCGGGTTGTGGAGATGAATCCGGTTCCCGCCCGACGAACGTGCGACTTCGCAGGCCAGATCGGCCCGCGAAATCACTTCGTGGGCCGAAGGCGTGCTTTCGGCGACGATACTCATGCCGATGCTGCAGGTCGTGGTCACCGACTGATTGTCCACGTCGGCGATGTGATTCTCCACGGCCTGCCGCACGGCTTCGCCCAGTGACTGGATCGACTGGGAATCGCAGTTCCGGCGCAGAACCACAAAGGAGTGGTCGCCGAAGCGGGCGGCGATGTCGCCGTCGCCGATAACGCCTCGCAATACGTCCGCCATGTCGCTGATGACCATGTCTGCGATACCGATGCCGAGTTTATTCTTGATGTCCTTGTAGTTATCGAGCAGCAGGTACATGACGGCCGCGCTTCTCGAACCACTGACCGCATCCATCACCGCCAGCTCCAGCTCTTCCATGAAATATTGGCGATTGAACAGTCCGGTGAGGACATCCTGCTTGCTGAGGTATTTGAGCTTCTGCTCCAGCTCCTTGCTCGAGCCGGCCTGACTGCGGATCACGATCTGCGTGCAGGGCTCACCGTCGATGCTGGCCGGGGCGAATTCCATCTCCGCTTCAAAGGTCTTCCCGTCGGGCAGCAACCCGTGGGTCTGCAGCTTGCCCGGTTGGCCCTCGCCCGCGCTGCAGCTGCGCAGAAAATCCTTGAACTCCGCATGGTGCTGAGGTGCCACCATGTCCAGGATGGGAGTACCTTCGATCTCCTCGGGCTCATCGAAGCCGAACATCTCGAGGTAGGGCCGGTTGGCGAAAATGTGCATACCTTCGTGGACGTAGGCAATTGCGTCACGCGAGCTCTCCATGAGCATGCGCGCGCGCCTCTCGCTTTCGTGGAGCTTGAGCTCGAAGGTCCGCGCATTGCGGGATGCTCTGAGCCGCGACAGTTCCCGTTTCACCACCAGTTGCAGGTGCTCGGGCTGGTCATAGGAGCAGAGATCGGTGGCGCCGCGGCGCATGGCCTCGACTACCGCGGGTTCATCGCCCGACTCGCCAATGGCGATCAGCGGCGTCGCCAGTTCCCGCTGCTCGAGCAGCAGCACCACGTCGGAGATGGAGACAGTATCCAGTCTGCTGGCACAGAGAACCAGATCGGGGAGCTGCCGATCGAGCGCATTGGCGACGTCCGCGCGATCACCGGCATAGCTAAGTCGCGAAGCCTGGCCGGCATTGCGCAGTATATTGGCCAGGCCTTCCGCGTCGTTGCGGGATTCCTCCACGATGAGCAGATGCAGCCGTTGATCCATGTCCATGTGAAAGGCGTTCTCCTGGATTCCGCTGGCCCCGAAAAGCCGGTCGCACCCCCTGTTCTTTCGGCACAGGCAGGCCGAATCTTTATGGGCCTGACGGGCTACGCGCGGTGGTACCCGCTCACGCGCGGTGTGGTGTTCCCGGGCCGGCTAAACCTCAGGGGATCCGTCGAGGCGCAGGCTGCCGAAACGCGTGATGCATCTCGCTCTTCGTCGAGCTGGAACCGTCGGCCTTCAACCTGCCGCGGCTTCGCCGCCCCGCTCGAGAGGGACGTGGACGCCGCCACAGTGCCCGATGATGCCCGCAGTGAGGTTTCCCGACCTTGCTTGTGGCTCAGAGAAAGCTCCATATGTCTTTGATATCAAGCGGCCTGTGTGTGCCGGGTGATCTGCGCTCGCGAACCTGTCCGAGCTCGCCGAGCGGCAGGAACTGGAACTGCGCGAAGCGGCCTGTGTTTTCGATCAGCTTTGTCAGTCGGACGCGGATGCGTTTGCCCTGACACTCGGCGACCACCGTGCTGCCCGGCTTGAACGGAGACGATGCCAACAGCAATGTGGCCTGGCCTTCAATGCCGTCGATGTGGGGTAACAGCAGCCCGCGCGTGTCATGCGTATCCGTCGCTTTGCCCGTCTCGGGGCGCGCCGCTATCGCAACCGCCCCGGGCGACAGCATCTCCACGCCTAACTGGATACCCGGTTTCCCGGAGGATTTCAGCCAGCGAATCACCCCCAGGCGCCAGTGGAAGCTGTCGGGATCGCTTGGCTCACGAATCCCCAGCAGCTCTCCGACCCGCGCGTTGGTGGCTTCCGGGTTATCCCACAGCAGACGGTAGCCGCCGGCGCTGACGTCCACCATCTTCCAGCTCCGGGCGCTGTGCCTGGTGTCAATCCGCGCGCCCGGGAACACCGTTTCTCCCGCGACGCTGGAGCCTACCGCCGACGCGCGCCGGGCCCCGCCTCGACGCGCCCGGTTTTCTCGCGGTTCGTTCCGGGGGCGACGGCCCGGCTCCGGCGCACCCGTGCTCCGGCTGTGTTCCGGGCAGCCCTGCGCGGGTTCCGCTTTGGCGTTGAACGCCACCTCGCCACTGACGAAGTAGTGGATGGAGCTCAGGCCGATGGTCACCATGACCTCCGATGAGCCTTGCACCCGTGTGTAACGGCGCTTCGGCATCACCCCCCAGGCGAGCATCAGCCGGCGCAGAGTCTGGGTGTGTACGTCGCCGAGCCCGGGGCCGGCCGCTCCCCCCCGACGGCCTGCAAGGTTGCGAAGCTGATCGGCGAGCGGCGTGGCGTCGAGTGCCCGGCAGCTGTGCCGGTTCGCGCCCGCCTGGCTCAGAACCAGGTACGTCGGCGGCTGATCGGAATCCAGGTCGCTGACGAACAGCGCATCGCAGGTCTCCTCCACCGGTCGAAGCTGCAGCCGAGGAGCCCACTGCTCCAGAGCCTCGTAGATGTGCGCAGCTTCGTCCTGACGCAGGCGGTACGGACACGCCAGTGCCAGAAGCAGTATCTGCTTGTAGGCATCGGCCACGGTGGACGCCCTGGCGCGTTTCAGCCAGCCGTCAGTGACCTCCGTCCTGTGCAGCGCGTTTTCTTCCGCAAAGCGATACAGCGAATGAATCTCGAGCCAGACGCAGTCGGGGTAGGGCTCGTAGACCTGATAGGCCTTGAGCAGCACTGCGCTCAGCAGCCTGGTGGCGCGATGGATTGCGGTGATCAGAAGTTCGCCGTCGCCGCGCCCGATCCCGGCCAGCTGCTCCGTCACCAGTATCTTGTATCCGGTCGCCATGAGATGAGTGATTTCCCTGGACAGCTGGGCGACCAGGAGATTCCTGGGCGCCAGCGGCAGCGGTCGAGAGACGAAATGCGTCTGCAGCCGATCGGTGACGAAGCGCACCGGCTCGCGCAGCATCTCCAGCGCCCTGAAGCGTTGGCGCGCCGGTATATCCTGTTGATTGAGCTCGGTGAGCGCCTCGAAGAGGAGCCGAGAGCTGTGGCCGACCTCGCCCATGGGCAGATGGTCGATCCAGGTCTGCACCGCGGCCGGACGGCTGTCGAACGATCCGCTGCCCGGGGCGGTGCGACTGGGTACGGAGAGATGCATTACAGTTCGTGTCTTGGTGGCCGGCCCGAAAGGTCGGGTGCCGATCGCGGTGGTAGCGTCCCAGTGCTCCGCCGGGCTATCGACCCCGGGAAGCAAAACTGAACGGCTTTTTCTCGGGAGCGCGTCTGGCGCGGAGCACGCTGGGATGGAGGCAATAACCTTGGACGCGGACCCGACCGGCACGGTTTCGATAAGGATGACGGAAATCAGTCGACGCAGGTCGGCAGCACCGCCGACCACCGGGGCACGGCGATCGACCAAGTGTTGACAGGGCCCTACAGGATGGGCGTCTTGTGGGGCTGGCGGGCCTGCTCACGCACCAGGCGCGGCACCAGATAGCCGGGCAGACGGCTGCGTATCGCATCGACAAGGGCTTTGGCGGTTCGGTCGTCGACCTCGAAGTGCGCCGCGCCCTGGACGGGGTCGAGCTGATGCAAATAGTACGGCAGCACACCGGCTTCGAACAGTCGTGTGCTCAGTTCTGCCAGCGCCTCGACCCGATCGTTCACGCCGCGCAGCAGCACGGCCTGGTTGAGCAGGGTGACGCCTGCGGCGCGGAGCTTCTCGAGTGCCTGCCGTACGGACAGGTCGATCTCATTGGGGTGGTTGCAGTGGATTACCAGCACGACCTGAAAGCCCGACGTCGTCATCCACTGCAGCAGACGGCTATCCACACGTTCCGGTAACACAACCGGCAGTCGACTGTGAATGCGCAGACGGCGGAGCTGGGGCGCGGTTGCAAGCTCCGTCACGAGCGCCGCGAGACGGCTGTCTGGGAGGGTGAGGGGATCGCCGCCGCTGAGAATCACTTCGTCCACCTCGGGCTGGCTGCGGAGATAGTCGATCGCATGCCGCGCGTTTTCCCGTGCGGCACTGGCGTGCTTGTAGGGGTAGTGGCGACGGAAACAGTACCGGCAATGGACGGCGCAGGCGCCCGTCACGGTGAGCAGAACACGCCCCCGATATTTGTGAAGCACGCCGGGCTTCGGCATTGATTCGAGCTCGTCGAGGGGGTCCATACGAAAGCCGGGCGCAGGCTCAAGCTCTGCCGCGAGCGGCAGTACCTGGCGCAGCAGCGGATCCGCGGGGTCGCCCTTAGCCATTCGGCGCACGAAGCCCCGAGGCACCTGCAGCCGGAAACCAGCGGACGCCCGAAGCGCTCCGGGCAGCAAGCGGGCCGGAAGCTCCAGCTCGCGCAACAGCTGCTCAGGGTCCGTGACGGCCTCGCCGAGCAGAGTCTGCCAGCGAACCGGCTGTCGCGCGCGATGGCTTCGGGGTATCATACGCCTCCTGGTTTTGCAGTATCGTAAATACAAGGTGCTCAATGGCGACCTACAGCACAAACGAATTCAGGGGCGGCCTGAAGATCATGATCGACGGGGATCCCTGCTCCATCATTGAAAACGAGTTTGTCAAACCCGGCAAGGGTCAGGCGTTCAATCGCGTGAAGATCCGCAATCTCAAAACGGGTCGGGTCATTGAGCGCACCTTCAAGTCGGGCGAGTCCGTGGAAGCCGCGGACGTGGTCGAAACCGATATGCAGTACCTCTACAGCGACGGCGAATTCTGGCATTTCATGCACCCCTCGACCTTCGAGCAGATCGCTGCCGGTGAAGCCGCCGTGGCGGACGCGGCCAAATGGCTCAAGGAACAGGACGTGTGCCAGGTGACGCTCTGGAACGGCGTTCCCATCAGCGTTACGCCTCCGAACTTCGTGACACTGCAGATCAGCGAAACGGACCCGGGTGTGAGAGGCGATACGTCCAGCGGCGGCGGTAAGCCGGCGACCCTGGAGACCGGGGCGGTGATACGCGTGCCCCTGTTCGTGGACACCGGAGAAGTGGTGAAGGTCGACACGCGGACCGGCGAATACGTCGGGCGTGCCTGATCCGAAGGGTGCCACACACTGGCGTCCGACCGCCGCTCTGGAGACCCTGCGGCTGCGTGCCGAGCTCATGGCACGCGTCCGGGGCTTTCTCGGTGGACGGGGTGTCCTGGAGGTGGACACGCCGCTGCTCTCGCGCTTTGCGGCGACCGATCCTGCGCTGGATTCCTTTCTGACCCACTACGTCGGCCCAGGAGACGCGCGCGGCCTGCCGCTGTTTCTGCAGACCTCCCCTGAATGCTTCATGAAGCGCTTGTTGGCGTCGGGCAGCGGGCCAATCTATCAGCTGGCACACGTCTTTCGTAACGGTGAAAGCGGCCGCAGGCATAATCCCGAATTTATGATGCTGGAATGGTATCGGCCCGGCATTGACCACCACGGCCTGATGGACGAGGTCGAGGAGCTGGTGGAATTCTCCCTGAAGGGTTTTTTCCGTTACCGGTCGGCGCGGCGGCTGAGTTATCGGCAATGGTTTGAAGAATTCACAGGTCTCGATCCCTTGGTCGACGACATTGCGGCACTGCGCCGCTTCGTCCAGGCCCACATCGGGCCACCGCCGGAGGGTATGCCCGAGGCGCAGATCAATCCATGGCTGGACCTGGTGGTGACGCACTGGATCGAGCCCCGGCTCGGAGATGAGACCTGGCTCGTGTACGATTTTCCGGCCAGCCAGGCGGCGCTTGCCCGGGTGCGGCAGGACGCGCTGCCCGTGGCGGAGCGCTTCGAGCTGTACATGAACGGCATGGAGCTCGCCAACGGTTTCCACGAGCTCGCCGATGCAGCGGAGCAGCGACTGCGCTTCTCAACCGACAACAGGCTGCGTGCGGCGTCAGGACTTCCGCCGATGTCGGCCGACGAGCATCTGCTGGCGGCGTTGACCGCCGGTCTGCCCGACAGCTCGGGCGTGGCGCTGGGCTTCGATCGACTGGTGATGGTGGCGGCCGGCCTGTCCGATGTCGATGTTGCCATGCCGTTTGCGCTGCGAGGTGTGTGAGTTCGACACGACAGGATGCGTCCCGCAGCTCTGCCGAGAATGAGATGAATCAGCCCCGGATCGTCCTGGTCAATACCACGCACCCGGGCAATATCGGTGCGGCCGCCCGTGCGATGAAAAACATGGGCCTCGAACGGTTGGCCCTGGTCAGTCCAAGCCGCTATCCGAGCGCCGAAGCCACGGCGCGGGCCTCCGGTGCGGACGATGTGCTAGCCCGCGCCCAGTGTTTTGAGACGCTCGAGGCCGCGGTTGCGGACGCCACCCTGGTGATCGGGGTCAGCGCCCGCTGCCGCTCGCTGCCTCTACCGACGCTGGATCCGCGCGCCTGTGCGACGCTGGTGATGAAGCAGCCCGACAGCGGCGCCGTCTGTCTTCTGTTTGGTCGCGAAAGCAGCGGTCTGACCAACGTCGAGCTGGATCGCTGCCACTACCTGGTCCGGATTCCCAGCAACCCCGAATTTCCGTCGCTGAACATCGCAGCTGCCGTGCAGATCATGGCTTACGAGCTGAGGCTGGCTAGCGGCGCCGCATCGCAGCCGCAGGAGCCCGACCACGCTTATGCAACGGCGGCGCAACTGGAAGAATTCTATCGCCATCTGGAACAGACGCTGATCGAGATCGACTTTCTCGACCCCGAAGCCCCCCGGCAGCTGATGCGGCGACTGCGGCGTCTGTTTGGTCGCGCCAGACCCGATCAAAATGAGATAAACATCCTTCGAGGTATCCTCAGTGCTGCCGCCAGGAAGCCGGGCTGATTTGCGGCGCCGGGATCCCGGCCTGTAATATCCTCTATTTCTGTCTGTTTCCTGACTAAGCAGCGGGCGGCTTCATGTGGGAACGAATACGGGAAGATCTCAATTGCGTGTTTGACCGCGACCCGGCGGCGCGCACCCGTTTCGAAGTCGTCACGACCTATCCGGGGTTTCACGCCGTTCTGGTCCACCGGCTGAGCCACGCTCTGTGGCGCAACGGCTTCATGTGGCTTGCCCGTGTGCTGTCCAACCTGGGCCGCTGGCTTACCGGCATCGAGATTCATCCCGGTGCCCGGATCGGGCGTCGCTTCTTTATCGACCACGGCATGGGTGTCGTTATCGGCGAGACCGCCGAGATCGGTGACGATTGCACGCTCTACCACGGGGTGACCCTCGGCGGCACCAGCTGGGAGAAGGGCAAGCGTCATCCCACGCTGGGAAACGACGTCGTCATCGGCGCCGGCGCGAAGGTGCTCGGCCCGATATCGATCGGCGATGACGTGCGGATCGGCTCCAACGCCGTGGTACTGAAAGACGTCCCGGCGGGCGCCACCGTGGTGGGCGTACCGGGGCGTGTGGTCGGCGGAGGAAGGACCGAACAGCAGAAGCGCCGCGAAGCGATTGCCAAGAAGATGGGCTTCGATGCCTACGGAAGCACACAGGACATGCCGGACCCTGTGGCCAATGCCATCAACAGCATGCTCGATCATATCCACGTCATGGATGAGCGGCTGGAGCAGATATGGAGCGAGCTCCAGAGCCTCGGCGGTGAAGTCGCGGACCTGCAGCTGCCGGATCTGGAATCCTGCGAGCTCGACAGCGTTTCGCCGGAGCGGCCCTCAGATGAAGAGCGGGCGGAGGAGGCAGGCGAAGACGAGTCATCTCCCAAGGCTGATTGAGCGGGTGTCGGTGCCTCGCGTCATGCGCCTGCTCGGCTTTAACCTCTATAAATTACAGGGGTATAGCCGAGTGAGCAAAAATTGACCTATTATCCGAACCTTGCATGAGCCTTTGCGGCTGTGGGACGCGGTAGCCGGGAGGTATAATTCTTGACCGATTTACTCGGTTATGGCACTTTACCCTGGTTTAAACGGAGTCGATTCGGACGGGTTGGCATGAAACTGACCAGCAAAGGGCGTTATGCGGTGACGGCAATGTTGGACCTTGCGCTACACGCGGAGCAGGGGCCGGTCACCCTCGCGGGCATTTCCGAACGGCAGGGTATATCCCTGTCCTACCTCGAGCAGCTGTTTACCCGGTTGCGCAAGCGGGGCCTGGTCGCCAGCACGCGTGGACCGGGTGGGGGTTATACCCTGAGTCGCTCGGCGCACGAAATCGCGGTTGCGGACGTCGTCAGCGCCGTGGATGAAAGCGTCGATGCGACCCGTTGCGGTGGCCGCGGCGACTGCCAGGGGGGTAAGCGCTGCCTGACCCACGACCTCTGGACCGAGCTCAGCGAGCAGATCTACGGCTTTCTCAGCGGCATTACCCTGGGAAAACTGGTTGACCAGGGCGCTGCACGGAAAGCGGCCCGAGAGCATGAGACCGAGCACGGTGTTTCCGTGGATCTGGCGCCGCCCCAACGGGCGGCCAACAGGTTGTAGGCGTTCTTCTCAGCGCATCTGAGTGTATTGCGGGCGGGCGGTCTGTGACCCGGACCGAAGGCGTACGGTCCCCGGGGAGCTCCAGCGCAGGGCTGATGCTGAAGCAGGGAAGCGGCCCTTGCCGAAGGGGGCACGCTGAGCGAGCCGAGACGGCGGCTGTGGGCGGCCGCTCGACGCCGGCGAGAAGCAGTGATGAAATCCGAGCAGGTACAGCGAACATGAACTTGAAGACACCGATTTACCTTGACTATTCAGCCACCACGCCCGTGGATCCACGCGTGGCGGAGAAAATGTGTGCCTATCTGACGCCCGACGGGCGATTCGGCAATCCCGCGTCCCGCTCGCACGCCTTTGGCTGGGACGCCGAATCGGCCGTGGAAGAGGCCCGCGGCCACGTTGCTGCGCTGGTCAATGCCGATCCCAAGGAAATCATCTGGACCAGCGGCGCAACCGAATCCGACAACCTGGCGCTCAAAGGGGCCGCCCATTTCTACCGCAAGAAGGGCGGACACATCCTCACGGTGAAGACCGAGCACAAGGCCGTGCTGGATTCCTGTCGTCAACTCGAGCGGGAGGGTTTCGAGGTGACCTACCTGGAGCCGGAGCAGAATGGGCTGCTCGATCCGGACAGATTCGGACAGGCGCTACGCGACGACACAATTATGGCGAGCGTGATGCACGTCAACAACGAAATCGGCGTCATTCAGGACATTGCCGCACTCGGCGAGATCTGCCGGGCGCGCAAGGTCATTTTCCACGTCGACGCAGCCCAGGGTGCCGGGAAAGTCCCGATCGATCTGCAGGCGCTCAAGGTGGACCTGATGTCTTTTTCGGCTCATAAAATCTACGGGCCCAAGGGAATCGGGGCACTGTATGTGCGCCGCAAACCCCGCGTGCGCCTCGAGGCTCAGATCCACGGCGGCGGCCACGAGCGCGGCATGCGTTCCGGTACCCTCGCGACGCATCAGATCGTCGGGATGGGCGAGGCGTTCCGTGTCGCAAAAGAGGAGATGGCTGCGGAAAACGAGCGCATCCTGGCGCTCAGGAGCCGTCTCTACCAGGGGCTCAGGGAAATCGAAGAGGTGTATGTCAACGGCGATCTCGAGCACCGCATCGCGGGGAATCTCAACGTCAGCTTCAACTTTGTGGAGGGTGAAAGCCTGATCATGGCGCTCAAGGATCTGGCGGTTTCGTCGGGCTCTGCCTGCACCAGCGCCAGCCTGGAGCCGTCCTATGTGCTGCGCGCGCTGGGGCGCAGCGATGAGCTGGCGCACAGCTCGATCCGCTTCACCATCGGGCGCTTTACCACCGAACAGGAGATCGACTACACCATCGATCTGGTCAAGAGCAAAATAGGCAAGCTGCGCGATCTGTCGCCGCTGTGGGAGATGTATCAGGAGGGCGTCGACCTCAGTACGGTACAATGGGCGGCACACTAGGCCCTAATCCGGGGGATGGCATGGCGATTACCTTGACCGACGCGGCAGCCGGCCGCGTGAAACAGTTTCTGGATCAACGCGGTAAGGGCGTGGGCCTGCGGCTGGGGGTCAGGACCTCCGGTTGTTCGGGAATGGCCTATGTGCTGGAGTTTGCCGACGAGATCGGCGACGCGGACGTGGTTTTCGAGGACCGCGGTGTGAAGGTCATTGTCGACCCGAAGAGCCTGATCTATCTCGACGGCACCGAGCTGGATTTCGCCAGGGAAGGCTTGAACGAAGGTTTCATGTTCAACAATCCCAACGTGAAAGACCAGTGTGGCTGCGGCGAAAGCTTCAACGTTTAGCAGTGCCCGACCCATGTCGTCGGTTCTGACGCAGAACTACTTCGAGCTCTTTTCCCTGCCGCAGCGTTATGCACTCGACCGCGGCGCCCTCGATGCGCGCTATCGCGACCTGCAGCGCTCGGCGCATCCGGATCGCCATGCAGGTGCCGGTGATCAGCAGCGCCGGCTGTCCCTGCAGCAGGCGGCACGGATCAATGAGGCCTACGAAGTTCTGAAAGATCCGCTCAGGCGGGGGCGTTATCTGCTCGAGCTGCGGGGACAGCCCGGCGGCAGCGAGACGGCGACCCATCAGGACGCGGCCTTCCTCATGCAGCAGATGGAGCTGAGGGAGGCTCTGGCTGAGGTGCGGGGCAGGGAGGACCCCTTGGGCGGGCTCGACACGCTGACGCGTGATATCGAAAACCGGTATCGCGCTCTTGAGGCCGAGCTGGCCGCTGCCCTCGACGGGCCTTCGGCCGAGAGCGCGGAAGCGCTGGCTCTGGTCGAAAAGATGCAGTTCTTCGCGCGGCTCAGGCAGGAGGCGCAGGAGCTGGAAGCCGAGCTCGAAGACGAGTTGTTGTGAGGCGCCGGCTCCGGAGCTGCCAGGGATGGAGCGCAGGCATTTCCTGGCATCCCCGGCCGCACCCCCGTGTGAGGCTTTTTCAAGGTTAACCATGGCATTACTGCAAATCTCCGAGCCCGGCCAGTCCACCGCGCCGCATCAGCATCGCCTGGCCGCCGGCATTGATCTCGGCACCACCAACTCCCTGGTCGCCACCGTGCGCAGCGGTTCGGTCGATACCCTGGCGGACGGAAGCGGCCGGCACCTGCTGCCCTCGGTGGTCCATTACCGGTGCGAGGGTGAGCCCGAGGTCGGCGCGGCGGCCGTGGCCAACGCCGCAACCGATCCCCTGAACACCGTCAGCTCCGTGAAGCGTCTCATGGGGCGAGGCGTGGCCGACGTGAAACGCCTCGGGACGGCTCTGCCTTATCAGTTCGTGGCCGGTGAATCCGGGATGCCACTGATCCGGACCGCCGCGGGCGACCGCAGTCCCGTGCAGATTTCAGCGGACATTCTCAAGGCGCTGAGAAACCGGGCCGAGCAAACCCTTGGCGGGGAGCTCAGTGGCGTGGTCGTGACCGTGCCGGCCTACTTCGATGATGCCCAGCGCCAGGCCACCAAGGACGCGGGTCGGCTGGCCGGTCT
>JASFKW010000041.1:0-26580 GCA_050118435.1 Gammaproteobacteria bacterium | reverse complement strand
GCCGCCGGCGGTGCGCCTGCTGAGCCAAGCCGCCGGCCGTCTGACCCGCCGCGGCGGGCTGACGGCGCGTCTCGCCGTGCGCGGCCTCGAAGCCAGTCTGAGCCGCACGGGGCTGGCAATCGCGGCCCTGGCCGTTGCGGTGGCGGCCACCGTCGGGGTGAGCATCATGATCAGCAGCTTTCGCACCACCGTGGCGGACTGGTTGGACTACACCCTGGCCGGCGATATCTATGTCTCTGCCCGCTCCAGCGGCACCCGCGGCGTGGACGCAGCCCTGCCAGCCGAGGCGCGCGCGCGCATCGAAGCGCTTTCCGCAGTCGCCGAGACCAGCACCGGGCGGCGCCTGACGGTCGACAGCGAATACGGTCCGGTGGAAATGCTGGCCCTGGAGCCGGCATCGCGCAGCCACACCGGCTTCCGCTTCGTCAATCCACCCGTCGAGCAGCTGTGGTCCCGCTACCGCCGCGGCGAAGTGTTGCTGGTCTCCGAGCCCTATGCCTATCATCACAATCTCGGCACCGGCGATCCGCTGCTGCTGCACACCCCCCTCGGGGCGCTGACGCTGCCGATCGGCGGCATTTTCTACGACTACGGCTCGGACCGCGGCCTGATCACCCTGGCGCGCTCTGCGTATGCCCGCTGGTACGGTGACGCGTCGATCTCCACCCTCGGCGTCTTTCTGCGGCCCGGCGCGCGCCTGGACGATGCCCTCGCAGCCGTACGTGCCGCGCTTCACTCCCTCGAGCAGCCGATCCAGATCCGCTCCAACCGCGAAATACGCGCGCGTTCGCTGGAGATCTTCGATCGCACCTTTGCCATCACCCAGGTGCTGCGGCTGCTCGCCGTCGGCGTCGCCTTCGTCGGCGTATTCAGCGCACTGATGGCACTGCAGCTCGAGCGCACCCGGGAGCAGGCGGTGCTGCGCGCGACCGGTTTCACGCCGGTGCAGCTGTCGCTGCTGACGCTGCTGCAGACCGGCATCATGGGGCTGTACGCCGGCCTGCTCTCGCTGCCGCTCGGCTGGCTGATGTCGAAGGTGCTGATCGACATCATCAATCGCCGCTCCTTCGGCTGGAGCATCGAGACCCAGCTCCCCGCCAACACGCTGCCCGAGGCGTTGATCCTGGCGCTCGGCGCCGCCCTGCTGGCCGGACTCTACCCCGCGTGGCGCCTGCGCCGGGTCCAGCCGGCGCAGGCCCTGCGCGAGGAATGAAGCCGTGCGCGCCCCGATCCTGCTGCTTCTGGGCCTGACGCCCTGCGCACCGCCGCGGCCGGCGGGCGCCCGGCTCAGGAGTCGCCGGCGCACGGCCTCGATGACCTGCTGGACGTACCGGTCCGTCGAGCGCGTGACCAGCCAGGCGGGCACCAGGCCGCCGGGGTCGCTGTGTACCGCGTAGCGGGCCAGGGTGGCCTCGCCACCGGCTTCGGGACGCAGATCCCAAAACCCGGAAAACCGCTTCGGCCTGACCCCCGCAGCCTTATCGACGCCGGGGAACCGCCGCTTTGAGAGCCTCCACTCAACCCGCAAGTGCTGCTCGCCGGGCCGGCTGCGGGTGCTCCGAAACACATAGGCGCGGTCGGAGACCGGTCCGGGAAAGCGCAGACGATGAAACACCCACTGATGACGGCCTTCGCGCTGCAGGACCCGGCTTTCCAGCACGTGCGGAATGAACTCGGCAAAGTGGCCATAGTCGGTTACGACCGCCTCGACGCGTGCGGGGGCGGCCTGGAAGGTCGTGACGATCATGATCATCGGAACCGACGAGCCGTCCATCCCGCGATGGTAGATCCGACCGGCGTCGGTCATGGCCGCCGGACTCCAGCCGGCCGGCTCAGCCGCGGCCGGCCCCGCAGGCAGCGTCACCGCACGGAGCAACAGGGACAGCAGCATGCAGCTGCGGCGCGCCGCGCGGCGCGCACCCGTTTCTGCTTGCATCATGTCACCACCGCTTCACGCCGCCCGCGGCGCGCCAGTCCGGTCTATACTGAAACACTCTTCCACAACAGCCCGCCGTATGCCCATCCGCTGGGCAAGGCTTACAGGGGCCGATCCATGCGAGTGCTGCTCGTCTCGGCCAACCGGGAACACATACCGGATCCGATTTTTCCGCTCGGTCTGGCCTACGTTGCGGCGGCGGCTCGGCGCGCGGGACACCATATCGGCGTCGCCGACCTGTGTTTCGGCAGGCGGCCGCTGCCGGAGCTGCGACGGCGCATCCGCGACTTCCGCCCCGAGGTCGTCGGCCTGTCGATCCGCAACGTCGACAACGCGGCTTATCCCCTGACCGTGGACTACCTGCCGCGACACCGCGAGGTCGTCGACCTCGTCCGCAGGTCGACCGACGCACCGGTCGTCGTGGGCGGCTCCGGCTTTTCCATCCTGCCGGAGCAATACATGCGGGCCCTGGACGCGGACTTCGGCATCTCCGGCGCGGGTGAGCAGGCCTTCGTCGCCCTGCTCGACGCGCTTGCAATGAACCGCATGCCCTGCAACATTCCTGGTCTGCTGTCGAGACACGGCCGCCCCGGGATGGCATTTTTGCATAGCGCGCCGACAAGCTTTGGCGCGCGGCCTGAAGTCAGGCCGTGGCCGGCGCGCGAGCTGTTCGATTATGCCCGCTATATCCGCCGCGGCGGCTGCGGCAACATCCAGACCAAGCGCGGTTGCGTCTTCAAATGCAGCTACTGCACCTATCCGCTGCTCGAAGGCGCACGCTTCCAGGTGCGCCCTGCCGGCGAGGTGGTGGACGAAATCGAAGCGCTGCAGGCGGGCTACGGACCGCATCCGATTTTCTTTGTCGATTCCATACTGAACTTCCCGCGCGGTCACGTCGAGGGCATCTGTGAAGAGCTCCTGCGCCGCCGGCTGAACACTCGCTGGAGCTGCTATGCCACACCGGTGAAGCTGGACAGAGACCAGGCCCGGCTGATGGCCGCCGCCGGCTGCGAGGGTATCGAGCTCGGGAGCGACGCGGCCGACGACGATCAGCTGCGGCGGCTGGGAAAATCATTCGACGCCGACACCGTGCGTGAGGCCAACCGCCATTGCCTCGATGCCGGCCTGCGCGTCTGCCACACCCTGATCTTCGGCGGGCCCGGCGAGACCGCCGCCTCGGTGCGCAATACCTGCCGTGCCGTCCGCGCCATGCAGCCGACCGCCGTCGTGGCCATGACAGGGGTGCGCGTCTATCCCGGCACGCCCCTGGCGGAACAACTGATCGCACGGGGACGCGTGGCCCGGTCGGCCGTCGGGCTGACCCCGGTATTCTATGTGGCGCCCGAGGTCGCCGACTTTCTTCCCGCTCATCTGACGCAACAGGCGCGCGAAGCAGGCAACTGGGTGCTGCCGGGCATCGAGCCACCCCTGCTGCCCGCCACGCAGCGGCTGATGCGCGGACTCGGTATCTCGGGCCCTCTGTGGCGTCTGCTGCGCTTCCCGTGGATGCGCAGGTTCAGCCGCAACAAGTTCCGGCGCCCCAGCACCAGCTGGGGCATTCCCAAATTGCCCGGCTCACTGCTTTGACTTTGTCTGCGCCGGGCCCGCCGCTCTGAGGTGCGTCCGAACGGCGTCTTCCAGCTCCATCTCTTCGAGGTGGCTGGTCATTTGCGCCAGCGCCTGCTCGATCTCCGGCAGGATCACGTTCTCCAGTGCGCGGGCGCGCCGCTCGGTGCGCCGGTACTCGGCGAGCAGGCGGTAGAGGTTGCCCGAAACCCCGGCCAGCAGCACCAGCTCCGGCAGGAGGGCGGCGAATGCCTCGCGGCAGTGCTCGGCCTCGGGCGAGGGCAGACCCGCTGCCGGCGCGCGCCGCCGGGTTTCGGGCATCGCCAGGGAACCTTCCAGCAGGGTCACACCCATCACGTTGCCCTGCTGCGCCTCGATCCGGGCGCCGTCGAGCGGGGCCGCCGGGTAGAGGCTCAACTCCTGAAGCCCGTGGCGCTGCACTGCCGCTATGAGCTCCTGGCGGGCCGTGCGCACCGCCGCCTCGATCCTCTGAAGCAGCTCTTGGTAGCGCGCGAGCTGGCGCAGCAGCTCGGCGGCCAGCAGCAGCCGTTTCTCGTCCAGAAACGCATAGGCTTCCGAAACCACCCGCTGCTCTTGACCGAGCTCCAGGAGCGCGGCGCGCGTTGGCGACAGGTCCGGGAGCATTAGGCGTCGTCCTCCACGTCGATGTAATCCGCGATCTGGCGATCGCTGAGACGGTGGAGCTCCGCCCTGGGCAGGGTTCGCAACAGGCGCCAGCCGACCTCCATGCTCTGCTCCAGCGAGCGCGCCTCGGACTGATGCACCAGCTCACGCTCGAAGCTGTCGCCGAAATCGAGAAACAGCCGGTCGATTTCGGACAGGCCCTCGCGCCCTACGACGCTCGCCAGCACGCGCATGTGCACGGCCCGCGCATAGGCGGCATACAGTTGGTTGGCGAGCGCGGGATGATCGCGGTGCGTGTAGCCCTGCCCGGTGCTGTCCTTCATCAGGCGCGACAGCGACGGCAGCACTTTCACCGGCGGATAGACGCCGGCGCGGTCAAGCTCGCGATCGAGCACGATCTGGCCTTCGGTGATATAGCCGCTCAGATCGGGAATCGGATGGGTGATGTCGTCCGAGGGCATGGTCAGAATCGGAACCTGCGTCACCGAGCCCGGCACGCCCCTGACCCGGCCGGCCCGCTCGTACAGCGTCGCCAGGTCCGAGTACATGTAGCCGGGAAAGCCCTTGCGGCTCGGCACCTCGCCGTGGCTGGACGACACCTCCCGCAGCGCTTCACAGTAGTTGGTCATGTCGGTCATCAGCACCAGTACGTGCCTGCCTTCCACGAAGGCGAGATACTCCGCGACGGTGAGCGCATAGCGCGGGCTCAACAGTCGCTGGGTGCTCGAGTCGGAGGCCAGGTTGAGAAACAGCACCGTGTGCTCCAGTGCGCCGCTCGATTCCATGGCCGCGCGGAAGGCCTCGGCGGTGTCGTATGGCACGCCGATGGCCACGAACACGATGGCGAAGGCCTCCGAGTCGGCATCCACCAACCGCGCCTGCTGCGCGATCTGGATCGCCAGGCGGTCGTGGGGCAGGCCGGAACCGGAAAAGATCGGCAGCTTCTGGCCGCGCACCAGGCTGTTCATCAGGTCGATGGTCGACACGCCGGTCTCGATGAACTCCTGCGGCATCGCGCGCGCGGCGGGATTGATCGCGCGCCCGTCGATGCGCAGCGTCCGCGTGGCCGCGATCGGCGGGCCGCCGTCGATCACCCGGCCCACGCCGTCGAAGATCCGCCCCAGCACGTCCGGGCCGACACCGAATGCGAGCGGCTCGCCCGGGAAGCGCACCCGGGTGTCGGCGAGCGCCAGTCCCGAGGTCGACTCCAGCACCTCCACGGTAATGCTGTCCTGATCGAGCGCGGCGATGCGGCCCAGGCGCGCGCGTCCGGTGCCGTCCTCGATCTCCACCGCCTCGTTCAGACCACAGCGCAGGGTGCGTCTGAGAAACAGCAGCGGCCCCTCCAGCCGCGTGGCGGCATCGAGCGCATAGACATCAGGCCGCATCGCCGCCAACCCGCCCGGCCAGCTGCATGAACTGGGCCTCCATATCGCGCCGCAGCGCATCGAAGCGTTCCAGCTCTGCCTCGCCGATCTCTTCCCCCATCCGCCACAGGCGTCGCAGCACCGGCAGGGTCGCGATGCCCGCCACGTCGATCGACCGGCTCAGTGCGGCTTCGGACAGCTCGATGAAGCGCGCAACGGTCTGCATCATGGCGACCTGGCGCTCCGGGGAACAGAAACGGTCGGTCGTGGAATAAGCCGACTGTCTCAGGAAAGCTTCATTGATCAGCTCCGCGCACAGCAGCACCTGCTGCTGGCGCGGCGGCAGCGCGTCCTTGCCGACAATGCGTGCCATCCGCTCCAGCCGCGCCTGCTCTTCCAGCAGGCCGAGGAAGCGCCGGCGCTGCTCCGCCCACCGGGGATGGCCGTGCTGGGTCCAGAAATTCTTGAGCACCTCCACATCCTGGGAATAGGAGTGGAGCGGGTGCACCGCAGGGTAGAAACGGGCCTGAGCCAGCGCCGGGTCCAGCGCCCAGAAACAGCGTACATAACGCTTGGTGTGGGTGGTGACCGGCTCGGAAAAATCCGCCGAGGGCGGGCTGACTGCACCGATGATGCTGAGCGAGCCGGTTTGTCCGCTCAAAGTGCGCACGTGCGCCGCGCGCTCGTAGAAATCAGCCAGCCGGCTGCTGAGATAGGCGGGATAACCGGCCTCGCCCGGCAGCTCGCCGAGGCGTCCGGACACCTCACGCAGCGCCTCGGCCCAGCGACTGGTCGAATCGGCCATCAGGGCCACCCTCAGTCCCTGATCCCGGAAATATTCGCCCACCGTCACCGCCGTATAGATGCTGGCCTCGCGAGCGGCGACCGGCATATTGGAGGTGTTGGCGATGATCACGGTACGCTGCATGAGCGGGTGGCCGGTGTGGGGATCGTCGAGCGCCGGGAGCTCATGCAGCACCCCGGCCATTTCGTTGCCGCGCTCGCCGCAGCCGACATAGACAATAACGTCTGCATCGCACCACTTGGCGAGCGTCTCCTGGAGCACGGTCTTGCCGGTGCCGAAGCCGCCGGGCATGGCGGCGCGTCCGCCGCAGCCGAGCGGAAACATGCTGTCCAGCATGCGCTGTCCGGTGAACAGGGGCCCCTCCACCGGCAGGCGTCGTGCCACCGGCCGCGCAATCCTGACCGGCCATGAGTGGCACATGGCGACTTCGCGGATTTCGCCGGCCGGCGTGCGCAGCACGCACACGGGATGGTCTTCGGCATACTCACCGGGCTCGGCCAGTGAGAGGACCTCGCCTTCCCAACCCGGCGGCACCAGGCAGCGCTGTGCGCGGGCATCGGCGCGCATGACCACCCCGAACACCGATCCCTGCGCCAGCCGGCTACCCTCGCTGACCGTAGCCTTGAACGGAAAACGCCGGGCGGTCCGCGCCTCTCCGGCCCCCGGCTTCACGTACTCGCCTTCGTTGCCGAGCGGCCTGAGCAGACCATCGAAGATATTGCCCAGCAGACCCGGTCCCAGCTTCACCGACAGGGCCGAGCCGGTGCCGAGCACCGCGTCGCCGGGGCGTAATCCTGTCGTGTCCTCGTAGACCTGGATCACCAGCTCGCGGGTGTCGATGCGTATCACCTCGCCCAGCAAGCGATCGCGCCCGACGTAGGCGGCTTCGTTGATGCGGAAGCTTTCGCGCGTGGTGGCACGCAGCACCGGGCCGCTGATCCAGGTGATTCTCGCCTCAGCTGCGCACACCGCCGCGGGCCCCCTGGTGGCTCTGATTATTCCGCCTGGCCGTCATGCTGGGGGTCAGGACCTGCCCTGGCCGGCCTGCTCTTTCCTGCCGCGCTCGATCAGCCTGGCCAGCAGCAGCGATTCGACGCGCCTGCGGTCCCTGAGCAGGCCTTCCACGCTGCCGTCCACACAGGCACCGGCGGCACAAATGCGCAGCCCCGCCGACATGGTCGCCTGAGGCGCGAAACGCAGGCGCGCTGCAACCCGCTCACGCAGCGCACGCTGCTCGGACTCCGGCCAGTCAGGAGGATGCTCAACCGTCCAGCTGGTGTCGCGCAATCGGCTCTCAGCCTCGCCTGCCAGCGCCTCGATCCATGCCGCGCGCGCCTCGGGCTCCTGCCATCGCGCATGCACCGCCGCCCGCAATGGCTCCCAGAGCCGCGCCAACAGCTCGCTGTTGTCGCGCTGGCGCCGCTGGCGCCGCTGCGTGTGCTGCTTGGCCCGTGCCGCCTCGATTCTGTGCCGGTATTGCAGGCGGACGTCGGCGATACCCTGGCGGGCGCGACCGCGGGCTTCGCGAAAGGCCTGCGTGACCAGCTCCCCGGCCTGCCGTGCCGCTCGCCCCAGCACCTCTTCGCACTTCTCCCTGCGGTGGCGCTCCACCACCTCAACCAGCCGCTCCCGGGCCTGCGCCTCGCCGTCGGAGCCGCTCATTCGAGCACGCCCAGCTGGCGGCGCAGGCGGGAGACGATATCGGGCATGGGCACCCCGCCCCGCACCTGTGGAACCACGACCACCGGGGGCGCGGTGCCTGCGAGCAGCGCATCGAGCGTCTTCTCCGGAATGGTCTGCGCCAGGCCGGCGTCGAGCAGCACCAGGGGTGCCTGCGCACAGCCGCGTTTGATCGCGGCGAGCAGCTCACCCTCACCGGGGACCAGGGTCCTCAGCCCGGCCAGGCGATAGCCCTGGGCACTCACTTCGTCGCCGATGAACACAGGCACGGACATGCGGCATACTCTTGAGATGACTCGGACAGGCTCCGGGTGCTGCACCGAATCAGGTGATCCTGTTCAGGATCAGGATGGAGATGATCAGCCCGTAAATCGCGATGCCCTCAGCCAGACCCACGATGATCAACACGCGGCCCAGCAGCTCCGGCTTTTCCGCCAGGGCGCCGATGGCTGCACTGCCGACACTGGCAACCGCAAGCCCTGCCCCTAGTGATGACAGACCGGTCGCCAGCGCCGCGGCCACCAGGCCCCACTGCCCCGCGGACGGGGGTAGCGCGAAGCCGGCTTCCGGGGTCTGCGCCGCCATGAGCGGCGACCACCACATCACCAGCGTCGCCAGCGCAGCGGAAACACCCGCTACCACCAGCCACGGCATCATGCTTCTCGGCGCCAGTGCCACGTTCCCTCCTCGTTACAGCTCGAATCTCGGCGCAGCCAGTGGACGAAAAACCCGCCCGCTGCCGCGCAGAAAACGGATGAAGAACTCGAACAGGATCAGACGCGTGGCCTGCACCGTCACCACCAGCCCTTCAAGCATTATAACCACCAGATTGCCCAGCAACAGCACCAGGATGCCGACAATCGCGTAGTCCGTCGCCGCTGCCAGAGTGTTGAACGCCAGCGAGAGTCCGGCGTGCGCCAAGGCGAAGGCCCCCACGCGCACGAAGGAAAGGGTGTTCATCAACAGCTGCAGCAGCGTCTCCAACAGCCGTGCAGCCGCTGCCATAAGGCCCCGCCAGGCTGTCCCGCGCGCCTCCAACAGACTGCCGGCGAAATACCAAAGGAGCGCGATCACGACGGGCAGCCTGGCCGCGGCGAAGAAGGGGAGCCCCAGCAGCGACAGGTACAGGACCCCCAGCGGTGCATCGCTCAGCCACCAGCGCTTGCGCTGGCCGCCCCAGAAGGACTCCAGGGCCTGCAGGAACAGGCCGATCGAGAGGATCACCACACCCGCGGCAAGCGGCACCAGAAGAACGGGCCCCGGGTGCGCCGTCGGATGAATCCACAGCGGTGCGATCAGATCCTCGCGACCAAAGACGCTGCCGAACAGCAGGCCGAACAGCATGGCGGCGAAGCCGTTGATCACCAGCACCCGGAACACGGGCCAGCGCCGCCGCAGCCACAGACCGGCGATCGCCAGCACCAGACCCTGGCCGACATCCCCGAACATGTAGCCGAACAGCAGCGGCACCAGCACCGCCACGACCGGGCTGGGATCGGCCTCGTCGGAACCCGGGGTGCCGAGCATGCGGGTGAACAGCTCGAAGGGCCGCGCCCAGGCCGGATTGTGCAGCACCATCGGCGGCGTTGCGCCGGCCGGCGGGTGCGTGACGCGCACCAATGCCGCGATGCCGGCGTGCGCCAGCGCGGCACGAATCCGCCGTCCGTCGAAATCGTCGGTCCAGCCGGTCACCCAGGCAAAATTCGCCGTGCCCGGCGACCCGCTGATATTGTCGGTAAACCATTCCAGCAGGCGGATCTCGGCCAGCACCCGCGCCAGATGGTAACGCGGTGTCAGTGCCTGCAGCTCCTGACGCAGCCTAGCGATGCGCGCCTGCGTCTCGCCCAGACGCTGCGCGATCTGCTGAAGCACCGCAGCCCGATCACCACGCAGCCCGGCGGGCAGAGCAACGGCGCGGCCCCGGGTCTCGGCCACTGCCGCCTCCAGCGCAGCCACTTCGCCGGCCTCTCCGACGACCAGCACAAAGTTGCAGTCGTCGGCCTCCACCCGGCGGTACAGCGACACATCCGGCAGGCGCTCGACAGCGCTCCCGGGAGGGAACGCGAACAGGCGCACCGCCAGCGCGGGACCGGCGCGCTCCAGCAGCGCCAGGTCGGGCAGCGGATCCGGCAGCTGCGCCACCAGCGTGTGGACCAGGCGCAGGTCGTGCTCACGCGCGGAACAGGCTTCCAGCGCCCGGACCTGGCGTGCCGCTGCCTGCTCCCAGGCCCGCAACCGCGCCAGGCCGGTTTCGAGCACCTGCTTCGGGCTGGCTGAGCGGATCGCGGCGCGGAATTCCGTCTTCGGCCAGTACGGCCGGTAGCACCGCTCAAGCCGGTGGTATTCATCCAGGTACGCCCGCAGCCGGGGTAGATAGAGGGGCCCCTGCTCATCGCCCCGGGTCTCCAGCTCCACGCGGCCCGTCCCGGCCAGCACGCCCACGGCGGCGGTAAGATCCTCGCGAGCGACCAGCATTTCGAGCCAGCGCGTCGCCCGGGGCCGCAGCATGTCAGCCTGCCTCCGCCGTTTCAGCAAACAGCCGCCTGCGCAGGATACCGCTGCGCAGGCGCTGCAGGTCCAGGGCTACCAGCGCGAGGTGGGCAAATGCCGCCCCGGGCTGGAAGGAATAGCGTCGGAAAGCGCGCTCGTAGACGCCGACGAGGGCCGCCCGCTGCTCGCCGCGCACATCGCTGACCCCGGCCAGCGTCACGCTGGCCTGGAGCTCGCGAATCGCCCCGAGACGACGCAGGCCCACGGCCAGGCGCGGCGCCTTCGGCCACAGCTGCTGCCAGCATTGCAGCCAGGTCTGGTAGACGGGAACGGCCGGGTCCCAGGACTGCACCAGGCAGGAGCAGTCCGACCCGGCCATGGCCCTGCGCCGTTCGGCGATCGTGCCGGCGGTGAACGGCGCAAGGGCGGCGTCCCGGCTCAGCCAGGCCGGCAACTCCTGTTCCGTCAGCAGGTGCCTGATGGCAGTGAGATCGTGAAGCCGTTTTGTCCAGGCCATTGGGGCGCGCCAGGCTCGGGGCACCCACACGGCCACCTCGTCGATGTACTCGCGCAGCTGTGTGCGCAGGGATAACTCGATATCGTGGCTACTCTGCTCCGCCCGCATCCCACCCACCCAGCGCTCCAGCACCGAGCTGCGCGCGATCTGCAGATAATGCCCGAGCTCACCGACCCCCTGGAGCCGGTGCCACAGCTGCTCGTCGGGGCGCAGACCGTGACGTGCCTGCAGCCGCGCCTGAGCATAGGCAAAGGCGCTGATGCTCATCCCGGGTCGGGCTGCTCGCCCGCCGCGTCGCCGACGCCGGTCAGCTCGGCGGCAAGGGCGGCGATCACGGCTTCGATCGCCGGCTCTTCGAGCGCACCGGGATCGGGCGCGTCATCCGGCACCTCCTGCTGTTGCTCCAGAGCCCGCACGACGGCGTCCAGACGCTGGCTGCAGCGCATCTGTATCAGCGTGACGCGCTGGTCGGCCCGTTTGACCAGCCTCCGGGCCCGCGCCCGCGCCGCCTCGAGAATCTCCTGGGCGCGGCGCTCGCAAGCCTCCACAGCCCGGGCGGCTTCCCGCTCAGCCTGCAACACCGCGTCGATCGCCTGTCGGTCTTCACCGTCCGGCTGACTCTCGGACCCCGCCTTGCGCATCGCCCGACCCCGTCTCCCGTGCCCTCAGGCATCTCCTGACCCAGGGAAATTGTATTACAGGCCGATGCTTGCGACCACCCGGCCGCTCTGGCGCAGCGGTCAGGGCGACGCCGCCGCCGTCGCAGTGCCGCACAGCAGTGCGCGGAGCGGTGGCCAGTGCGCCCTCCCCGGAACGGCCCGACGCTTCCAGAAGCCGCCTGCTATAGTGTAAGCAAGCGCTCGCTGGACTCTTGCAGCCCCAGGATGCAGGCACATGAGCCGGATTCAGGTATTCGCACTGGGATTTCTTACAGCCGTGGCGGTGCTTATCGCGCTGCTGGGGCTCAACCGGCCGCCTGCGGAGCAGGCCGTCCTGATGCCGGCCGTTGATCGCGACCAGGACGAGGGCGCACCCGCCGCGGGTATGTTTCTGGTGGCGCGCCGGGCGCTCGCCGACCCGTACTTCGCCGGCGCGGTGGTGCTGCTGCTCGAGCACGGCTCCCATGGCACGCTGGGTCTGATCGTCAACCGTCGCTTCCACATCACACTCGCCGAAGCACTGCCGGACCTTGGGCTGCCGCAAGCCGATCAGCACCGGGTCTTTTTCGGTGGGCCGCTGGGATCGCATCAGGTGTTCATGCTGCTGCGGGGCGATCAGCCGGTAGCGGACGCTCGGCACGTAGCGGCCGACATCTATTTCAGCGCCGATCGCGACGTACTCGACGAGGCCCTCGAAAAGAACCTGCCGGGTGACACGCTGCATTTCTACCTTGGCTATGCCAGCTGGACCGCGGGACAGCTGGCCTACGAAATTACCCGCGGCAGCTGGCATCTGATTCCCGGAAACTCCAGCGTTGTTTTCGACGCCGCCAGCGATCGGCTGTGGAAGCGACTCATCGACGAGCTCGAACCCCAGGGCATCGAGGTGAGACACAAGGGAGGCGACACCTTGCTCGCCGCCCTCCCGGACTAGCATCGAGGCGCTTGAGTCCCGGCCGGCTTTCGGCGGTTCGCAGTATTTCTCCTACAGGAACCTCGCACACGTCGTTGGTCGTCGTCAGACAGTCCCCGAATTCTGCCGCCATAAGTCGGCCCACCTGCGGACCGTGCCCGGCTCCAAGTAACCTCTGATCAATTCGTCATTACGGGCAGCGCAGCGGTGAGGTAATCCCTGGGTACTGATCGCGCCTCAGGGAGATTGCGCCCCGCCACGGCCTGCGGTCTCGCGGCTGAAGGCTGAGCCGCTCGCAATCACCGGTGTATTGCATTGGTCGGAGCCACCCTGGCAAGCCGTGCGGTCGCATAGACCGAGCCTTTCGGCGAAACGGCATTCCCGGCGCGTGGAACCCCACACCCTCGCCAAACGTCCTTGCCCTGCAGAACACGCAGGGCGGAGACATGAACAGCGGCAGATCCCTCGAACTGTTGCGCGCAAACGAACCGGGCACCGGCTTCTGTGCGCCCCCGCCCAACCTTCGGGTTCCCGGGGCTGCCGCGCAAAGCGCATTGCACATCGAGCCAAAAGCCATAACTCTAGCAAACTCAGAAGCTTGTAAGTCCGACTCCGACAACGCCCCGGAGCTGGCACAGCTCATGCGATAGCCCTCCCCACACGCCCGCAGCACAGGCACAGAACCGGAGGCCAATCATGTACAGCATCGCAGCCACGCTTGAACAGGA
Source organism: Gammaproteobacteria bacterium (assembly GCA_050118435.1). Taxonomy (GTDB): domain Bacteria; phylum Pseudomonadota; class Gammaproteobacteria; order DSM-19610; family DSM-19610; genus Thiogranum. Next base: position 13,274 of record JASFKW010000041.1, on the reverse strand, counting down.
CCGCATTCTCGAAGCCGTTATTGCCGCGGGCTTCGAAGTCGACGATAACGAGCTGCCCGAGCCGCTGGAGCACTGGTCACTCGAAGATTTCGAGGACCTTGTCCCAGGCAGGTTGTCATGACCGCGCTGCGCCGACGGCTGTACCTGGCAAGCGTCGCCATCCATCTGCTGAGTGTGGCGCTGCCGGCGCTTGCCGAACCGCACATCGAAGTGAGCTTCGAGCCCGAAGCATCGGGCGATAGGCTCATCCGCGCGCAGGCGCTGTTTCCCGTCGACAGCCCTGTGATCCAGAGCATCTTCACGGCGATTCCCGAATACCCGTCGCTGCACGATTGGATCGAAGAGACGCAGCGGGTGGGCGGCGACCTGCACAGCCAGGATTACCTGGTTAAATTCCGCTTCCCCTGGCCGGTCGGCCGGCAGTGGTCCCGGGTTCGAGTGTGGCACGAGGGGAAAAAGGGAATCCACTGGCGGCAGGTGGAGGGCAGCCTGCAAGCGAATCGGGGCGATATCAGTTTCAGCACCCGCAACGGGCGTGCCCATATCGACTATCGTGCTGTCATCGACGTGGGGCTTCCCGATCTCCTGACCCAGCCCTACAAGAAAAAGTTTGTAACGGAATTCCTCGGCGCCGTCCACGACCGCGCCCTGAAGCCTGGCCTGCGGCTGGCCACGACGGCGCAGCCCTGAGACCGACCGCTCGCCGGTCTCACCTCACATAGACGGTGATCTTCTTCGAATAGACCGGGGGATCGTGCGGCATGTGGTTTTGGTCACCCATCAACAGCTGCAGGGTGTGGGTCCCCGGCGGCAGCTCGATCCTGGTTTCGGTCTGTCCGGCGCCGAAATGGATGTGGTTGCGATCGGACGGGATCTCCTGATCGAGCGGCGGCAAGTCGGTGTCGATCAACAGATGGTGGTGGCCGGTGTTGGGAGTGTCGACGCCTTTCGGCGCGACGCCCATCTGACGCAAGCCAAACCAGACACGAAACGGCCGGTTGGCCGGGAGCACTTCGCCGTCATTGGGCCAGCCGATATAGAGGTAGGCATTGTCGGGCGCCGGAGTGCGCGTCTCGCTCGCCATCACGGCTCCGTAGCACGCCATCAAGCCGACAACCGCGGCGCCAATCTTTCTCGTCATGCTCATCATCGATGTCTGTTCCCCTGGTGGTTCATCATGGTTTCCGAAGCCCGCCTGCGTGCACCGTCTTCAATACGGGGGCACGATAATCGTGATCTTCTCCGAATAGAGCGGCGGATCGTGCGGCATATGATTGTGATCGCCCATCAACAGCTGCAGGGTGTGCTTGCCGGGCGGCAGATTTTCCAGGCGCGCCTCGGTCTGCCCGCCACCGAAGTGCAGGTGGTTGCGATCCGATGGAATCTCCTCATCGAACGGCGGCAGATCGGTGTCGATCAGCAGATGATGATGGCCCACGTTCGACATGTCCACGCCTTTCGGCGCCACACCGCCACGGCGTATTCCCATGCGCACCCAGAGCTTGCCCCCATGGATCACCTCACCGTCCGGCGGCCAGATGATATAGACGCGGGCATCCTTGGGCGCCGGCGTCCTTTCCGCCGCAATCGTATTGCCACCGATAACCGCCAGCATTGCTGCGATCGTGACCGTTCTTATCAGCATGTCCAACCCCTCTCTGGAGGCCCCGAGACCGGCATGAAACGGCATCGCGCCGTGCTCACAGTTGCGGGACCCGTGTCCGAAAAGCAGTCCAACGCCTAATGAAGGACCATCTCGTTGTTTCACTCGACCGGCAACCGGCGGTCGACAGCAGCCGGCCCCGGTTGGCAACACCAAGCATAGATCACCGAAATGCTAAATCAAGCTGCGGTTGTCCCGACTCCAATAGCCGCAAAGCCGCATGACGCCCGGTGCGGGCACAAGCGGTACCGGCGGGCGGCGCTCCAGGCACATTCGGCTATGCTTAGACGTAACAGCCTGCCACACCGATAACCTGCGGGTTGCACAAGGGTTGCTGCTCGTCTAGCCTTTTAGGCTGATTTGCCGAACCAGACTGATAACAACACTGAAACCCGGACCACCATCATGACGAGAACAGCCTGTGTCGCATGCATCCTGACGCTGACCATCGGACTTTCGACCATGGGTGCAGCGACCGGCGGCATACTCCCGGCGGACGGCGAAGCGCAGTACGAGCTCGAGTTCTGGGAGTCGATCAAAGACAGCACCCATGCCGAGGATTACGAGGCCTACCTCGAAGCCTATCCGAACGGACGTTTCGCTCCGCTGGCCCGCAGCCGCGCGGCGCGATACAAACGCTCCGAGCCGGAACCCAAACCGGAAACAACGATTCCAGTCGAAGATATGGACATCGAGTATCAGGCGGTCACCAACTCCAACGTACGAAAGCTGCCTTCAGCACGCTCGCAGCGCATCGGAGAGTTAAAGAAGGACCAGCGTGTTCAGGTCACCGGGCGGGTGATCAACAAGAACTGGTACCGCATCGAGACACCGGACGGTGGCAGCGGCTTCGTGTACGGGCAATTGCTGCGAAAGCCGGTCAAAACCGCGGCGCCGGCCGCGCCCAGGCCAGAGCCGAAACCCGAGCCGGCGGTGACCAAACCCGCCCCCACGAAAGCGGTCGCCAGCCGGGACACCGGGGGCAAGCGGGACTGTCCCGGCTGCCCGGAGATGGTGGTGGTGCGGCCGGGTTCCTTCGTGATGGGCGATGACAGAGGCTACCGCACCGAGAAACCCGCCCACCGGGTCACCCTCGGGTCGGCCTATGCGATCGGCAAATACGAGGTCACGCTGGCGGAGTGGAATGCCTGTGTTTCAGCAGGCGCCTGCAGGGCGATCGCCGACGGCTCCACGGCGGGACTCAACGAAAGGTCGCCGGCGCTGGATCTGAGCTGGAACGATGCTCAGCGGTACGTGCGCTGGCTCTCCAGACTGACAGGCGAAGACTACCGCCTCCCTACGGAAGCCGAATGGGAATACGCGGCGCGGGCGGGAACCGGCACGCGTTACTGGTGGGGCAATAAAATGCAGCCCGGCAAGGCCAACTGCAAGGGCTGCGGCGGCGACTGGAGTAATGAAGCCCCCGCCGACGTTGACAGCTCCCCCGCCAATCCCTTCGGACTGCACGGCGTGAACGGCGGTGTATGGGAATGGGTGGCCGATTGTTGGCATGACTCATACCGCGGTGCACCGAGGGACGGCAGCGCCTGGAAGGAGCCGGACTGCCGGCGCAATGTGATCCGCGGAGGCTCCTGGCGCAACGACTCCACCTATGCGCACTCAGCGAGCCGCTTCAAGTACGACACCAACGTGCGCTACATACAGAACGGATTCCGGGTCGCAAAATCGCTGGACTAGTCACCGAGTGCCTTGTCTCTGAGGCGCTCCAACAAGGGCTTTGGGCGCGTGCTGATCATGACGAAATCCGCCTTGATCCGGCCATTTCCCGCCTCCTTGCTCAGCGCCTCCAGGCGGTCGCCCAGCACGGTCAGGTAATCGGCACCTGGCTCGGCTTCCTGACGCAATGTATCGAACACTGGCCGAGGCGTGGTCAGCACCACCACCAGCTCGTCACCGAAGGGTTCCGCCACTCGCCACTCGCCGAGGTCGCCTATGGTGGCGGCGTAGCTCGGCGGAGCCTGGTTGCCCTCCACGCGGGGGCCCGGCACCATGTGCACCACGCCGCCGTCCAGGGAGTAGTAGTCCAGATTCACGAACGACTCATAAGGCGGCGTTGTAATTTTGACCACCAGCGGATCTCCTTCAACGAGCTCGCCCGTGGCGTTGCGGGTGCGGATGGATGTCTCCCGGCCACTCTGCTGATTGCGCCTCCAGTACGGCTCGTAGAGCTCGAGGACGGGGCACTTTTCATCGCTTACCCGTGACAGGTCAGCGCTGACGCGTCTGGCGCCGGGCAGACCCAGCAGGTCGCTTTCGATCTGCTGCATCTCGAAGCGTCTGGAAACGTAGCCGCGCAGATTCACGGTGCCACCCTCGAGGCTGGCGTCCAGAGCCGCACAGGGGACGGCGTCGATGACCGACATGACTGCCGACAGCGACAGTGACTGCAGATCCTCGACTTCGGCGTCAGCCCCCGCGGGCTCGGCCGCGGCCGGTCGGGCCGCGCTGGCCAGTTGCACCTCTGCGGCCCCCACCTCGTCGGGCTCTTGCGCCTGCGGCACTGGCGCCCGCGCATCGGGTTTCTCATCAACGTCGGCTGGCTGCGGCACCGACTCCGGATCCTCGCGCTCGAGGCCACCGAGCTCCACGACGCCCGACTCGGCGGGCGCATCGCTCAGCGAAGCCACCTTCAGCTCCGGCTCCGGCCGCGACGTCGTGTTGTAATAGTAGCCGGCGACGCCGGCCACCACCAGCAAGGTGGCTGCGGCACCGGTGATCCTGCCCCCGGTCGAAGACAGGACACCGTCACACTGCACGTCGGAGCAGAACTGGCGCACCGTCGGCGTACGCTTTTCCCGGTCGAAAGCGAGCGCCGATTTGAGCGCCTTCCACTGTTTGCGCGTGAGCCCCTTCCTGCGCTCCAGCTGCAGCCCGCCGTCCCGCGCTTCGGTCGCCTGCATGCGACCGAAAGGGTGGCGACCGGTGAGCATTTCGTAGGTGATACAACCCAGCGCATAGACGTCGTCGCGCGGATCGACTACCTGATGCTCCAGCATTTCCGGGCTCGCATAGGTCGGCGTCAGGGCGCCGAGCGAGCCGGGATCGAAACGCGTCGCTTCCATGTCGCCCTGATCGGGGCGCTGAAACGCACGTGCGATGCCGAAGTCGATCACCTTGACCTGTCCGCTGTCGGTGATGATCACATTGGCGGGCTTGAAATCCGCGTGAACAATGCCGTTGTCGTGCGCAAACTTCAGGGCGTCGGCGATCTGCTCCAGAATGACCATCGCCTGCTCCTGAGGCATGCCTTTGAAATCCGGCGCCCGCAGTACTTGCGCCAGCGATCTGCCCGACAGGTACTCCATAGTCATGTACACCGTCGCACCGTCACGGTCGAAGTCATAGACCCGGACGATGTTTGGATGGGCCAGACTCTGTGACTTCTTGGCCTCCCGCTGCAGTGCGATCAGCGACTGAGGGTGGGAGCGAAACTCGACATTCAGCACCTTGACGGCGACATAGGGATTGCGGTCATCCGCCTCGAGCTTGCGCCGATCCAGGGCCTTGTAGACCGTGCTCATCCCGCCGGTACCGACGCGCTCCTCCAGCACAAAGCGCCCGTTCAGGACATCCCCCACGCCCTTGATGTTCTCGATGCCGGGCATGCTGCTCGCATCATACAGACCGGTGGCGACGGCCGGGCTCGCAGACGCGTTGGAAGCCGCCTGGACCTCGGCGCCTTCGCCAAAAAAGCGTGTGGCCAGGCGCGTGCGGCTGGCGTCCGGATCCTCGCTACCGACATCCGGGGTCGTGCCCTGCGCCGGCGCCGCCCGCGCGCTTTTCTTGCTTTCCGCGTGCCGTTCGATGCGCCCCCTGACCGCCTCGTGGACATCGGCCGGCAGCGGAACCTTGGTATTTTCCTTGTCGAGCGTCTCGAGCAGCCAGGCCTCGTCGCCCCGGCCGTCCTGCAGTATCCGATCCACTTCCGCGAACAGCTGCTCCTGGGACAGAGCCCCGCTTCTGAACGATCTGAGTGCGTGCGCAAAACTCGCCATGGCCCTTACACCCGCCCACCTGCCGGTTCAAGCACCTCGCGCCGCCGCGCTACAGGTGCCCGGCGCGCCGACAGATGCCGTCTCTGCGTGAAGGCATAATTGACCGCCGTGTCATCCGGACGGTGATCGCCGAAACCGGTGGTCGCCTCGAACCGGATTACCGCCACCGTGACGTTGTCCCGTGCGCCCCGCTCGAGCGTCAGCTCGACCAGCTCGCGGCTTGCTTCGTCACAGTCATAGTCTTCCAGGACGGCGGCGACTTCCTCGTCGCAGACCTCCTTGTTCAGGCCGTCACTGCACAGCAATACGGCATCTCCGTCCCGGAGGAAGGAGCGGTACTGGTCGACGACCAGCTGATCCTGCGTGCCGACCGCCCGGGTGATCCTGTTCGCCGAAGGGTGCAGGGCGGCCTCATCGCGGTGCAGCTCACCGCGCTGCACCAGCTCCTCGGCGAGGCTGTGATCGCGGGTAATCTGTAACAGGCGGCCATCCCGCAAAAGATAGGCGCGGCTGTCGCCCGCCCACAGACACATCCACTCGCGCTTGTAAGCGAGAAACGCCACGACGGTGCTGCCCATCAGCTGATCGGAGCCCGCCTTCCTTGCCTCGGCGCGCATGCGCTGATTGGCGAGAGCGAGCCTCGCCTTGACCTCGGACGCAAAATCATCGAGCGAGCGTGGTCTGACCAGGCCATCGAAAGCCTCCACGATGAGGCGGCTTGCGACATCGCCGCGCGCGTGCCCTCCCATGCCGTCGGCCACCAGCCAGAGGCCGGCTTCATCGAGGCCGAGAAAGGCGTCTTCATTGACGCGGCGCTGCCTCCCCGTCGTGGTGCGACAGCTTGACCACCACCGATAACTCATCCCACTACCTCCTCCGGCACTGAGCTGCCCATCCGTTCATCCCCACGCGACGGCGATGCACAGCCTCGCTCACTGGGTGCCGGGCACCCGCGGGCGCCTTCGACTCAATTTCAGCCGGGACCGTGCCAGCCTGGCACCCGCTCGCGGATTCTCTGCGCCCCGCTGCAAGCCCCGGTTTTCCAAACTTTAGTACAAACCGGCGCCGCTTGTCCGCATTTGGTGACAATTTTACGGCAGTGTCGCAATCGGAATCCGGCGCGCGGCGGGATCGGCGCTCAGTTAAAGAAATAATTATCATACTAAACAGTATATTACTAGATATTCTTGCTGTTCCTGATTAGCAGCGCAACGATGTTGTACGCCCGTCGAGCCGCACGCCAGGGCCCCGACGTCAGAGTGGCACCGCCAGTGGTAAGCCGACCGTTCCAGCGGCTGCCCGCGCCGCCAATCGCAGCAGCAGGCAGGCGCGCTGGAACGCTTAAGCGGCCGACGCTCACGGCCGACTTCAGCTTTGCACCCGCCTATACTATATTCGATTTGAGGCGGCTGCGCCCTGAACGAACGATCACCCGACTTGCGAGCGGCCCGCTCGAGGAGAACGCCAATGGCAACCATTGTGATCAAGGACCTGAAGGAGAGCGTGGAACTGGACCGGCGAGCGATGCGTACCATCACCGGCGGCTGGAGCAGGCAACGGCTCAGTGGCATTCCGGCGTTCCAGTCCGAACTGTTCAAGAAACCCACTTCATTCGACTATTTCAAGCTGAGCGGCTTCCAGCTCGATCCCGGCAAATTCTGAGGGAGACGCTTTGCGCCCCTGCTGCCGGTTCGGCTCAGCAGGCTGGCGGTCAGCCCGATCACCAGGGGTCGATCTCTGCCGGGCGCAATGATCCGCCGGCATCTCTGATGCGTGGCTCGGCGTGCGCAGTATCTCAGCGCCCCAGAAGCCCGGGTGGACGAGAGGAAGTCGGAGCCAAATGAGAACGGAGGTCCGAGGACCTCCGTTCTGTTGCGTCGGAAAACGCCGCGGACGGATTACTGCCAGACGCGGGTCCCCAGGGACTGGGCAACGTTGGCGATGTTGTTCTCCAGGTCCAGCTTCAGGTCGTTGTCGCTCAGCACCGCAACCGGGGCGTTCACCGGGGCGCTGGTCACAACCTGCGGGCTGAAGAAGCCACCACCCTGCGCCGCCACGGGGGCGTACTGGCCGCCCTGCTTGATAATGTTGGCGCCGCCGCGCACGTCGGAAAGTTCTTCGCTCGCCAGGTCCTTCTTCATCTCCAGGTCTTTGATCATCATGGTCAGGTTCTCCCAAGGTTCAGTTTCAATGGTCAGTCGGTCGGGCTGAGATCACAAAGCCCGACGTCGGTCTCAAGGTTGCCGGGCTTGTTTCAGGTCCACCACCCCGGTATTGCAGCCGCTGTGCCAGGTTTCACGGCCGAGCCTATAGATCCGAATAAGTTTCTATTTTAAAAAACTAATTTTTCAAAAACCTGCTTTGACCGAGAACCGCCGGCGTGCCAGGACGACAGATGTGTTGGGATGGGAAGAACAGCTTTTGCGGGGCGGGTTTGGTTTCCCGCAACAGGCGCACACCAAGCACGGGACGCCGTGCCGACACTACCAGGCGTCCGCGCGCAGGATGATCTCCAGGATCTCGAGCCGGTGTTTAATGGGGAGGGAAAAGTGTCCTTCGCCCGCTACGAGGGCGAGCTGTGAGCGCGGCAGAGATGCATCGAGGTACCGGGCATGCAATGGCGGGACGATGATGTCGGCGTCGCCATGCCACAGATGTACCCGCGTGCGGATGTCATGGAGCCGAAAGCCCCACTGGCCACCCAGAATGCGCGCGTCCTCCCTGGCACCCCCGGGCCCCTGTCGAAACGCCTCCCGGAGACTCTGCATCAAAGCCGCGAGTGTATCAGGGCGCAACATGACACTTCTGTCCGGCTCACCGAGCCGGTAAGCCAGCAGGCGCAGCGGCAGGCTCGACCCTGCTCTGGTCAACCAGGTCAGAGGTTGGCCGTAGACGGCGTCGAGAAGCAGTGGCGCCTTCTCCGCGAGATAAAGCGCCGTGCGCGGCAGCCAGCGCATGCTGCCCCTCAGTGCGCGGTCGGTCAATGGACCCAGTCCGCAAACGACGCCAGCGGATGTAACTCGATCCGGGAGTGCACGTGCACACGCGAGCGCATAGGGACCGCCGCCGGAGACCCCGAGGACCGCAAAACGCTCGAGCTTTAGCGCATCGGCGAGTTGCTCGATGTCGCAGGGCCAGTCGTTCAGGCGCCGCCGTGGCTGAAACGTCGATCGGCCATAGCCTGGGCGCTCCGCGGCTATGAGCCGCGCCCCTGCCTTCCGCGCCGGCGGGTCAACCAGAAGGGCTTCACGGCGTGATCCCGGGAGCCCGTGAAAATACAACACGGGACGTCCCCGGCGCATCCCGTAGTCAGAGTAACCGAGTGTTCGACCGTCAGGCAGAGTCAGTGCGGGCATCACCCAATGATACGCCGCCTGCGGTCGATCGGCCTCCAGACCCAGAGCAACGCCACCTGCGGGACGGAGGCATTTCAGTGATCAGAGCAACGCGGCGGTCCTCCCAAGCAAGCCGCGCCGGACATTCGCCGCCGGGCGCCGCCCCAGCCCGTGCGCCGGCGGATCGCAGCCGCTCCGCTGTCCGTGAAGCGATTGCGAAACGATTCGAGTATCATCTGCTTTCAACGCCGGCCCCCGGCGAATCTCAAACGAATAACGACACGGCCGTTGAACCATGCAGAACTACCAACCGAACGCCATAACACCGCACCCCCGACTGACCGAGCTACCACCGCTGGCGATGGACAAGCACTCCATCGACGAGGACTTCCTGCGCTACTACAACCGCACGCTGGGCCGCGACAAACAGCATTGCACGGATCACTACCTTTACGAGGCGCTGGCGTACACAGTGCGCGACCGGCTCATGGAGCGCTGGAAAGAGACCCGCTTCGCCTACGAAGAACAGGATGCCAGGCGCACCTGCTATCTGTCGCTGGAATTTCTGATGGGACGCGCCCTGAGCAACGCCATGCTCAATCTGGAAATCACCGATGCCGTCACGCAGATGCTCCACGACTACGGGATCGAGCTGGAAGAGGTGGAGTCCGCCGAGCACGACGCGGGCCTGGGCAACGGGGGGCTGGGGCGTCTCGCCGCCTGCTTTCTCGACAGCTGCGCGACCCTGCAGCTGCCGGTGCTGGGTTATGGTCTGCGCTATGAGTACGGCATGTTCCGCCAGGAGCTGGTCGACGGTTACCAGATTGAGGAACCGGATCACTGGCTGCGCGACGGTAACCCCTGGGAGCTGGAGCGTCCCGAATTCACGCAACGCATTCAGTTCGGCGGCCGTACCGAGCTCTACCGTGCGGAGAACGGACACCGAAGGGTGCGCTGGGTGGACACGCACGACGTGCTGGCCGTCCCTTACGACATCCCGGTTCCGGGCTATCGCAACAACACCGTCAACAGCCTTCGGCTGTGGAAGGCCACCGCCACCGACGAGTTCGATCTGGACGAGTTCAACGCCGGCGACTACGCCGAGGCGGTCGAAGCCAAGAACAACGCCGAGCACATCACCATGGTGCTCTACCCCAATGATGCCAGCGAGAACGGCAAGGAGCTGCGGCTGCGGCAGCAGTACTTTCTGGCATCCGCCAGCCTCAAGGACGTTCTGCGTCGCTGGATACGGCTGCACCGCGGGGCATTCGAGGAGATGGCCGACAAGCACTGTTTCCAGCTCAATGATACCCATCCGAGCATCGCCGTGGCCGAGCTGATGCGCCTGCTCGTCGATGAGCACGGCCTCGGCTGGGAGCAAGCCTGGAGCATCGTCAAGCGCTGCACGGCTTACACCAACCACACTCTGTTGCCCGAGGCGCTGGAGAAATGGCCGGTGCAGATGTTCCGGAATCTGCTGCCGCGGCTGCTGGAAATCATCTACGAGATCAATGCTCGCTTCCTCGCCGAGGTCTCACAGCGCTGGCCGGGAGACATCGATCGGCAACGCCGCATGTCCCTGATCGAGGAAGGCGATACACCCATGGTGCGCATGGCTTACCTGGCCATCGTCGGCAGCTTCTCGGTGAATGGCGTCGCCGAGCTGCATTCACGCCTGCTCAAGGAAGGGCTGTTTCGCGACTTCTTCGAGCTCTGGCCGCAGAAGTTCAACAACAAGACCAATGGCGTCACCCAGCGACGCTGGCTTGCACTGTGCAACCCGGGCCTTTCCGGTCTCATCAGCGATCGGATCGGCGGCGGCTGGATCACCGAGCTGAGCCAGCTCAGGCGACTGGCACCCCACGCCGATGACGCCGAATTCAGAGAGCGCTGGCGGGAGGTCAAGCAGGCCAACAAGCAGCGCCTTGCCGACATGATCGAGCACGACTGTGGAGTGCAGGTTTCGACCGAGGCGCTGTTCGACGTGCAAGTAAAGCGCATCCACGAATACAAGCGCCAGTTGCTGAACACCCTGCACGTCATTCACCTCTACAACCGCATCAAGCGGGGTGACACGGCTGACTGGACGCCGCGTTGCGTCATTATCGGAGGTAAAGCGGCACCCGGCTACGCCATGGCAAAGCGCATCATCAAGCTGGTCAGTAATGTCGCCCATGTGGTGAATCGTGACCCCGACGTCGGCGACCTGCTCCGGGTCGCGTTCGTCCCCAACTACCGCGTGTCAGCCATGGAGGTCATCTGCCCCGGAACCGATCTGTCCGAGCAGATTTCAACGGCCGGCAAGGAGGCCTCCGGCACGGGCAACATGAAGTTCATGATGAACGGTGCCATCACCATCGGCACGCTGGACGGCGCCAACATCGAGATTCTGGAAGAAGCCGGAGAGGAGAACTTCTTCCTGTTCGGCCTCAATGCCGAACAGGTTGCCGAAACCCGGCGGGACTATCGTCCGTGGGAAATCATCGCAGCCGACGAAGACCTGAGTGCAGTTGTTCAGCTGCTGCAATGCGGCCACTTCAATCAGTTCGAGAAAAACCTGTTCGACCCCGTCATCGACGCCATTAGCAGTCCGCACGATCCCTGGCTCACCGTCGCCGACTTCCGCAGTTTCGTCGACACGCAGGAGCGCGTCGCCGAAGCCTACCGCGACCGCGAGCGATGGACGCGCATGAGCATTCTCAACACGGCCAGCAGCGGGAAATTCTCCACCGATCGGACCATGCTCGATTACAACAGCGACATCTGGCGGCTAACGCCCGTGGCACCGGGGTCCCTTTGAGCCGATACGTCGGGTTCGGCCTGCGCCGGCCGTACGCCCGCGGGGGATTTTAAAAAAAAGACCCCGCAAGCTGGTGCGGGGCATCTTCGGAAACCGAGTCTCCCTTGGATTTGGTGGATGAGCGGGAGCAGGTCAATCAAGTATAGCCGTATCGGCCCGCCGATCCATCGGGGAAACCCTGAATCCCGGCTCCGTCCGAACCCGCCGGCCAGCGTCCTGCGCCGGTATCCGGTCAGGCGCTACTGTGAAATGCTCGATCCGGCCGAAGCGATCACGTTTCCGATCTTGTTGTCGATGTCGAGCGCGGCGTCGAGGTCCAGCTGAACCGAAACCGGAACGTTCACCGGCACGCTGGTTACCACCTGCGGGCTGAAGAAACCGCCGCCGGCGACGCCCACCGGGGCCACCTGAGGCCCCTGCAGGCCGAGGTTCATGCCGCCGCTGACGGTCTCCATGGACGCCCCGTCGAGGTCCTTGCTCATTTCGAGGTCGCTGATCTTCAAAGTCTTCATCTCACTCTCCTAACGTGTGACAGGTTGGGGTCGGGTCTGTGGACAGCGTGTAAACACGGTTGCTCACGAGCGGGCATCAGAGCAGAAGCCGTGCCAACATGCCGACCTTTGTCCGAGCCTCTACCCTAGTGCATTGTTTTATTTAGCTTACGAAGGAGGCTGCCGACCGGCCGGCAGCCATGAGCCAGCGCCCTGCGGGCCCTCGAAGTGGGCTTGAGCCAAACAGTCGCGGCGCCAATAGTTGGCTGCAGACCGAAAGCGCGAGGCGGCTCGAGCGGGCATGACGCAGCGCCGGAGGCAACCGCGGTCGCAGTGTCGCCGGACGATTGTTACTGGCCGACAAACTACCGCTTGGGCAGACGTTGGCTTCCAACCTACAAATTCTGCTCGCGCCACCGGGACAAAACCTACCCCCGATCTTGTCCATGGCATTTTTTACTCAAACAAACAAAATGTTAAATAACTTTTCCAGTGCGATCCCGGGTTCTGGCACGGCACCTGCAACAGACCTGGCATCCAGCGGATACAGACTCAAACACACGAAACGCTCGACACAGGGCCTGACTGACAAATGACGGAGACCAGCACCATGAGCACACTCGTTATCAATGACCTGGCAGAAAGCAGGGAACTGGACCAGGCGGCGGTATTGAAGATCTGCGGCGGCTTCAGCCTGGGCTGGACGGTCGCCCGCCGCAAGCAGTCATCCCCGGGCAGCATCCCGCCGGGCGGCAGCTACAACCTGACCAGCATCTACAACGTCACCAACAACTACATCGATTACGATTACAACGTGATCAACCAGAACCCGACGATATTCAATGTGCACAACGGCGCCGGCAACTCGGGCACCATTGTCAACAGCTTCGAGACCCTGTCGGTCTCGGCGGCCAGCCCGGCCCTGATCCAGGGCGGCGTCTGACGCCCCCAGACAGCACTCCTCCTCCA
>JASFKW010000040.1:0-26906 GCA_050118435.1 Gammaproteobacteria bacterium | reverse complement strand
CAGCTGAGGATCTGGACCATTTTCTTGCCGGCAAACCTTTGGGAGGCCCGCTGCAGAGGCCGCACTTGTGCCTCGCTAGCTCGGGTTACGGACATCTCGGCTCCCCTCGAGATGTCGGCTGAGGGCCTCGGCGCCCGAACCCGCAGAGCCCGACGAAAGGTGCCTTTCGAAGAGATTCGTGATCTCGCGACTGACGTCCCTGAGAGTTCGGTTCTCCGGCCTGCAGAAAGCTCTGAGGATATCGAGCGCCTGCTCCTGAGAGCTGTTGAAAGCCCCCATTACCAGCCCGACTGCGACTCCAACGACGCCAGAGACCTCCGCAGCGCGCGCCAGATTGCTAATCTCCTCAGCTCGCGCCAGTCCGGTATCGATCGCCAGCTCGACCTGTCGGGGCGTTACCGGTTTGATAAGATATCCGAGTGCCCCCTGTTTGGCGGCCTCCTGCTCAATCCGGCTGTCAGCGAAGGCCGAAAGCATCACGAAGGGGATGTTCCGATCATGCAGTGTGCTCGCAACATCCAGCCCTGACTTTCCTGGCATCTGGTAATCCACAACCACGAAATCGAACCAACTCGATTTGCACATGGCGATTGCCTCGGCACCGGAATCCGCTACCGATACCGAAAACCGTGCCGCGTCCATGCCCCCCTGAAGCAGCAGCCCTATCATCGGATCGTCGTCGACGATAAGAATGTCAAGGCCGCGGCGTGCGGCCATTCTTTGCTTATTCATCGCTGACATAATTGATCACGTCAGGCGTTACCCCGAAAGCCTGGCAAGTGAGCGGGAAAATAAAGCCGATCCATGGCGCCCTGCTCCATTTGATCAAATCGCAGAAGATAATCCCGCCCAGGGTCAGCCCCGGGCTACTGCCTGCGACAACCAGAGTCGCTGAACCCCCCGCAGGCCCGCTACGCGCGCTGATCTGCGGGGTACGCCTCCTCCGTTTCCGCACATCCGTTAATTGACGCAACTGCGCACACAACGACGCCACAGCCAGCCGAATCGGCTGTCATCGGATCGAGGAAGACAGATGGAGTACGAGTGCTGCGAAAACCTTGCTGCGTAGACAGAGACTGGCAGCAGACTCGTTGTTTGGGCAGATTTAGGACCCGGGTCGGCGTAAGCGACGGCGCAATAAAAACACAAATACAGGCCGGTTTCAAGCCCGATCATGCCCCTCAACATCAGCGAGACGATCGGAATATGCAGGCACATGGCTTCACGTGCAGAATTCTGGTGGAAGCTGGTGTGCTGCGCTCCGTGGGGCGCCAGCCTCGGACGTTAATCTTCCGGCGCACCTTGCCGATACAGAGTCAACCATTCGGCCTGAAGCAGGACTTTGCGACGCCAAAGCCTGACGACCAGAAACGATAACCGGTTTCTACACCATGGCTACAGTTCTCGTCATAGATGATCAGGCGACCAGCCGCCAGATACTCGCCCAGATCGTTCGGTCAATTGATGCGACGCTTCAGGTCGAGTTGTTCGGCAATGCGCAGACCGCCCTCGACTGGCTGCATCAGTCTCCGGCCGACCTCATCCTGACTGATTACAAGATGCCGGGAATGGATGGCATCGAGTTCCTCGGGCGCGCCCGGCGTCTGCCACTTTCGGAGTTCGTGCCGATCATCATGATCACCTCGCATGAGCAGAGTGATGTCCGCTACCGTGCTCTGGATTTAGGCGCCACCGATTTCCTCAACAAGCCAATCGATCACGCGGAGTGTCGTGCACGCTTCCGTAATCTGTTGCAGCTGCAGCAGCAGCGCCTGATCATCGAGGACCGCGCCAACTGGTTGGAGGAGAAGGTCCGCGAGGCCACGCACGCGATTCGGGTGCGAGAGCATGAGACTCTGTTACGCCTTGCCAAGGCGGGTGAGTATCGCGACGAGGAAACCGGCAATCACGTAGTACGGATGGCGAAATACTCCCGTCTGATCGCCGAAGACCTGGGACTGGAGGCAACGGAGTGCGAAACCATCGAGCTCGCCGCACCGATGCACGACATCGGGAAGATCGGCATTCCCGATCACATTCTTCTCAAGCCGGGCAAACTGGTACTCGAAGAATTTACTGTAATGAAACAGCACACGCGGATCGGTTATGAAATTCTGAAGGACAGTCCGTCCCGCTATTTACAGATGGGTGCCGTGATCGCGTTGGGACATCACGAGAAATATGACGGCAGCGGTTACCCTTACGGCCTCGGCGGCGAAGACATACCCTTGCCCGCGCGCATCGTTGCAGTCGCTGATGTGTACGACGCGCTGTCATCGCGCCGCTGTTACAAACCCGCTTGGGCTTTCAGCGACATCATGCAGCTGCTCGAAGCCCAGTCGGGCCGGCACTTCGATCCCCGCTGCGTAGAGGCTTTTATACATCGCTTGAGCGACGTCCAGAAAGTCCAGGAGCTATTGCGCGACGACGGCGGAGCAGAGAGCCGCTTCAACCACCGGCGAACAAGATCGCTTGAGGAGGTGGCGCTCTATCGATAGCCAACCGGTGCCGGTTTGTGGATCAAGGCTTCGCTGGCCTCCGCAGGTCGTACTGGTAGACTCTGGGTACTCGCACCCCGACGCCGCACAGCAGCTCATAGCTGATGGTTCCCGCGTGCGCGGCAACCGTTTCCACGGGCAGGCCCTCGCCCCAAAGCACCACTGGATCACCGGCCCGGGCCCGGCGCTGTCCACGCAGGTCGACGCACAGCATGTCCATTGAGACGCGCCCGACAAGTGCGGCATGCCTGCCATTGACGAGAACCGGTGTGCCATTCGGCGCGTGGCGCGGATAACCATCAGCGTATCCAGCGGCTACGACCCCCACTGTCATATCCTCCGGACAGGTCCAGCTCTGGCCATAACCGATGGGATCGCCCTTCCCATGTCGATGCACCGCTATCAGCCGCGATTCGAATGTCATTGCGGGCCGCAAAGCCGCACTGAGCTTGCATTCCGGCTCCACGGGTGAAGCCCCGTATAGCATGATACCGGGACGGACCCAGTCAAGATGGGTGTCGGGCCGCGTCAGCAGCGCGGCAGAGTTCGCCAATGACCTTTCACCGACTTCGTTCTGAACGGCTCCGGTAAAACGATGCAACTGCTGGCTCGTGACCGGGTTGTCGCATTCATCGGCGCAGGAAAGATGGGACATCCAGCGCATGCACCCCCTGTCTATGCATGGCAGGCGCTGCAGACGCTGCCACACCCCCGGTGCATCCTCAGGCGCAAAGCCCAGCCGGTTCATGCCGGTATTGATCTTTAGCCACAGGCAGAGTGCAGGGCCGGAGCGCGCTTCTTCGAGCCACCGCACCTGCTCTTCTGTATGCACCACCATCTGCAGTCGATGGGCAGACACCGTGGCGAGCTCCTCGGGCTCGAATATCCCCTCCAGCAGGACGATGCTTGCGCTGACTCCAGCCTCACGCAGCTGCACCGCCTCCTCGACGCTGGCAACGGCGAATGCATCGGCGTCGGTCAGTGCGCGAGCGGCAGCCACGGCACCGTGGCCGTAGGCGTTGGCCTTGATGACGGCCATGATCCGGCTCCGGGGAGCCGCGTCGCGTGCCAGCGAGAAGTTGTGGGCGAGAGCCTGCAGATCAATACGCGCCCGCACGGGCCGCGTCATGCATAGCCCTCGTCGGAATAGGAATCAACAGCTGTGAAGTTTTCGAACCGGGTATGCTGTCCCAGGAAAGTCAGGCGCCGCATGCCGATCGGTCCATTTCGCTGCTTTCCGATGATGATTTCGGCGGTCCCTTTATCCGGGCTGTCTTCGTCGTAAACCTCATCCCGGTAGATGAACATGATGACATCGGCATCCTGCTCGATGGCACCGGATTCCCTGAGATCGGACATCACCGGACGTTTGTTGGGCCGCTGCTCAAGGCTGCGGTTCAGCTGCGAGAGGGCGATTACCGGCACGTCGAGCTCCTTGGCCAGCGCCTTGAGCGAACGGGAAATCTCGGATATCTCCCCAGTGCGGTTTTCCTTGTGTCCGGGCACCTGCATCAGCTGGAGGTAATCGATTACCATCAGCCCCACATCGTGCTCACGCTTCAGACGCCGGGCGCGCGATCGAAGCTCGGTGGGCGACAGCGCCGGCGTGTCGTCGATGAACAGCGGCGCCTTGGAAAGTATGCTCACCGCCGAGGTGAGCCTCGGCCAGTCGTCGTCGGAAAGCTTCCCGGTCCGCACCTTGGTCTGATCGATGCGTCCGAGCGAGGACATGAGGCGCATTGCAAGCTGTTCGCCTGGCATCTCCATGCTGAACACCGCCACCGGCACCTGGTCTTTGATGGCCGCGTGCTCAGCGATGTTCATGGCAAAGGTCGTTTTACCCATTGACGGCCGGCCGGCTATGATCACCAGATCGGACCTCTGCAGACCTGCAGTCATGTCATCGATATCGGTAAAGCCGGTTGATACCCCGGTGAGCGGGCTGTCCTGATGGAACAGCATGTCGATCCGGTCGACCGCCTTCGTCAAGAGGTCCTTGATGTTTTGGAAGCCGGAGCCGCGGCTTCTGCCATGATCCGCAATCTGAAACACCAGCTTCTCGGCGTGATCCAAAAGCGCCGGCGCATCCCGCCCCTCCGGGCAATAGGCGCAATTGGCGATTTCCGTCCCCACCTCGGCCAGCTGTCGCAGCACCGAGTCTTCGCGGACGATGCTCGCGTAAGCTCGTATATTGGCGGCGCTGGGAGTGTCCTTGGCGAGCGTTCCGAGGTAGGCAAGGCCGCCCACATCCTCGAGCTGCCCCTGGCCTTCGAGCCAGTCTGACAGAGTGATCACATCGCAAGGGTCGCCGCGTTCGATCAGCTCACCGGCAGCCTTGTAGATCAATCGATGGTCACGACGGTAGAAGTCCCCGTCCGAAACCAGATCAGCAACCTGGTCCCAGGCGCGGTTGTCGAGCAGCAGCCCTCCCAAAAGGGATTGTTCTGCCTGCAGCGAATGCGGAGGAACTTTCTGGCGGTCACCGGTGAATTCCACCGTCGTCGCCGACTGAACTGGCTCCGGCATCCTTCCTCCGAGTGGTGTTCTTTGTATTGGTTTGCGGGCCTTCCTGCCCGCATACTATAGTGCCCGAGCCCGCCGCTCAAGGCAGAGTCGTCGTCCGGCGCAGGCGGCGGCATTGAGGGCGCCACCACGTAACGCCACGCGGGCCCGTCAGGCGCGACGAAGCTTCGGGATCATTCGGCTTCGACGATCACCGTCACTTCCGCGTTTACATCAGTGTGCAGATGCACCGTCGCGATATGCTCACCCGTCTGGCGGAATGGGCCTTCCGCCAGTCGGACCTCGCTGCGCTGCACGACAACGCCGGCTGCACCGATTGCATCGGCGATATCAGCGGCCCCGACCGAACCAAAGAGTTTACCTTCATCGCCCGCCTTGGCCCTGATCGTTACGCTCAGACCGGCCAACTGGTCACGCCGCGCCTCCGCCTGAGCAAGTGCATCGGCGGCGGCTTTCTCCAGCTCAGCGCGACGCGCCTCGAACGCCTTGACGTGCTCCTCCGTAGCCGGAGTCGCCTTGCCACTGGGAATCAGGAAATTGCGTCCGTAGCCGGGTTTGACGTTGACCCGATCGCCCAGATCGCCCAGATTCTCGACCTTTTCCAGCAGAATGACTTCCATCTTTCGACCCTACCCTTTGCACGCGGCATGAATTCAGTTGGTCCCCGTCTTCGCTGTCTTTCGGCGCAGCTCCAGCCAGGGATCCAGGACACCGACCAAAATCACCATCACCAGGGCCTGCGGGAGCAGACCTATTAGTACATACAAACCAATCAGCCAAGCCTTGGCCGCCTGCAGGTTAGCCAGTGTGGCGTGCGCCACCGCCAGCCCCACAAACAGAAACGGCACCATGGCGATCAACGACCACTGCAGAGCCACACTGCTGATGACACCGAGATCCAGCGTTGCCAGCGCCACGATCCCTATGCCGAGCAATGACAGCGACCGGTTCAATCGCAGGGCGTAGAATTCCTGCTGTAATGCGCCGGGCTTAACCAGCAGAGACTGCCACCAGCGTCCCAGTATCACACAGGTTACGGCGGCAAAACTGAGCCCGGCGGCCATAGCCCCTGTCATCACCGGCGCAACCGTCTCGACGAACTGCATCAGAGCCGCCTTGTCGATCGCCGGCTCCGGCTTCGACGTCATCGCCTCGACGAGCGAGCCGAGCCGCTCCTCCCACCACTGACCCGGGTCCCCGAGCAGCGCGAAGACGACCATCACCGCAACAAAAGCCAGGGCTGTGAGCACCAGCATCGCAAACGCCAGCGATCCGCTTCCCCGCAGGACCACCGCCGCCAGCCACACGGGAATCCACAACAACAGGGAAGTGACTATAACCGCCAGACCCTGATGCCACACCACTTCTGCCAGCAGGCCGGTTGCGAGCGCCGCCCCGAGCAGCACCACAGCGCCCGGCCCGGACCCCACGTGCAGGACGTAGAGTCCCAGCGCGGCCGCGGCCGCGTAACCGAGTATCGAGGTCAGCGGTGGTGCCACGACACTCAGAGCCGCGCAGAGCGCTATCGCCAGCACGGCCTGAAACGGATTCGCGACGATCAGCGCGGCGAGTGACCGCATCACGACCGGCCCATCAAGACTTCCATCGACTCAGGATAACCCGTCCCGTAACAGCCCCGGTGTGACGGCACCGCGGCTTGGTGCGGCCCCGTCGTGCCGCCCGCCTGCATCGGGCCCCCGGAGAACATGTCCTTGGGGCAGCGCCCCGCCCTGTCAGCCCCGATGCGAATCGCAGTACGGCAGCAACGCCAGAAAGCGCGCCCGCTTGATCGCGGTTGCGAGCTGACGCTGGTACTTGGCGCTGGTGCCGGTGATGCGGCTCGGAACGATCTTACCTGTTTCGGTAACGTAATTCTTCAGCGTCTGGAGATCCTTGTAATCGATCTCTTTTACACCCTCCGCAGTGAAGCGGCAGAACTTACGGCGACGAAAAAAGCGGGACATATGTTTACCTCTCATCTGGGCCGGTTTCGTCAACGGCCTGTATTTCCAGTGCGTGCAGCTCGACGCGCATATCCGGGGACCGGTAGCCTGCGCGGCTCATGAAACCCCGCACTCGGCACCAGCTTCCGGCCGACCGGGCAGCGACGGTATCCGTGAGCGCGGAGCCGCTCGCCACCACTCCGATCCGGCATTCGACATCACGCACCCGCCCCGCCTCGGGGCGCCTGGAACGATGCACCAGGACAAAACGGGCAATGGGAATACCGGCGGGCGTAACACGCACCTGTGCTGGTTTGAGCAGCTGACCCATCAGGACCAGCTCGTTGTCCGGTTGGACCGCCGCTCCCGTGGTCGGCGCCACCGGCTAAGCTTGGGCGCCGGTTTCGCCGCCCTCCGCATCATCGCGGCTGCGGGCGGTCTTGGTTCCCTGGTCTTCGTCGGATCCACCGCCGCGCGAACGTGAGCCTTGCTCGCGCTCATCCCGGTCGTCAGTCCGCTTGGCCAGCGGCGAAGCTTCGGTCACCGCCTCCTTGCGGGAAATGATCAAATTACGCAACACGGCGTCGTTGAAACGGAATGCGCTTTCCAGCTCATTCAGCGCCTCCGTGCCGCACTCGATATTCATCAGCACGTAATGTGCCTTGGCAAGCTTCTGGATTGGGAAGGCGAGCTGGCGGCGACCCCAGTCCTCGAGGCGATGGATCTTGCCACCGGATGACTCGATGTTATTGCGATAACGCTCGATCATCGCGGGCACCTGTTCGCTCTGGTCCGGGTGGACCAGAAAAACAACTTCGTAATGACGCATTTACAGCTCCTTTCGGATTAACAGCCTTTCGTCAGAGCAAAAGGCAAGGAGACGCGCCGAGCGCGCTTAAAGCCTCGGCATTCTACGGGACCAATCGCGCAGCCGCAACCGTGCGCTGCACGCCTTGGCCGTCGCGGTCCCAGGCCGGGAGGCCACCTGCCCAGCGAAACAAGCAAGGCCTGTCCGCGCAGGCTGCCCGGGATACCGTGGCACCGGTATGGCGCATCCACACAGGCGGCCGCAGGTGTCGTGCCCCCGAGGTTGGACCATCGTCGATCGGGGCCACCATGAATGGCCCGCCGCCGATCAGCGGCGCCCTGATACGGATCATTTGATGAACGAAAAAATGTTGGTCACCCCCACCAGGTCGAGGATCAGCAGCACCAGCAGCACGGCGACCACAACTTCGAGCACACCGCCGCCGGCCGGCAAGTCGTTCATGGCGCGCTGTAACTCTGCCACCTGCGCGTCGCTCAACGAAGCGATCCGCAGCTTCGCGTTCTCCGGATCAACGCCGAGGCTCACCAGCTGCTGACGAACATCCTGACGCTCGAGCGCCGAAACCAGCGAGGCCTGGCCGCTTGACAACAGCTGCTGCTCGATGGCCTGCTGCGTGGTGACAACGCCTGCCCGGGCGGCTGGAGAACAGGTCATGACGAGGCACACGGACACCAGCATCGCGAGCAGGCGTTTCATCGCGCATGGCGTATACATTTTCACTACCTCCCTCTCTACACAAATTGATTTCCAACCCAGAAGAGCTGCATCGGTGCGATGCCAGCGGCTCCGCTTCCAGCAACTGCAATCGCTCACGCGTTGTTGCGAGCCGCGTTAGCACGCTCCCCGGCCGTGCGTTGCCGCCTCGCCTCGAATAGACAGATACCGGCTGCCACAGAGACGTTCAGGCTGCTCACAGACCCTGCGATCGGGATGCTGAGCATTACGTCGCAATGCTCCCGGGTGAGGCGTCGCAGGCCCCTGCCTTCGCCACCGAGCACCAGCGCCACGGGACCGCTCAGGTCCTCGTCGTACAGCGACCGCTGCGCCTCACCCGCGGCGCCGTACAGCCAGATTCCCGCGTCGCGTATGGCGCGAAGGCTCCGGGCGAGATTGGTCACGCGCACCACAGGAACCGTTTCCGCCGCGCCGCACGCCACCTTGCGCACGGTCGCATTCAGCGGCGCAGAACGATCCTTGGGGAGGATCACCGCATCCACGCCGGCCGCGTCTGCGGTGCGCAGACATGCGCCAAGGTTGTGTGGATCCTGCACGCCGTCCAGAACCAGGAGGAACGGCGGCCCGCGCAGGCCCTCAAGAAAGGAAGCGAGCTGGTGCTCCCCCGGCCTGGACCCGGCGGTCATTTGCGCCAGCACACCCTGGTGACTGACGCCCGGCACCCGTTCATCGAGCTCGGCCCGGCCCACGCGTCGCACCGGTACGTTCGTCCTCTCGGCGATATCGAGCACCGCCTGCATGCGCGGGTCACGGCGCGACTCCAGCGCCAGCAGCAGCGACACCCGCTCTGGACTGCGCTCCAGCACGCTGCGCACGGCGTGCAGCCCGAAAACCTGCTCTGCCCGTTTCACCATGGCCGCTGATCCCCTGGCAGGACACCAGCCGATTGTGGCGCGCCCCGCAACCGGAGCCGACAGCGCCAACCCCGCCTGCACGGCGGGTCGCCGCGCGAGCTCACCCTCCACGGTGTCCTTCGCACCCTCATCGATTGCTCTTGCGCGTGCTGCGCCTCTTGCGGCGTCCGCCGCGCCTGTCCCTGCTCGCCGCCTTTCCGTCGGTACGCCCGGCCGCTTTCTCTGTGAGCTCGAAATCGAGCTTGCGATCGTCCAGGTCAACCCGCACCACGCGCACCCGCACCTGGTCGCCGAGACGGTACACCTGCCCGGTGCGCTCGCCCCGCAGACGGTGACCAGCGGGATCGAAGCGGTAATAATCGTTCTGCAGCGCAGTGACGTGGACCAGCCCCTCGACATAGATCTCCTTCAGCTCCACAAAAATACCGAAGGAGGTCACGCTGCTGACGATCCCATCGTACTCCTGCCCCACCTTGTCCATCATATATTCGCACTTCAGCCAGTCCACAGCGTCACGCGTCGCATCGTCGGCGCGCCGCTCGGTCATGGAGCAATGCTCACCCAGCGAATGCATGTCCGCTGTGCTGTATCCGAACGAATCGGCGGCGGAGGCCTTAGCCACGCCCCCTTTCTTCTTCTTGCGCTCCTGGAATCGCAGGTAATGCCGTATGGCGCGGTGCACCAGAAGGTCGGGATAACGCCGTATCGGCGACGTGAAGTGCAGATACTCCGCGTGCGCCAGACCGAAATGGCCGATGTTATCGGGGCTGTAGCGCGCCTGGGACAATGAGCGCAGCATCACCGTCTGGATCAGGTGGGCATCGGGGCGGGCCTGGATTTTGTCGAGCAGTCGAGCGTATTCCGAGGCCTCCGGTTTTTCACCGCCGCCCAGTGAAAGGCCCAGCTCGCCGAGAAACTCGCGCAGGTCGCTGAGCTTGTCAGCCTGCGGTCCCTCGTGGACGCGATAGAGCGTCGGCAGCTTGTGACGCGTGAGAAAGCGCGCCGTGCACACGTTGGCCGCGATCATGCATTCCTCGATGATCTTATGCGCATCGTTACGCTCAACCGGCACGATGCGCTCGATCTTGCGCTCGGCCCCAAATACGATGCGCGTCTCCGTGGTCTCGAAATCGATCGCCCCACGCTGGCTGCGCAGCTTGCGCAACACCTTGTACAGGCTGTGAAGCTGCTCGAGGTTCTCCAGCACCGGCTGGTAGCGGGCGCGCAATTCCGGATCGCCATCGAGCAGCATGGCCGCGACCTGGTCATAGGTCAGCCGGGCATGCGAGCGCATCACCGCCTCCACGAACCGCGAGCGGGTCACCCTACCCTGGCGGTCGATATACATCTCGCACGCCATGCATAGACGATCCACCCCGGGGTTGAGGGAACACAGGCCATTGGACAGCACCTCGGGCAGCATGGGGATCACCCGCTCGGGGAAATACACCGAGTTGCCGCGCTGGTGGGCCTCGCCATCGACCGCGGACCCGGGTTTCACGTAGTGCGAGACGTCGGCGATGGCCACCGTCAGCCGCCAGCCCTTGGGCGTCCGCTTGCAGAACACGGCGTCGTCGAAATCACGCGAATCGGCGCCGTCGATGGTCACCAGGGGCTGCTCGCGCAGATCAACGCGCCCGCGCTTGGCAGAGCCTGCGACTTGCTCGGCCAGGCCCTGGATCTCATCCTGGACTGTATCGGGCCACGCCAGCGGCAATTCGTGGGCGCGGATCGCTACGTCGATTTCCATTCCCGGGGCCATGTGGTCCCCGATCACCTCGACCACCTTGCCGACCGGGCCGGTACGCCAGGACGGCTGCTCGATGATTTCCGCCGTCACGAACTGGCCCTCACGGGCTCCGGCGACGTGCTCGGGTGGGATGCGGATATCCTGCGTCAGCCGCTTGTGATCGGGCACCACGAAGCTGATGCCGCTTTCGAAATAAATGCGGCCGACGACGCGATGGGTGTTACGTTCCAGAACCTCGACGATCACCCCCTCGCGGCGCCCGCGCGGGTCGATACCCGTGACGCGCGCGACCACCCGGTCGTCGTGGAACACCCCGCGCATCTGCCTCGGCGAAAGAAACAGGTCACCGCCCCCTTCGTCGGGGACCAGAAAACCGAACCCGTCCGGGTGCGCCACGATGCGGCCCCGCACCATGTCCATGCGCTCGACCAGCCCGTAGCCGCCGCGCCGGTTGCGCAGCAGCTGACCGTCGCGCTCCATGGCCCGCAGGCGCCGGCGCAGGGCTTCGATATCTTCCTCTCGCGACAGACCGAAAGCGTAGGCCAGCTCCTCCCGGCTCATGGGACGGCTGGCATCGGCGAGCACGGAGAGAATGAATTCCCTGCTGGGGATGGGCGTGTCGTACCTGGCCGCCTCCCGCTCGGCGAAGGGGTCTTTCGGGAAGCGCTCCTTCTTACTGCGCTGTTTCTTGCGTTTTCTTATCATGCGCGCATGCTAACCACTTTGGGGCATAAAGGAAATTGGAAAGAAGCGCGCGTTCGCCCGTGCCCCGGATTGACAAGCCCCCTCGCGGGCGGTAGAGTCGCGCCTCGCTGTGCCGGCGTCCCACGCTGGCGCCTCATGCCGAGGTGGCGGAATTGGTAGACGCGCTAGCTTCAGGTGCTAGTGGGGGTAACCCCGTGGAGGTTCAAGTCCTCTCCTCGGCACCATAGCCCCACTCAATTCCCTCCGCATCAGTACCTTGCATTCGTCTGGCTTCCCAGTACGCCACAACTGTTACATAGAGTCTGCTCAACTAAGTCAACAGGCCGGGATCGCCTGATCGGATATTCCATCAGCGGCAGGAAATATTTCCCGACGACGAAACAGCGTCTGCACAAGCGCCAACAGCCACGAAGGCGCCACAGCAACATCCCTGTTCCAAAGCGCAGAAATGATCCTCAACAGCATCTGCAGGATCATCACCAGGAAGATGCTGTTGATCCAGGCAGAGGATGTGTCAGCCCGCTTTGCCCGAATGCAGTTGAGCCGGTAACTGTTCTTGGCCGGACCGAACTTGCCTTCAATCGGAATCCGCTGGAGATACTCCTCGCGTCGCTGCGCCTTCAGACGCTTCAGCTCTTGCCGCTTTGCCTCAGTCACTTTCGGCGGACGACCGAGCGGCTTTCCGGCAAAGCGAATGCCGCGACCTTTGAGGTAGCGCCAATTCTCCTGGGTACCGCAGACCGGATCCCCCCGCACAACTTTGGGGTGATGACCCTGGCGAAGGTGGAATGCCTCGACCTGGCTTTTCAGGTCGCCGCCTTCGTGAAACGCATCCCAACGAAGATGGTCCCCACGCAAGCGATACCATCAGCGCTCAAACTCACGCTATGAACAGTCCGCAGGTCACAACGAGAACGGCGGCGTTTTGGACGCCGCCGTTTCGATGGTGCATGAATCGCGAAAACCCTTTACCGCTCTTTTCACCACCTTAAGCGGTGCCCGAGAATTGAGCCACGTTCCAGAAGCTTACGGACACCGTTTCTTCCGGGGTCAGGTTGTGTCAAAGCGGTCGAGGTTCATCGCCTTGGCCCACGCAGCAACAAAATCACGCACAAACTTCTCTTGCGAGTCGTCATATGCGTAGACTTCTGCGACCGCGCGCAGCTCCGAGTTTGACCCGAATACAAGGTCGACGGGGGTGGCCGTCCATTTGACCTCGCCCGTAGCGCGATCACGGCCCTCGTAGACGCCTTCGGACTTCGATGACTTCGTCCACTTCGTCGACATGTCGAGCAGGTTGACGAAGAAATCGTTGCTCAGAGTGCCAGGCCGATCGGTGAGCACACCGTGTCCGGATTGTCCGGCATTGGCATTCAGCGCCCGCATGCCGCCGACCAGAACGGTCATCTCAGGGACGGTGAGGGTCAGCAGGTCTGCCCGAGTGACCAGCATGTCCGCCGGCGATCTGCGGTTGCCCTCACCGAAGTAGTTGCGGAATCCGTCTGCGGTCGGTTCGAGCACGGCAAACGAGACCACATCGGTCTGCTCTTGCGATGCGTCGGTACGTCCAGGCCTGAAGGGTACCTGCACCTCGTGCCCGGCCTTCTTTGCGGCCTGCTCGATGGCTGCGGCTCCGCCCAGAACGATCACGTCGGCGAGCGATACCTTCTTGCCGCCCGATTGCGCGCGGTTGAAGTCCTTCTGGATGCCCTCCAGGCGCTTCAGCACCTTGGCCAGCTCCTTCGGGTTGTTGACCTCCCAGTCCTTTTGAGGTGCGAGGCGGATGCGCGCCCCGTTGGCTCCTCCGCGCATGTCGGTGCCGCGGAAGGAGGCTGCCGATGCCCAGGCGGTCCTGACAAGCTCGGGTATGGTCAACCCGGACGCGAGGATCTCGGACTTCAGCTTGGCGATGTCCTGTGCATCGATCAGCTCATGATCGACTGCAGGAACGGGATCCTGCCAGAGCAGTTCCTCGTTCGGGACCTCGGAGCCAATGTAACGCGCACGCGGACCCATGTCTCGATGCGTCAGCTTGTACCAGGCCTTGGCGAAGGCAAGCTCGAAGTCCTCCGGGTTATCCAG
The DNA here is from genome assembly GCA_050118435.1 of Gammaproteobacteria bacterium. GTDB lineage: Bacteria > Pseudomonadota > Gammaproteobacteria > DSM-19610 > DSM-19610 > Thiogranum. Next base: position 12,987 of record JASFKW010000040.1, on the reverse strand, counting down.
GAATCGCTGCGAAATCTCCCGATAGCTTGGATCGAATTTCAGCGACAGGTCCGTCGTCAGCATGATAGGCGCACTCCTTTTCCCCGGAACGTGCGCATCGGGGACGAGGTTTGCCGCCTGCCCATCGGCAGGAATCCATTGGACCGCACCCGCGGGGCTTTTCGTCTGCACCCACTCGTAGGCGAACAGGTTCTGCAGATAGTTCATGCTCCACTGGGTCGGGGTCACCGTCCATGCGCCTTCCAGACCGCTGGTGACCGTATCTTCGGCATTGCCCTTGCCACACTCGTTCGTCCAGCCGAGACCTTGCTGCTCGATAGGTGCTGCTGCGGGCTCCGGCCCCACACAGTCGTCCGGCTTGTGGGCGCCATGCACTTTACCAAAAGTATGCCCGCCGGCGATGAGTGCGACGGTCTCTTCGTCGTTCATCGCCATGCGACCAAAGGTCTCGCGAATGTCCTTCGCTGCCGCGATCGGATCCGGGTTGCCGTTCGGTCCTTCAGGATTGACGTAGATCAGGCCCATCTGCACCGCGGCAAGCGGGTTTTCCAGCTCTCGATCGCCACTGTAGCGCTCGTCCGCGAGCATTTCTGTCTCGGGTCCCCAATAGACCAGATCCGGTTCCCAGTCGTCCTCGCGCCCGCCGGCAAAACCGTAGGTCTTGAAGCCCATGGATTCCAGCGCGACGTTCCCCGTGAGGATCATCAAATCGGCCCAGGAAATCTTCTCGCCGTATTTCTGCTTGATCGGCCAGAGCAAGCGCCGCGCCTTGTCGAGATTGGCATTGTCAGGCCAGCTGTTGAGCGGATCGAAACGCTGTTGCCCGCCGCCGGCGCCGCCGCGGCCGTCAGCCACGCGGTACGTGCCCGCGCTGTGCCAGGCCATCCGAATGAACAACGGCCCGTAGTGACCCCAGTCTGCCGGCCACCAGTCCTGTGAGGTCTTCATCAACGTCTCGATGTCCTTCTTCACGCCATCGAGGTCCAGACTCTCAAACGCCTCGGCATAGTTGAAATCTTCGCCCAGCGGATTGGATTCAGCACCGTGGTCACGAAGCGGGCTGAGGTCCAGCTGTTCGGGCCACCAGAACTGGTTCGGTTTCGGCTCGCCCTGCGCAAAAGCAGGGGCTGATGCCACCACCGGTGACATCGCTACCGCCAAAGCGGCAAGTAAAGGTATCGTCTGTTTAAGCATCTGAGTCATCTCCTAAAGAAGGAAGAACCGTTACACCTTGTTGGGGCTAATGATCAGAAACGGGATCACCAACAGCCTCTCGATATTCCAGGTCACCGTGCGCGAGGCCGGTCTCCCGCGGGGGTGATCAAACCCTTTGTCAATCCGCACCCAAAAAACCACGCCGAACTTAGAATCAGTCTAATACAATATCTGCACACGTTCGCACTGTCAACTTGAACTTGTGTACAAATATTTCAGACGGTCGAGGAGATCGTGGTCATTGGTAAGGGCAAGAACTCACCGCTGCCGCGCGGCCGCTTCTCAGCCGATGTTCGGATGGAGAAAAGCGAGGACGCGCTGCATCACCGCATTGATCGCGCGGTACCTGTCCGGCCCGGCCGCTAGAATTTCTTCTTCGGACTGGACATACTGCGAAGCAACCAGCTCGTAACGGCAGTTTTGGACGAGCGCTTTCGCTGACTGCGGCGTGGTTTCGAGATGAAACTGCAACCCGATGACCGACTTGCCGAGCTGAAACGCCTGATGCTCACAGCCCGCACTTCGGGCGAGATGAACTGCGCCGGGTGGCAGCTCAAAAGTTTCCCCGTGCCAATGGAACACGTCCAGCATGGCGGGAAACTGGAACCCTGAGGCGTCGGACAGGGGGATCCCCTGAACCGGGTGCCACCCGATTTCCTTGTGACGGTTCGGATACACGCGCGCGCCCAGTGAGCTGGCAATGAGCTGCGCACCGAGACAGACCCCCAGAACCGGCTTGTCTGCCGCGATCGCACGGCCAATGAACCGTTTCTCGTCTGCCAGCCAGGGGTAAGCGGCCTCGTCGTTGACGCTCATGGGTCCGCCCATCACGACGAGCAGATCGAGCTCGTCCAGTGCCGGCAATTCTGCCGATTCAAACAACCGCGTATGTCCTATCTCGTATTCAGCGCTGCCGAGCCAGGTCGCGATGCTGCCGAGACCTTCAAACGGAACGTGTTGCAGGTAGTGTGCGCGCATAGGAAGCCTTACAGCCGGTTAACGTAATATGCCATCGCATCGGGAAGTCGAAGGGTCAGCATCACCGGAACAGATCGAGTCCGAATTCGTACGGGAGCACCCAGGAGGTGAAAGATTCGCCCCCGGAGCGGCTTCAGGCAAACCGGACCGGAAAGCACTGAAGTCAGGCAGAACCGCTGCAAAAGCTGGGGTAGGGGTGAGGATTCGGCCAGATTGCTTCCCCTGCGGCCAGATCACTCCTGAGTCGCGAGCGCCAGCGCCGCGTAGACCCGAGCCTCCGTCCGGCTGAGCACCCAACCCCGTACGGACACCACGCGATCGCGGATGTAATCACCGCGCACGGCCCGCTGCAGGGCGACCAGCATCTGATCGACGCCCGTCGACCCGGATGCCAGCTCGGGCGTGGTCGCGGCGTCGATCCCGGCGACCAGTGCGTCCAGATCCCGTTCCTGCGGATGTACCTCGAGATAGAGGCGACCCAGGCGCGCCGCCGCGCCGGAATCTCCAACCGTGGTGGCCAGCCAGCCCGGTGCTGCCGACTCAGAAAGGCCGGCGGAACGGCTCTCGCGCCTTTCGCAGCCGGCGGCGACGAGCACACCCGCCATCGCGGAGAGCAGGAACACCCGGCGAGAGCAGCTGCCGCCTCCGGGCAACGCCTTCAGCGACGGGCTGGCACGGCTCACCGCAAGCGCTCCTTGAGGTGGTCGGCGAGACGCAGCGTCAGAGCAACGATGGTCAGGGTCGGATTCGCTGCACCCGAAGTCGGAAACACCGAGCTGCCCGCGACATAAAGGTTGTCCACGCCATGGACCTTGCTGTTGCGATCGACCACACCGCGGCGGGGGTCGTCGTGCATGCGCGTGGTCCCCATGTGGTGACTGCCGCCGCCGACAGCGTCGGGCCACTGCCCGTTGTCCTCGACAGTCAGGACCGTGCGCCCGATGCCCAGAGCGCCGAGTTCGAGGGCCAGCGAGTGCATGTGCGCGACGACGCTGCGGCGGTCCTGCTCGGTCAGGCGCCAGTCCAGCCTGATCCTGCGAAGCCCCAGCCGGTCGCGTTCCTCGGACAGGCTCACCCGGCTGTCGGGGTTGGGGACCTGCTCGCAGGCGCAGCCGACCCCGAGCCATACACCGAGATAGGCCGGGTCGTCTCCCTTGACCGGCCCCCCGGCGTCTGACAGGAAACGCCGGGAGGCCTGCAGGACATCCGCCTGCAGCCCCTTCGCCCGCATCGCCGAGCCGGGCGGGGCATCGCTGCGGTATTCGCCCGCCACGCCGTACATGAATGTGGCGTTGAGCAGCCGATGCTCACGCAAGAATCCCTCCGATGGATTGAAAGCCACCTTCACGCCGTGGCCGTCGGCACGGACGCGCTCGCGATAAATCGGCGGCAGCCGCTCGAGATCGGCCACGACAACCTCACAGAAGCCCGACAGGTGCGGATGCTCCATGAAAAAGCGCCCGACCAGATCGTGCTGATTGCCGAGCCCCGTCGCGACCACGTCATTCGACAGCAACAGCAGACGCGCATTTTCCAATCCACCGGTAGCAAGCACATAGTAGCGTGCCTTGACGGCGTGGCTCCGGCCCTCAAGCGTACGTACGGTCAGACCGGTCACACTGCGTCCCGTCTCTGCCGCGTCAATGTTTACGACATTGGCATGGAGCAGAACCCGGACATTGGCGGCGCGCTCCAGCCGCGGTCCGTAGCGCTCGCCGAAGCGTGTCGGCGGGCTGAAGTGAACAAAGCGCGTCCACAAGCGGCCGGCTGGCGGCTCGGGGAGTTGCACACCGGTCACTTCCGACCAGTAGGCGCTGTTTGCATAGCGGGCCGGCGCCACCTCTACAATCTCGCCCGCCGGTCCATAATAGGGCGCCAGCTCCCCGAGACCGAAGGGCCACCCGCTGAAAGGGACCCAGTCCCGCGCTTCGAAGTCGATGGGGTCGAGCGGGCGGACATAACCGCCCCAGTGGTTGGAGCTGCCGCCGAAGCGACGCAGACGGGTGGCGGCCAGAGGATACTCGATGCCGACGCTTTCTCCTTCGTAGAGGGCCTGGACCTCGGCGTCCGGCTCCAGTCCACCGGCCTCGACGACACACACATCCATGCCCCCGCCGGCGAATGCGCGCGCCAGCGTGATGCCGGCCGGGCCGCCGCCGACCACGGCTATATCGGCCCTGACCGTCGAGCCTTCCGGGAGACTACGGGCGTCGGTGAACATCAGACGCCGGAGACCACGCCGACCAGGCGCCGACACGCGTTCGGCCCGCCATCGACGCGGAACGTTAGTGCCGTCACCGGCGCTACGTTGGATTCAGGCTCGGGAGCTCGCGCCTGTGTTGCGGCGCAAGCCGGCACCGAAAACGGATGCGCAGCAGACTGGGCTTGATCTGGTGCTTGAACTCGTGCTTCCAGCGTGCGAAGGATTTCATCGGGACGCTACCGTAGACCGCTTCATCGAGCTCAACCATCAGTCGTTCGACCTGTCGGGCGTTGGCGCGGGGATGGCAGGCGACAATGCGCTCTCCGATGTGGCGCAGATGCGCGTGGGGCCGCACACCCAGGTGTTTTGCCGCCAGGATCTGCAGTGCCTGGCCCCATTCAGCCGGGTCGTCCTCCTTTTCCAGCGCGTGCATACAGAACCAGAGCTTCCAGGACACCGGCAGGTGCCGTCCCGTCCAGGTGCGCATGCGATGAAAATGGCGGCGCGGTGAGATGCGGGCGGCGTATGCCGCAACAGGCGCATACAGGTCGCCCAGCACGGACTTCAGAGCACCGGATACCCGCGTGAAGCCCGGCATCCTTCCCGAGCCCAGGAACGCCGCGCTCAGCCAGCCGTAGAGCGCGACCACAATGGCGACGGCGAGGGGTACCCAGAAGAAAACCGAGTCCCCAATGCTTTCTCCGCTCTGGGTGCCCTCGGTTTTCAGCCTCACAGGATTCGGATTGGCAGGACCGGCGATCTCCAGCGGCAGCATGGGGAGCACGGCCACCTCGGGGCGGTCATACCGCACGTTCCACCAGTCGATGTGCAGCGCCGGAATCTGCAACCACCCGCCGTACTGGGGGACCAGGGTGAAGCGCTCGACCCGCCGTCCAAGCAACTGGCGGCCATCCTCCGAGATGTGTCCCTCGGTGGCGCTCTTGCCGGGATAAATACGGAACTCATTGCTCTTCAGCTGGCCCGCGATCGAGGGCAATTGAGCACCGGTGGCTCCGACCGCACTGATGACGACCTCCAGCGCGATGGGGTTGCCCGCCGCCAGCGTTTCCGACTCCTGAATGTCCGCGTCGATTCTCAGGTCGTAGAGCGGCAGCCAGGGCTGCTCATCATGGGCCGGCGGTTTGACCCTCAGGGTCACAGGCTCCAGGGCCGATGCTTCGAAGTACGGCCCATCTGCGCCACCGCTTCCCTTCCGCAGGCCGCTGACGCCGGCCGGAGGGATCTCAATCACCCCCGACGCCAGCGGCATCAGTAAATAATGATAGTCAGTGACGAATTTCGTCTCCGTGCCGTGCTCCCGGCGTGTCGTCAACGGGTCCCCGAGCGCACGCAAAACCACCGAGCTCAGCTGGGGAATTTCGGGATTGATGCTCTTCAGATTACCGCTGCTGGTGACGCGCAGCCGGTACACGAGGCTTTGCTGCTCGTAGGGGGTGTTGTCGGTGACCGAGACTTCGACACGCGGCGGCTCGAAGGTCGGCTGGTTGTACTGCTGCTGGTAGGACTGCCAGTAGCCTTGCGGTTGATAACCCTGGGGCTGATAACCCTGGGGCTGATAACCCTGGGGCTGATAACCCTGGGGCTGATAACCCTGGGGCTGATAACCCTGGGGCTGATAACCCTGAGGCTGATAACCCTGGGGCTGATAACCCTGCGGTTGATAACCCTGAGGCTGATAAACCTGAGGCTGATAACCCTGAGGTTCATAGCCCTGCGGCTGGTAAGCGGCATCGCTGAACTGGGGTGGATACATGCCCCCCGGCGCCTGGTAGCCATACGGCTGGTAAGCCTGGGTGGCGGCTGCCCAGACGAATCCGCCGGCTAGCAGGGCGAAATTCAGAAAACCTTTAACTGTCAGCTCCTTAGCCATAAGAAATCACCCCGGACGCGTCTCAATCACCACGGACGCGTCTCATAGAGACGACCACCCTGCGCACCCATCAGGCGCTGCTCCTCAAGTATAAACTGATTCTTGAGCAAAGCGGCAGGATTTCCTTCAACCTGGTCGAGCAATTGCTCGAGGAATCCTCCCGGCCCGCGACCTTCGGCGTCCTCGCGCGCCACCTCTCCCGCACCCTCCAGATCCTCCTGCTCGCTGACATCCGGCTGGCTGCCCAATTGATCGAACTCCTCGATCGCCGAGACATCCTGTCCGAGGTCGGTCGGATCGAAACTGGTGTCACGCCCGCCGCCGCCGGACTCGAACGGTAGGGACCGGTCGCGCTTCGTGCGTGCAGCGGTTTCCTCGTCGCGTTCCTCGTCACCGCCTTCGCGGTCGTCGCGCTCCTCCTCGGCTTCGACGGTGCCTTCTTCGAACAGCGTCTCCTCACGTCCGCCGGCGTCCTGGGACTCGTCGCCGGGCTCCATTTCGCCCAATTCAGCTTCGCGCTCCTCGTCCCCGGTTCCCTCCGCAGCCTGCTCGATCTCTTCGCCCCCGAACTCCCCGCGCCGCTGTTCGTCCTCGCCCTGGTCGGCTTCGCTCTCGCGGGTATCTCTGGAGCCAGCCGCTTCTTCGGTCTGCTCCGACTCCTCGCGACCGGTCGATTCGCGCTCCTCCGTACCCTCGCCCTCGGAATCCTCGGGCTCGGCGTCACTGCCCGCCTCCTCCCGACGCTCCGATTGATCGCCCTCAGAACCGGCCTGCTCTTCTTCGGATGTCTCACCGCCGGATTCCTGTTGTTCACTTTGCTGACCCGAGGAGGCCTCTTCTTCCTTCGACTGGTCTCCGGACGACGCTTGCTCTTCCGACTGCTGCCCACCCGACTGCTGCTCTTCTGATTCCTGCTGACCTGATTGCTGCTCCTCCGACTGCTCGCCCGACTGCTGCTCTTCGGACTGTTGCTGGTCTTCGGACTGTTGCTGCTCCTCGGACTGTTGCTGCTCTTCGGACTGTTGCTGCTCTTCGGACTGTTGCTGCTCCTCGGACTGTTGCTGCTCCTCGGACTGTTGCTGCTCTTCGGACTGTTGCTGCTCCTCGGACTGCTGCTGCTCCTCGGACTGTTGCTGCTCTTCGGACTGTTGCTGCTCCTCGGACTGCTGCTGCTCCTCGGACTGCTGCTGCTCCTCGGACTGTTGCTGCTCCTCGGACTGTTGCTGCTCCTCGGACTGCTGTTGCTCCTCGGACTGCTGCTGCTCCTCGGACTGCTGCTGCTCCTCGGACTGTTGCTGTTCCTGCTCTTCGGAATCCTGCTGTTCCTCCTTCTCTTCGCTGTCGCTGCTTTCGGATTCCTCCTCCTCTTCCTCTTCTTCCTCGGGCTGTGCCTGCGCGAGCATTGCAGTGGTCAAACCGAGATTGTGCCGGGCGTCCTGGTATTCCGTATCGCGGCGCAGCACGCTTCGGTACGCTTCAGCGGCGGATTCCAGCTTACCCTCCTGGAAACGACTGTTGCCGAGGTTGTAGATCGCGTCGGTCTTGATCTCCTCCCGGTCTACGCTTGCGAAGGCTTCTGCCGCTTCGCCGTATTTCCCCGCCCGATACAGGGCGACCCCCCGGCGGTAGCTGTCATCGAACTCGTCCGCCGCCTGTTGATATCTTCCCTGCTCGAACAGCTTCGCAGCACTCTGCTCCCGGTTGTCGAACAAACCGGCCGACGCCGCCGATGTGAACAACACCACCGTCAACACCAGCAACATGCGCGCGCCCCGCATCAGGCCTCGCCTCCCTGGCCGGCGCGCGTGAGGTTGACGCCCGGACGGAATAACAGCAGCACCAGCAGCATGGCCGGCACCAGCAGCAGATAGAAGTACTCATTCCAGACCCGGGTCTCGGCATCCTGACTCTGGGCGGCCACCGCGTGTGACAGAACCGCGTCCAGAATGGCTCTGGTGTCGCCGCCCCGGTAGTCGGCGTCCCGGTAGATCCCGCCGCCCGCCTCGACGAGCCCCTTGAGTTTTTCCTCGTCCAGCCTGGAGATCACCGGCTCGCCGTCGGGGGCTATCAGCCCCGGTACCACGCCGCCGTCGGCGCTTCCCACGGCGAGCACGTGTGTGCTGATGCCCTCGTCACGCAAGCGGCGGATCTGTTCCTCGAGACCGGTCTCGGCGAAATCGCCATCGCTGATCAGCAGGATGTTGTGGGCGACATCGTCGCCCTGCGCCGAGAGCAGACGGGCCGCCCGGTCGAGTGCACCCGACAGCCGGCTGCCCTGCAGCCGCACCAGACCCGGCGAAATGGCCGGAAGCTGTCTCAACAGGCTCTCGCCGTCATCGGTAATCGGCGTCACAACGTGGGCAATGGTGGCAAAGGCCACAAGACCGGTGCGCACCCCGCGATTCGCCCGAATCAGATCCTGGATTTCCTGGCGCGCCCGCTCGAGGCGTGAGGGCCGTACATCCGCAACGCCCATCGAGCGGGAGATGTCCAGGAGTATGACCAGGTCCGCGCCCGGGTCGAAGGGATTCATGTGGCGGTAGCCCCAGCGCGGTCCCGCCATGGCCACCGACAGGAGGCTCCAGACCAGCGTCCAGCCCAGCAGCGCCCGCCTGTTTCGCATCATGCGAATGGTAGCCGCCCCGCTGAGGTAGGGAAGCAGATGGGGATCCGCGTACTTGTGTTCCTGGCCGACACGCCGCAGGGGTGCCGATCGCCACAGCCACACGAGTACCAGAGGAATCGCCAGCAGCCCCAGAAGCCACAGCGGTTGGGCAAAATGCAGTCCGGCTTCAGGCATGACTCAGCCTCTGGATGCGTCGCGGGCGCCCGCCGGGGAACAACCCCAGCAACAGCAGTGCCAGCAGGGCGAGGCCCAGCGGCCACCGGTACAGCGGATGGGGAATCATGACCGTGCGCGATTGCGCCTCGCTCTTTTCCAGCTCATCGATACGCTGGTAAATCGTTTCCAGCGCGCGGGCGTCCGTGGCGCGGAAATACTCGCCGGCGGTGATCTCGGCGATGCGCCGCATGACCTCTTCATCGAAGCCGAGATCGGTCCGCATCACCAGGCGCCCGTCCTCCATGATCGGCACTTCCTCTCGGTCGCTGCCGACCCCGATCGCATAAATGCGGACCCCTTCCGCCGCTGCCAGGCGCGCAGCCTCCAGCGGCGGAATGATGCCGGCGGTATTCTCACCGTCCGCGATCAGCACCATGACGCGCGAGCCCTCGGGACGCTCCCGCAGCTTCTTCACCCCCAGACCCAGCGCGTCTCCCATCGCGGTTCCGTCACCCGCGATGCGCGGCACCAGATCGGCCAACAGGTGGCGTACGGCATCGCGGTCCAGGGTCAGAGGCGACAGCACGAACGCCTGGCTGCCGAAGATCACCAGACCGACCCGGTCGTCGACCCGCCCGGCGATGAATCGGTCCATGACCCCCTTCACCACCTGCATGCGGCTGACCTGTCTGCCGTCCACACTGAAATCGAGCGCCTCCATGGACAGCGAGGCGTCGACCGCGAGCATCAGGTCGTACCCCTCGCTGCGCTGCTCCGTGTAGGGCTCCAGCCACTGCGGGCGCATCAGGGCCAGCGTCAGGGCGACCCACAACACGGCCAACAGTGAATAATAGATGCGCGAGCCAATCGTCATGGTAGGTCGCTCGGTATGAAAAGCCACCTGCAGATTGTGGAGGTCGGGGTGTAGCAGGGTCACCTGCTGCTCGTGGCGGTCCAGCGAATGGATGCTGCGATTGCGGCGGCGCAGCCACAACGCCAGCGGCACCAGGAACAGGACTGCCATCCAGGGCCATTGGAAATCAAACACGGCTCGACCTCCGGCGTTTGTCCGTCCAGGGAAAGGCCGCCTCGATCAATGCCAACAATTGCTCCCTGCCCTGGGGCTGCAGCTTCGGCGGCGCGTAGGGCAGCGTGAGCAGTGGCTTGCCGCGTTGCGTCCAGGCAAAACCCACCGGGTCGTGCTCCTGAAGCCACACCAGCCAGCGTTCTCCGGTCAGGGCGGCCGCCTGCTCACGACCGACCCGCGCGATGGCGATGCGCCTCATCAGCTCCGACAGCGCGCTGGCCAGCTGGTCGGTGGGCATGCCGTCCGCCTCGCGCTTCAGGCGGCGCAGCTCCTTCCAGGCGCTGCGATGCCATGAACCCGCCGGATAGTGTCGCAGGTGCCGGGCCAGGTAGACCAGGGCCACCGCCAGCGCGAGGCACACACCGGCCAGCAGCCACCAACCGGCACCGGGCGGCCACCAGGGCACGGTGTCCAGGCCGCGAATGTCTCTGAGCTGGGAAGCCAGTTCCGGATTCACAGGAACGCCCTCGTACGCAGACGTCGCTGCAGACCCTGCATCAGCGACAGATGCACATCCTGGTCGGTCAGCAGAGGGATGAGGGCGCATCCGGCGTTATTGGCAATCTGCATCAGGCGCTCGCGCCGCTGTTGCCACTGGCGACGGTATGCCTCCCGTCCCACTGCTTCGGCCGTATCCACCGATAGAAGCTCGCCATTCGGTGCGCGGAAAAGCACGTTGCCCATGTCGGGTAGCTCATGATCAGCCACATCGTCGATCGGCACCAGCACTACGGAGTGATGCTGTCTTAACTGGCCCAGTCCCTTGGACAGGCCTTTGAGCTCGCGGTTGAAATCCGCAATGACAAATACCAGTCCGCCGGTGCCGAGCGCCCGGGCAGCCTGCTGGAGTGTGTCGGAGAGCAGCTCGGGTGATCCCTCGGCGCTGCTACGCGTCGAGCTGGTCAGGGCCTTCAGCAGGCGCCACAGCGCTCGCCGGTCCTTGGTCGGGCGGAAATAGGCATTATCTTCGCCGCTGCCGAACAGCAGACCGCCGACGCGATCATGGAGGCCGTTGGCGGCCCAGCCGATCAGGGCAGCAGCACGGGCGGCCTGAACGGATTTGAAGGTGCCGCGGGTGCCGAACTCCATGTGCGGCCCCCGGTCGATGCAGAGCATGACACTGCGCTCCCGTTCTTCCCGGAACACTTTCAGGTGCGGGTCACCGGTGCGCGCCGTGACCTTCCAGTCCACATTGCGGATATCGTCGCCTTCGCGATACTCACGCACCTCTTCGAAGTTGAGTCCCTGGCCTCTGAACACCGAGGCATAGAGCCCGCTGAAGGAGGAGTTGACTAGGTGATGGGATGCCAGGCCGAGGGTGTGTGCCTGGTGTCGCAGCTCAAGCAGAGCATCCAGACGCGGCTGTAAATTCATAACGCGCTAGGGTATCGCCACCAGTGAAACGAGGCGGCCGATCACGTCATCCGTGGTGATACCCTCGGCCTCCGCTTCGAAGGTGAGCAGCAACCGGTGACGCAGTATATCGGCGGCGGTGTTCTGGATGTGCGTCGGGGAGACGAAGGATTCGCCATCCAGCCAGGCGCGGGCCCGCGCGCAACGCGCCAGGGCGAGCGTGGCACGAGGCGAGGCTCCGAACCGGCACCAGCGCGCCAATTCCTTGTCGTAGGCTTTCGGATTCCGCGTGGCCTGGATCAGATCGACAATGTAACGATTCAGTTTCGGGTCCAAGAACAGATTGGCCACTGCGGTGCGCATGGCAAACAGCTCTTCCTGCGGAAGCGGCTCCGCAGGGGGCCTGGGTTTTTCACGCTGGCGGTCGTTGTCGAGCTCGAGTATTCTCAACTCCTCGTCGCGGTTCGGGTAATCGACCACCACCTGCATCAGAAATCGGTCGAGCTGTGCCTCCGGCAGGTGGTAGGTTCCCTCCTGCTCGATGGGGTTCTGGGTGGCGAGGACCATGAACAGCTGCGGCAGGGGATAGGTCTTCTGCCCCACGGTGATCTGACGCTCCCCCATCGCTTCCAGCAGCGCCGCCTGCACCTTGGCGGGCGCGCGATTGACCTCGTCGGCCAGAAGGATGTTGTGAAACAACGGCCCTGGGCGGAACTCGAACTCGGCCTTCTCGTGACGGTAGATGTCGGTGCCGACGAGGTCCGACGGCAGCAGGTCGGGCGTAAACTGAATACGGTGGAAATCGCCGGCAATGGCCTCCGAAAGAGCATTCACGGCTGTCGTCTTCGCCAGGCCAGGCATGCCCTCTACCAGCAGGTGTCCGTCACTCAACAAGCAGATGAGCATGCCGTCGATGAGGTTCTGCTGACCGATGACCTGAGAAGCGATGTGCTCACGCACCAATCTGAGATTATCTGGGCTCACGCTGGGGGACCTGCTTTTATCCTTATAGTAATGCATACACTAATACTACCATAAATTTTACTACCATAAATTTGCCGATCCTCAAACTTGCTCTTTTTTGGGGCGCAACGCAAGTGCTAAGGCGTCTTTTTTTTGTGCAGATTTCGCGACTACACCTGATTGTCCGGCACCCACGCCGAATCAGGGAGCCGCTTATCCCCTGATATCGGCAAGTGTTACCGCCGGATCCCAGCCCTGATAGCGCCCCGTGTTGAACTTGCGCTCGAACAGGCCGTACACCTCGGCTACAGTTCTCGGTGCGCCTTCCGGGGAATAGAACACTCGCCCATTGGTCCGCGCTGCCTCTGGAAACAGTTCGGCTGCAGTGCCCTCAGGCATTACCTGCAGCAAGCTGAGGAACGCAATGGCATCGGCTGGCCCAAGGAAGTGGGCGAAATACAGGTCGGTCGCATCGATGTCGCGGCCCAGGGCGGCGGCCAGCTTATGCCGGTTGT
>JASFKW010000039.1:0-26986 GCA_050118435.1 Gammaproteobacteria bacterium | reverse complement strand
CCTCCGCCCTCCCGTGACTGCGGCGCAGGTAGCTCAAAAGCTGGGCCTTTTCCTTGTCTGAAATGGTTTCATCTGCATCCGAGATGCTCAGGCCGGCCTCGCCCAGCTGCGCCAGAAGGCGATCCACCGGCAGACCAACCACATCTGCGAACTGTCGTACCGTTACATCCGTCATCGTAAGGCGTCTCCTCGACGTTTACCCTTGTTCCTCATCAGCAAACCAGGGCGCGCGCGCGGTCATGATCAACTCTCCCGCACGTTCTTCGTCCATGCCCTCGATTTCCAGCAGGTCATCAACGGCCTGCTCGGCGAGATCCTCCATGGTAACGATCCCGTTGGCCGCGAGCCTGTAGGCGAGATCGTGGTCCATGCCGTCCATTTCCAGCAAATCCTGCGCCGGCGGGGTACCGGCCATGGTCTCTTCCTTGACGATCGCCCGGGTCAGCAGCACATCGCGCGCGCGCCCGCGCAGCTCCTCAACCATCTCTTCGTCGAATTCCTCGATCTGCAGCAGCTCACTGTTGGGGACGTAGGCGATCTCCTCGACGCTCGAAAAGCCCTCCTGAACCAGGATGGCGGCGACCTCCTCGTCGACATCCAAATCTTCCATGAACAGGCGCTGCAAACTCTGCGCTTCATCCTCCGACTTCTGCGCCGCCTGCTCCTCGTCCATCACGTTCAGCTCCCAACCGGTCAGCTGGCTTGCGAGCCGCACATTCTGGCCGCCGCGGCCGATGGCCTGCGAAAGCTGCTCCGTGGTTACGGCGACATCCATGCTGTGACTGTCCTCATCCACCACGATCGAAACCACTTCCGCCGGCGACATGGCATTGATCACGAACTGTGCGGGATTATCGTCCGCCAGAATGATGTCCACCCGCTCGCCGGCGAGCTCGGTCGACACCGTCTGCACGCGCGAGCCGCGCATGCCGACACAGGCGCCCACCGGATCGATGCGCGGATCGTTGGTGCGCACCGCGATCTTGGCCCGAAGCCCGGGATCCCGGGCCGCACCCACGATCTCGATCAGCTCCTGGCCCACTTCCGGAACCTCCAGCTTGAACAGCTCGATCAGGAATTCGGGCATCACCCGACTGATGAACAGCTGGGGTCCGCGGCTCTCCGAGCGCACCTCTTTGAGGTAGCCGCGCAGCCGGTCCCCCGCCCGCACGGCCTCGCGCGGAATCATCTCCTCGCGGTAGATGATCGCTTCGGCGTTGCCACCCAGATCCAGATAGACGTTGCCGCGCTCCACGCGTTTCACAATGCCCGTGACCAGCTCACCCACCCGGTCGCGGTATTCTTCGACCACCTGGGCCCGCTCGGCTTCCCTGACCTTCTGCACAATGACCTGCTTGGCGGTCTGCGCACCGATACGCCCGAAGTCGACCGACTCCATGGGCTCCTCGATGTAGTCGCCGACCTGGATGTCCGGATTCTGCGCGCGCGCCTCTTCGAGCAGTATCTGGCGCGACGGGAAGCGATAGCCGCCCTCCTCCTCCTCGGGACTCTCGGGGGTCTCGGCGGTCTCCTCGACAACCTCCCAGCGGCGGAAAGTTTCGTATTCACCGGTGGAGCGGTCGATCGCGACCCGCACGTCGATGTCCTCCTGGTGCCGCTTCTTGGTCGCCGAAGCGAGCGCCGCCTCGATGGCGCCAAAAATCACTTCCCTGTCGACGCCCTTTTCATTGGACACGGCGTCCACGACCAAAAGAATCTCTCTGCTCATCACGCACCCTCCAGGCGATGCGATTCATATTCCGGAACCAGGCGCGCCTCCTCGATCTCATCCGGAGACACGATCATTTCCTTATCATCCACCCTGACGACCACCCGACCGTCCCTCAGACCGATCAGAACGCCCCGGAACTTGCGCCTTCCGTCTCTCGGGATCCCGAGGCGCAGCCGGATCTCGTGTCCGGCGAAGCGCTCGAAATCCGACGCCCGGAACAGCGGCCGGTCCAGACCCGGTGACGAAACCTCCAGCGAGTACTGCCCCGGGATGGGATCTTCCACGTCGAGAAGCCCGCTCACCTGATAGCTCACGTCCTGGCAGTCGTCCACGGTCACGCCCGCTTCGCTGTCGATGTACAGGCGCAGCACGGCCCGGCGGCCGGGGATGAACTGCACACCCACCAGCTCGAAGCCCAGCGTTGTCACCGCGGGCTCGAGGAGCCTGCGGAGCTCGGCCGATTCTTTCGGCATCCGGTCACACCACAAATAAAAAATGGGCCATAGGCCCACTTCAAAACACGAAAACCGCCAGGATCGCTGGCGGCCCCGTTTGAAATTCCCAGCATTGTAGCAGAATAAGTCGATTAAAAGTAGCCCGGCCCCGTCGCGCCGGACATGCGTCTGAAGGGCGCACTGCCTTCCAGACTAGGACGCGCCTCAGGGCAGCGGTTTTCGGATCATCCGGTGCTGATGGTGAAACGGCGTTTCCAAGAGCCTCCACGACCGCCGCCTCATGGGCCTGCCGCCGGCCCGGGATCGACCAGGCGCCGCGCGCGAAGCTCCGCCAGCACCGCCGCGAGACCGTCCGGAGCCCCGGTATCGACCCTGATGGCGGCGGGGGTCTCGTCGTGTGCCAGAGGCTCGCGGCTGCGGAGCTGACCGTCCAGCACCGCGAGTGTCGCCTCAGACGCATCCGCACCGAGATCGCGCCGGCTCCGGATGCGCCTTCTCAGCTCGGCTTCCGGCGCACGGCAGTCGAGGATCCCGAAGGGCACGCCGCGTCTCTTCGCCAGCTGCTGGAACCGCTCACGGCGGGCGCGCTCGAGAAAGGTCGCGTCCACGATGACCGGAAAGCCCGACTCGAGCACCCGGTCGGCAAGCTCCGTGAGGCGGCGGTAGGTCTGGTCGGTCCACTGCCCCGTATAGAGTCCCGAGCCGACCCTGGAGCCGCTTTCCTCCAGCGGTGCGAGGCCCGCGAGCCGCTTGCGCTCGAGATCCGAGCGGATCTGGATCATCCCCCGCGCCTCGCAAAGCTGCCGCGCAAGCGTGGACTTCCCGGACCCCGACAGACCGTGGGTGATGAGCAGCGCCCCGTGCGGGGGCCGGGTGTAGCGCGCCGCGAGCGCCACGTAGCCCCGGTATTCCTCCTCAGCGTGTCGCAGCGCCTCGGAGCCGGCCTCTTCCTGCTGGCCGCGCAGGGCCGCCACCTTGGCCCGCACCATGGCCCGGTAGAACTGGTAGTAGCGCAGCACGCCGAGCCCCTCGTAGTCGCCCCCGTGCTGCAGGTAGCCGTTCAGAAACCGGTGGGCGAACGCCGGGTAGCCCCGGTCCTCCAGATCCATGGTCAGGAACGCCACGTCGCTCATCACGTCGATCCAGCGCAGCTCCGGGTTGAACTCGATGCAGTCGAACGGCGTCACCCGGTCGTGGATGAGCGTGAGATTGCCCAGGTGCAGGTCGCCGTGGCACTCGCGGATGAAGCCGCCGCGCCTGCGGCGCTCGAACAGCGGATCGAGGCGCCCGCGCTCGCCATCCGCCCAGCGCCGCAGCGATTCCAGCGGCTCGGCGTGCTCGCCGGACCCGACGAACGGCCGGATGTGATGGAAATTTTCCATCACCCAGTGATGGATCCGCTCCGCCCGTCCGTAGGCCGAATCGGCCGAGGCGCGTTCCGCGTCGCGGTGGAAGCCCGCGATTGCCTCGATCATCTGGTCGATGTGCGCTGTGGCCAGCGCCCCCGTCTCGGCGAGCTGGCTCAGGAGTCCGTTGGACGGGAACCGACGCATCCGCACGGCGTACTCCAGCACCGACCCCTCGCCCTCGATACGGGGCCGGGCGTGCGAGCCCCGGATGGCGACCACGTCCAGATAGATGTCGGGCGCGAAGCGCCGGTTGAGCCGGATCTCCTCTTGGCAGAAGAATCGACGCTTGTCCAGGGTAGAATAGTCGAGAAACCCGTAGTCGACCGGTTTCTTGATCTTGAACGCGTAATCGCCGGCGAGCACCACCCAGGCGGCGTGGGTTTCCTCCAGCTCGATGCTCCCGGTCGGCGGACGGGCGTAGGCCTCGGGGCGCAGCAGGCCCTCGATGAGCCGCTCGGCCCGGGCCAGCTCAGCTGCCGCAGACTCGTCGGATGAAGGGTTTTCGCCCATTCAGCAGATCCTGGGCAGGGGATCGTCTTCGAGCTCGTCCAGCAGACGCTCCCCGCCCAACTCCGTGACCATGACGACCTGCGCCCGCCCCGGGGCCATGACACCGACGATGGCCGCCTCGGCGCCGCCGGGCAGCGCACGCCAGCGCTCGAGCAGCGCCTGCGCCCGGGCCTCGGAAACCGCGGCAACCACCCGCCCCTCGCAGGCCAGATACATCGGATCATAACCGAGCATGTCGCAGACCCCCTGCACGGCGTCGCGCACCGGGACATGCGGCTGCATGAGCCGCACGCCCAGACCGGTGGCCTGCACCAGCTCGTGGCAGACCGTGGCCAGCCCGCCACGGGTCGGATCGCGCATGAAGCGCAAGCCGTCCAGGCCGAGGGCGGCGCGGGTCAGCGGCAGCACGCTGGCGGCATCCGAGGTTAGATCGCCACGCAGCCCGAACTGCTCCCGTGCCAGCAGCACCGCAATGCCGTGATCCCCGACCGGCCCGCTCACCACGAGCCGGTCGCCGGCACGGATGCTTTCCATGCCCAGGCGCACCCCGTGCGTGCGCACGCCCACGCCCGTGGTCGCCAGATACAGCCCGCTGCCTTCGCCGCGGCGCAGCACCTTGGTGTCGCCGGCGACCACCTGCACGCCCGTCTCCCTTGCCGCCTGCGCCAGCGCCGCGACGATTCTGTCCAGGCGGGCGACCTCAAGGCCCTCCTCGATGAAGGCGTTCAGACTCAGGTAAAGCGGTTCCGCGCCGGCCACCGCGAGATCATTGACGGTACCGTGGACGGCCAGCGACCCGATGTTGCCCCCGGGGAACTCCAGCGGCTGAACAGTGAACCCGTCGGTCGTGAGCATCAGCTCACCGTCCGCCGGGCGCAGGGGCGCGGCGTCGCAGTGCGTATCCAGGCCGGGATTGGCCAGATGGCGCGCGAACACATCCTCGATCAGCTCGCGCATGAAGCGCCCGCCGTTGCCGTGCGCCAGCGAAATGTGTGAATCCTGCATCAAGCCCCTCGGCCCCCGAGGGCGTACTCCACGACCTGGCCGAAGCTGATGCCGGCATCGTTGCCGGGCAGCCGCTCGCAAAGCCGTGCGGCAATGCCATGCTCGGCGAGTCCGGCCACGCACGCCTCGGCCAGGCGGCGATTCTGGAATACCCCACCGCAAAGGCCTACATAGTCGTAACCCTGAGTCTCGCGCACAGCGAGTGCCTGGCGAACCACCACCGCCGCCAGCGTGCTGTGGAATATCGCCGCGCGCTCGGCGGCCGGCCGTGCCTGCTCCATCATCAGCTCCATCAGCGGTCGCCAGTCGCTGCGCAGCAAACCGTCGGGGCCGGTCTCCAGGGGCAGCGCAAGCGGCGCGGACAGCTCCCCGACCAGCGCTTCCAGCCACATGGGCCCCTGGCCCTCGAAGCTTGCGCGCAGACACACCCCGGTCAGCGCCGCAGCCGCGTCGAACAGCCGCCCCACGGCGGTGGTGACGGGCACGTTGAGGCCCCGGTGCCAGGCCTGCTGCAGCAGCGGGTAGGCCGTGACCGCCTCGGTCTTCGACAGCGCCTGCTCCATGAGTCGCCGGGCGACGGCGTCACAGCCCGCTTCCCAGGCCAGCGAAACCGCGCTGCGCCACGGCTCACGGCCGGCTCTTTCGCCGCCCGGCAGGCGGAAGGGACGCATACTTGCCACACGCCGCCAGTAGCCGGGGGCGCCCAGCAGCGCCTCCCCACCCCACAGACTGCCGTCACCACCAAAGCCGACGCCGTCCCAGGCGAACACCAGGCCGTCGCCCGAGGGGGCGTCGGCCTGCTCGCCGACCAGGGCAGAGGCATGCGCCGCGTGGTGCTGTACCTCGACGCAGGGCAGTGGCTGGCGCTGCGCCCAGCGCGTCGTGGCGTAACCCGGATGCAGGTCGCAGACCAGTGCCTCGGCCCGCACCCCGTACAGCTGCTGCAGATCCTCAGCCACCTGCTCGAAGACCTCCAGGCTGCGCGGCGTCCCCATGTCACCGATGTGCGGCGAGACCACGGCCCGACGCCCCCAGGCGAGACACAGGGCGTTCTTCATGTGGCCCCCGACGGCCAGCACCGGATGCGGCAGCTCGACGGGCAGCGCCAGCTCCAGCGGGGCGCAGCCGCGCCCGACGCGCAGCGGCCGGGGCCGGCCCTGCAGGGTCCTGAACACCGGGTCGTCCGCGGGACGCACAATCGGCCGGTCGTGGTGCAGAAAGGCCTGGGCGACGCCACCGAGCCTGCGCTCCACCGCCTCCGCCTCCGTCATCACCGGCTCGCCGCTGATGTTGGCCGAGGTCGCCACCAGCACGGCGCCGAAATCATTCAATAACAGATGATGCAGCGGGCTGTAGGGCAGCATCAGCCCGACGACGGAAAGCCCCGGTGCGGCGCGCTCCCCGACGGGGCTGCCGGCCGTCTTCTCGGCCAGGACGATGGGGCGGGCGGGGCTGCGCAGCAGGCGCTCCTCTGCGTCCGTGAGCAGCGCAATGTCGCGCACGGCGGTCAGCTCAGGCGTCTCGGGACACATCAGGGCCAGGGGTTTGTGCGGCCTCGGCTTGTGTCGTCGCAGGTGGCTCACCGCCGCGTCGCTCGCAGCGTCGCACATGAGGTGATAGCCGCCCACGCCCTTGACCGCCACCACCTGCCCCTCCCGCAACGCCTTCACGCAGGCGCCCAGCGCCGCGCCGGTGTCGGCGACCAGCCCGTGCCGGCCCCGGAAGCGCAACTGCGGTCCGCACACCGCACAGGCGAGCGGCTCGGCGTGAAACCGCCTGTCGCCGACGTCGGTGTACTCGCGCCGGCACTGCGGGCAGAGCGCAAAGGCAGCCATCGACGTATTGTGTCTATCGTAGGGCAGCGCCCGGATCAGGGTATAGCGGGGTCCGCACTGCGTGCAGTTGATGAAGGGATAGCGATAGCGGCGGTCGTGCGGATCGTTGAGCTCACGCAGACAGTCCCGGCACACGAAAAAATCCGGAGGCACCTGGATGTCGGCATCCCCGGTGGCCTCACTGCCGGAAACCCGGAAGTCGTCCAGCGACGGCGCCGCGATGCTCTCGACGCGCTCGATTTCGGGCCGGGCGATGGCCGGTGCAGCCGCAACCAGGTCACGCCCGAAGGCCTGCAGGCCTTCCGCAGTACCTGCGGCCACGACCTCGACCTGACCCCTGCGGTTCCGCACCCAGCCGCGCAGGCCATATTGCCGCGCCAGACGGTAGACGAAGGGCCGGAAACCCACGCCCTGGACGGTGCCCCTCACCAGCCAGCGTCTGGCCGCTGCGGCCGGACTCCCCGGCTGCTTCTGTGGCCCCGGGTCGGACGCATTCACCGCCATCACACACCGCTGGCGACGCCGGCCGGCCTCTTGTCGCGCTGGTGGCGGTTCTCACGCACCCCGCCCGCCCACCAGATGCGGCAGGCGCCCTCGTCGGAGACCATGCAGGGGCCGATGGGATGGCGCGGATGGCATGCGCTGCCATACAGACGACACTCGTCAGGATAGACCCTGCCCAGCACCACGCGGGCGCAATCGCACCCCGGCGGCATCTCGCCGGCGCGCCGGCGCGCCGCATCGGCGTAGGACGGAAAACTGTGGCGCGCGTCCTGCGCCCGGTAGGACGGCCCGAGGGAAAACCCGGAAGCCGGGATCGTCCCCACTCCGCGCCAGTTGGCATCGACGACGTCCATAGCCTCGCGCAGCTGCCGCCTGGCGCTGGGATTGCCGCCGGGGCGCACCAGCTCCGGGTAACAGTTGTCCAGGAAGGCGCGTCCTTCCAGCAGCTGGCGCAGGGTTGAATACATCGCGGCCAGCAGACTCTCGGGCGTGAAGCCGGCCACCGCGGCGGGCAGCCCGTGCCGCTGGGGCACGAACTCCCACTCCTCGGGTCCGGTCACCGTGCAGACGTGGCCGGGCGCGATCAGCGCATCGAAGCCCGGCTCACCGGAGTCGAGCAGCATGGCGACCGCCGGCCAGGTGAGGCGGCCCGACAGCAGCAGCTTGAGGTTGGCGGGAATGCCTTCAGCCAGCATGGCGGCCACGGGTGCCGTGGTGGTCTCGAAGCCGGCGGCGAAAAAGATCACCTGTCTGTCAGGCTGCCGGCGTGCGATGGCGACCGCCTCGGTGGGCGAGGCGATCGGCCGGATGTCGGCGCCGGCGGCCTTGGCCTGCTCTAGCGAACGGATGTCCTTCTTGGGTACGTTCACCGGCACCCGCAGCATGTCGCCAAAGGCGGCCAGCGTGACCGCTTCGTTGAGCGCCAGCTGGATGGCTTCGTATACGTCCTCCTCCGGGCAGATGCACACTGGACAGCCGGGGCCCGGGATGAGCTCGATGCCCGAAGGCAGAGCCGAGCGCAGGCCGGCCATGGTGATCGAGCGCTCGTGGCCGCCGCAGACGTTCATGATCCGAACGCGCTCGGGCAATGCCAGGCTCCGAATCGCCTCCAGCCACTGGGTCGCGCTTCGCGCCACCATCGCCTCCGGATCAGGCGCCCAGGCCGTGCAGGCGGGCGCCTTGCGGCTGCACCCGCGGTCGCAGGGTCTCGCCGCGCCCGAGATGGGTCCGATAGTGCCCGACTTCCTGCTCCAGCCACTCAACCCAGGCCGCGATGCCGTCCGGGCTCCGTACGCTGAGCTCCAGCAGCGGCGCGCTGCTGGCCAGCGCGCGCAGATGCTCACCGGCGCGCCCGGGGCTGAAATCGTCCAGCACCGGCAGCAGGTCGACCTTGGTCAGCGCGACCACGTCCGCCGCACGGAACATGACGGGGTATTTGGCCGGTTTGTCATCGCCCTCCGGCACCGACAGCAGCGTCACATTGCGGTGCTGTCCCAGATCAAAGCTCGCCGGGCACACGAGGTTGCCGACATTCTCGATGAACAGGATGTCGACAGCGTCCAGATCCAGCTCGTGCAGCGCATTGTGGACCATGTGCGCGTCGAGGTGGCAGGCGCTGCCGGTCGTGATCTGCACCGCCTGGACGCCGCGCGCCCGGATGCGCTGCGCATCGTTTTCCGTTTCGAGATCGCCCTCGATCACCGCGATTCTGAAACGCTCCCGGAGCGCATCCACGCTCGCCTCCAGCAGCGAGGTTTTGCCGGCGCCGGGCGAGCTCATGAGGTTGAGGGCGAGCACACCGTGACGGTCGAAATGGCTGCGGTTGTGCGCGGCCGCATGATCGTTCTCGGCGAGGAGCCCGCGCAGCACGCTGACCGCGCCCCCTCTCCCACCGGTCTTTTCCAGGCGTCCGCCGGGCGCCAGAAGATGGCGGTTACCGTGAGTCACATTACATCCACAGGTGTCACACATAGTCTCGCTCCCGCAAAAACTCGACCTGTACCAGCAGCAGCTCGTCGCCGCCGATCAGCTCCGTGTGCCAGTCTCCGCACGCACCGCAGACAAGCCGGTTGACGCTGGCCTCGCTGTCACAGCCGCAGGCCGAACAGTGCACGCGTACCGGGCGATCCTCGATCACCAGGGCCGCGTCCTGTGCGCGGCTGCCCGCCGCGGCCACCGGAAACGCGTGCCGCAGCAGCTCCGGCTCCACCCCGGACAGGGGACCGATGCCGAGCCGCACATTGACCACGCGCTCCGCCTGCTGCTCGCGGGCCAGCGCCTCGAGCTGACCCACGAGGGCCTGGCAGACGGACAGCTCGTGCACGGTCTCTATTCCTCCTCCGCGAGCATCTGATCATAGAGCTCCCAGGCACTGCGCGCCTCCTGGGGCGTGATCTTCTGGATCGCGTAGCCGACGTGCACCACCACATAGTCGCCCGCGGCCAGAGGCTCGTGCTGCAACATGAACAGGTTGACGTCCCGCTCCACCCCTTTGGCTTCGCACAGGGCGACGAAACCGTCGATCTGCCGGATCTGCATCGGAATGCCCAGGCACATAAAGTCCTCCCACCGCCCTCGCGACCTGTTAGCATGCAGGTGCCGAAGTCTGAATCAAAGGAAGCTCTGATTGCGTGCCGCGAGGCAGGCAGTGGTGGCGCGATGCTCGAGCGACTGACTCTAAACTCGGAGACCGCCGCGCCGGCAATGACAAAGCCACTCCGGTCAATCAGAGCCAGTCTCAAGGATACGCCTGTCAGCACGGACCGTACAGTCATGCCAGAAACGCTCGTACTGGGAATCGGAAACACCCTGCTGTCGGACGAGGGTGTGGGAATCCACCTGCTCAACCATCTGCGGCAGGCATGTCCCCACCCGCCGGGGGTTCGCTATCTGGATGGCGGAACGCTGAGCTTCAGTCTGGCGCCGGCGGTGGAGGACTGTGAGAGCTTGCTGGTGCTCGATGCCGCCCAGCTCGACGCCGAGCCGGGAACCCTGCGTCTGCTGGTGGGTGCGGAGATGGACGCCTTCGTCGGACGGGCGAAACGCAGTGTGCACGAGGTGGGGCTCGCCGATCTGATGAGCATTGCGCGGCTGCTGAACCGGCTGCCGGTAAAGCGGGCGCTGCTCGGCATACAGCCGGCTCGATGCGACTGGGGTGAAGACCTGAGCGGAGCGGTCTCGAGCGCCATTCCAGTGGCAACCGATCGGGTCCTGGCGCTGCTTTACAAGTGGCAGGAACAGGCTGATAATTCAATGCATAGCCAATAAGCACAAGTCGCGTTGCTCGTCAGCCGTGGCGCCGACGAGCAGCATTTTCTGGGTGGAGAGCACGGTGGACCGTATCGATTCCATCTCGATCGAAGTTGAAGACACGTCTTCTCAAACAGGCAACGTATTGCCGCTGCTCCACGAAGTCCGACACGCCCTCAAGGCGTTTGCCGACAGCGGCACGGAACACACCATCGACCTGAACGGTCTGCCCATGGCGCCGGAGGAAGACCGGCAGCTGGAGAGGCTGCTCGGCACCGGCGAGGTGCGCGCCGAGCTGAATGCACTGGGCACCAGCGAAATCACCGAAACCGCCGTCCCGGGCGTATGGCGCGTGACGCACTATAACGGCGACCACGTCGTCGTGGGCCGCTTTCTGGAAATCACCGATTGCCCGGCGATCCTCAAATCCCAGCGACAGGACCTGGCCGGCGGCATCAGTCAACTGCAACAGATGATCGACGAATATGAGTAGCGAATTGCTCCTGTAACGCCGCGCCAGCCGTCAACGGGTGAGGCCATTGGGCAGGCCGCAGTCGATTCCCGGGCAGGCGGGGTGGCAGGTGCCAAAGCGGTGAGGCGCAGAGACACCCCTGTCCCGGCGCCTCGAAGGAGGCTCCATGAAAAAGGTTGCAACCGTAGGCGAAGCCCTCAGATCGCGGGGTATCACACGCCGCGGCTTCCTCAAATACTGCTCGGCCATGGCGTCGCTAATGGCCCTGCCGCCGGGCTCGGCGCCGGCCATCGCCGCGGCGCTGGAAAAGGCCCGGCGACCGTCGGTCATCTGGCTGTCCTTTCAGGAGTGCACCGGCTGCACCGAATCGCTCACTCGCAGCTACGGCGCGACCATCGAGGAGCTGATCTTCAACGCCATCTCGCTCGACTACCACCACACGCTGCAGGCTGCCTCGGGCACGGGCGCTGAAGAAGCCCGCAAGGCCGCCATGGAGGAGAACTACGGCAAATACCTGGTGATTGTCGACGGCTCGATACCGGTCGGCAATGCGGCCTACTCCACGATCGCGGGCATCAGTAACAGGGACATGCTCCTGGAAACGGCCGCGGGTGCGGCTGCCATCGTGTCCGTGGGCACCTGCGCGGCCTACGGCGGCATTCCGAAGGCGCAGCCCAACCCGACCGGCGCCGTACCCGTCTCGGAGCTGATCACCGACAAACCGATCATCAGCGTCCCCGGATGTCCGCCGATTCCCGCGGTGATCACCGGCGTGGTGGTGCAATACCTCACCTTCGGTCTTCCCGAGCTGGATCACCTGGGTCGGCCCAAGGCCTTCTACGGGAAGTCGATCCACGATCGCTGCTACCGCCGTCCGTTTTACGACAAGGGCCTGTTCGCCGAGTCCTTCGACGACGAGGGGGCCAGGCAGGGCTGGTGTCTGTACAAGCTCGGCTGTAAGGGCCCCACGACCTACAATGCCTGTGCGACGACCAAATGGAACGACGGCACGAGCTTCCCCATCGAGTCCGGGCACCCCTGCCTGGGCTGCTCCGAGCCGGATTTCTGGGACGCGGGGAGTTTCTACCAGGCCCTGTCCACACCCACGGATACCATCGGAAAGACGGCGGCCTACGCTGCCGGGGCCGGCCTGCTCGCCGGGGCCGTGGGGGGCGCGCTGTTGCGTTCCCGTAAGCAGGCCGCCGTTCGAAAACACACCAAGGTCAGTGTCGATGACCTGGAGCAGGAGTCCTGATCATGAGCGATACCGAGTTCCTTCTCTGGGTCCGCGGTCCCGCCTTCAACGTGGCAACCATCGTCTTCTTCGCCGGGATCGTGATCCGTATTCTGGCCATCATTCTGATGGGACGGGGACGGGTGAAGACTCTGGCTGCGCCGCGGGGCTCTTACGTGGCCGGTGGCATAGGCACGGTGCTGCGCCGTTCACTGCCCGATGCCGGGACCTTTCAGCGCTCCGGCTTCACGGTCATCTCCGGCTACGTGTTTCACATCGGTCTGTTCGTGGTGATCTTCCTGTTCGTTCCTCATATCCTGGTGTTCGAGCGCGGCCTCGGGCTGAGCTGGCCCGGTCTGCCGTCGAACATCGTTGACGCCACGGCCGTGGTCACCATGATCGCGCTGCTGGCGGTGCTGATTCACCGCATCATCGACCCGGTAAGGCGCATGCTGTCGGAATTCTCCGACTATCTGGTATGGGCGCTCACGGTGCTGCCGCTGATCACCGGTTATCTGGCCTTCCACCGGGTCGGCCTGACCGGCCCGATGATGCTGGCGATCCATATTCTCAGCGTCGAGCTGCTGATGGTGCTGTTTCCCTTCACCAAGCTGATGCACGCCTTCACCCTGTGGATGGCGCGCTGGTACAACGGAGCGGTGGCCGGCTACAGGGGGATGCCGTCATGAGTGGCCCGTCCTTCGAGCGCGCCCACAACATCCTCAAGGCACAGATCGACGCGCCGACGGCGGCTTATTTCAGCAGCTGCGTAAACTGCGGCATGTGCTCCGAGGCCTGCCTGTTTTTCACCGAGACACGGGACCCGAAGTACACCCCGATTCACAAGCTGGCGCCCATGCGCAAGGTCTGGAAACAGGAATACACCTTCCTGGGCCGGCTGGCCCGGGCGCTGGGCATCAGCAAGCCGCTGAGTGATCAGGAGCTGGCGGAGTGGGAAGAGCTGGTCTACGACAGCTGCACCATGTGCGGGCGCTGCTCGCTGGTCTGCCCCGTCGGCAACGACATCGCCTACATGATCCGCAACATACGCGAAGGCATGGCCGTCGCCGGCCACGCCCCGGAAGGGCTCGTCGGGGCCACCAAGCGGGCCGTCACCATCGGCAGCCCGATGGGCGTGAAGCTGCCCGCCCTGCAGGCCCAGATACGGCACGTCGAGGAAGAGACCGGGCTGAAGGTGCCACTGGACGTCGAGGGCGCGGACTACATGCTGCTGCTGTCGTCCATGGAGATCATCAACTTTCCCGAGTTCATCGCGGCGGTCACCCGGATCTTCGACAAAGCCGGCGTGAGCTGGACCCTGTCATCCGATGCATTCGAGGCGACCAACAGCGGCATCCAGATCGGCGTCTCCGATCTGGCCGCGGAGCTGGTGAACCGGGTCGTGCAGGCAGCAGAAAAGCTCAAGGTGAAGAGCGTTATCAGCCCCGAGTGCGGGCACGCCTACATGGCAATCCGCTGGGAGGGGCCGGATCTGATCGGTCGTCCGTTCGGCTTCGATGTGATCCATATCCTCGAGCTGCTGGACCAGCTGTACCGGGAAGGCCGGCTGAAGCTCAAGGGCAAGGAGACCGACCGGCTCACCTACCACGATCCCTGCCAGATCGGGCGTCGCGGCGGCGTGCTGGAGCAGCCGCGCAATCTGCTGCGGCAGATCTGCGATGACTTTGTCGAAATGCCCGAATCTGGGCGATGGAACTGGTGTTGCGGCGCCGGCGGCGGGGTGAGCGCCAATGAGCGCGCCGCGGAAATCCGCCTCAAGGCCTTCAACCGCAAGAAGAGCCAGCTCGACGCCGTCCACCCGGATGCCCTGGTGTCGGCCTGTGCCAACTGCCGGATTCAGCTCGAAGAAGGGCTGGAGGAAAACCACATGGATCTCCCGGTTGTGAGCCTGACCGAGCTGATCGACAAACACCTGGCGGACTGAGATCCGCCGACCATTGACAGTGACAGGAAGCGGCCATGAATGAACGCATCGTTGTAGATCCGATCACCCGCATCGAAGGCCACCTGCGCATCGAGGCACAGATGGACGGGGACCGCATCGCGCAGGCCTACTCCTCGGGGACCATGGTGCGTGGCATCGAGATCATCCTGAAAGGCAGGGATCCGCGCGATGCCTGGGCCTTCGCCCAGCGCATCTGCGGCGTGTGCACCCTGGTGCACGGCATCGCCTCGGTGCGGGCGGTTGAGGACGCGTTGAGCTATCCGATACCGCCCAACGCGCAGCTGATCCGGAACCTGATGATCGCCGCGCAGTACGTCCACGACCACGTGATGCATTTCTATCACCTTCACGCGCTCGACTGGGTGGATGTCGTGTCTGCGCTGGAGGCGGACCCCAAGGCCACCGCCGAGCTCGCGCAGAGCCTCGGCAGCTACCCCAGGTCCTCGCCGGGTTACTTTTCGGACGTCAAGAAGAAGCTGAAGGACTTCGTGGACGCAGGACAGCTCGGCATATTCGCCAAAGCCTACTGGGGGCACCCGGCCTACAAGCTGCCGCCCGAAGCCAACCTGATGGCCGTCGCCCACTACCTCGACGCCCTGGCGTGGCAGCGCGACGTCGCCCGCCTGCATACGATTTTCGGCGGCAAGAACCCGCACCCGAACTTCCTGGTCGGCGGCGTACCCTGTGCCATCGACCTCAACTCCGACTCCGCCATCAACACCAAGCGGCTGTCGCAGGTGCAGGAAATCATCACCAGCATGCGCAGCTTCGTCGACCAAGTCTACGTGCCCGATACGCTGGCCATCGCCGGCTTCTACAAGGACTGGGGCTCGCGCGGGGAAGGCACGGGGAACTTTCTCACCTATGGGGATTTTCCGGAGAAGGGCATGGACGACCCGTCCAGCTATCTGATTCCGTCGGGTGTGATCCTTGACCGCGATCTCGGCACCGTACATGAGCTCGACCCCAACGCCGACGATCAGATCCGCGAATACGTGGCGCACTCCTGGTACGACTACAGCGGCGGCAAGAACGAAGGACTGCATCCTTACGCTGGCGAAACCAACCTCAATTACACCGGTCCGACGCCGCCCTATGAGCACGTCGATGTTGAGAAGTCGTATTCGTGGATGAAGTCGCCGCGCTGGAAGAACAAGCCCATGGAGGTCGGTCCGCTGGCTCGGGTGCTGATGCTCTATGCGCGCGGCCACGAGCAGACCCAAGACCTGGTCGACATGACGCTCTCGAAACTCGACGTGCCGCAGCGCGCCCTGTTCTCCACTCTGGGTCGGACCGCGGCGCGAACCCTCGAGACCAAGATCATCGCCGACGCCATGCAGGTCTGGTACGACAACCTGATCTCCAATATCAAGGCCGGCGACACCAAGACCTTCAACGAAACCCTGTGGGAACCCTCGAGCTGGCCGGGTGAGGCGCGCGGCGTCGGCTTCATGGAAGCACCCCGCGGCGGTCTGGCGCACTGGATCGTGATCAAGAACGGCGTCATCGACAACTATCAGGCGGTGGTGCCGAGCACCTGGAACGCGGGTCCGCGCGACAGCGAGGGCCAGCCCGGACCCTATGAAGCGGCGCTGCAGGACAACCACAGCCTGCACGATCCCGAGCAGCCGGTGGAAATCCTGCGCACCATCCACAGCTTCGATCCCTGCATCGCCTGTGCGGTGCACGTCACCGACCCCAACGGGGAGGAGCTGGTCAGGGTCAAGGTGCGCTAGGCCGAGGCGCGTTATACGCAGCAAACCTTCACAAGCAACGGAGTCGCTAATGACAGTTTGGAAAGCGGCCGGACTGGCCGCACTGATCCCGGGAATCACCTTCATGCCACAGGCCTGGGCACACCCCGGCCACCCCCACAGCCCGGAACCGCTGGCGCGCCTGGCTCACTCGGTCACCGAGTGGGGACCGCTGCTGGTGGTGCTGGTGGTAGTGGTTGTGGCCGGCTACAGCCTGTGGAAGTCAAACCGGCACTGAGTTAGGCCGACGTGGATCCTGTTCTCTAGCCACGGAACACACGGAAGGTTCTCTAGCCAGGGAACACACGGAAGGCGCGGGAAACAGCATTTAGACGGAATCGCTGCGCCGTGGCCGGGTACGCACAATTAGCCGCCCCACTGAATGTTCGGATAAGGATGACCCGATTACCGGCGATACCAGCGGCGCGCGAAGCCGGTCCGGGCCGCGTGCCAGAAACTCCAACGATCGATCGCCTTGTTCAGTGTTTTCCGTGTGTTCAGTGGCTCACGCAAGTCACATAACCGTCACGCCTCGGCGCGCTGCCGGTCGATGCGCCCCCGCATCAGGGCATAATACAGCACCGGGATCACCACCAGCGTCAACAGGGTGGAGATCAACAGACCGAAGATCAGCGCAATCGCCAGGCCGCGGAAGATCGGGTCATCCAGGATGAACAGGGCACCCAGAATCGCCGCCAGCCCGGTCAGCACGATGGGCTTGGCCCGGATGGCGCCGGCACGCACCACTGCATCCTCGAAGCTCACGCCCTTGGCCAGATCCTCGTTGATGAAGTCGACCAGCAGAATCGAATTGCGGACAATGATGCCGGCGAGCGCAATCATGCCAATCATGGAGGTGGCCGTAAACTGCGCACCCAGCAGGGCGTGTCCCGGCATCACCCCGATAATGGTCAGCGGAATGGGGGCCATGATGATGAGCGGCACCAGATAAGACCGGAACTGGGCGACGACCAGAAGATAGATCAGCATCAGTCCCACCGAATAAGCGATACCCATGTCCCTGAAGGTCTCATAGGTAATCTGCCACTCGCCGTCCCACTTCAGGCTGTAGCGGTAGGGATTGTCGGGTTGTGCGATGAAGAACTGCAGGATCGGCTCGCCGAAGGCCTCGACCCGCTCGGCAAGCGCGCCCGCCAGCGCGCCCATGCCGTACAGCGGGCTGTCCAGCTTCCCGGCCATGTCGCCGGTCACGAACACCACTGGGAGCAGGTCCTTGTGATAGATGGAGCGCTCGATCGTGGAGCGCCGGATCGAGACCAGCTCCGAAAGCGGGACCAGGGACCCGCTCGCCGAACGCACCTTGAGGGCCAGCACCTGATCCAGGTCGGCCTTCTCGATCGCCGGGAGCTCCATGCGAATCGCGACCGGATATTTCACGTGGGGGTCGTGCAGGAAGCCCACGTCCTCGCCGCCCAGCACGGTGCTCACCGCCGCCACCACGGACGCCTGGCTGACGCCGAAGTGCGCCGCCCGCTGACGGTCTACCTGGGCGATCCAGCGCGGCGCCGCCACCTCCACGCTGTCATCCACGTCCACGATATCCGGCGTCTGTTCAAAAACCTCGCGTACCTGCCGGGCCACGTCGATCTGTCCTGAATAATCCAGACCGTAGATCTCCGCCACCAGCGGCGACATGACCGGGGGTCCTGGCGGCACCTCGACCACCTTGATCACGGCACCCTCACGGGCGCCGATCGCCGTCAGCGCGTCGCGCACCGATCGCGCGACCTCATGGCTCTTGCGCTCGCGGTGTTTCTTGTCCACCAGGTTCACCTGGATGTCGCCGACGTTTGCGCCCTCACGCAGGTAATACTGCCGCACCAGCCCGTTGAAATTGATCGGTGCCGCGGTGCCGGCGTAGATCTGATAGTCCCGCACCTCCGGCACGGCGTCCAGATGCGCCGCCAGCTCGCCCAGCACCCGGTTGGTCTTCTCCAGGCTGGCGCCCTCGGGCATGTCCACCACCACCTGGAATTCGGACTTGTTGTCGAAGGGCAGCATCTTCAGGACCACGAGCTGCACCGCCGCCAGCCCCACCGACAGCACGATCAGCACCAGTATCCCCGCCAGCATGAGGTAGCGCGCGGTGCGGCCCCGGCCGCCGCGCAGAAAGGGATGCAGGAGGCGCTGGAAGAACCGCCGCAGCCGCCCCTCGGCGCCCTCCTCAGCCGCACCGGCGGCGTGACCGCCGCCCAGCATCTTAAACGACATCCAGGGCGTGACCACCAGGGCGACGGCCAGCGAAATGAGCATGCCGAGGCTGGCGTTGATGGGAATGGGGCTCATATAGGGTCCCATCAGGCCGGTGACGAAGGCCATCGGAAGGAGCGCAGCGATCACGGTGAAGGTTGCCAGGATCGTCGGTCCTCCGACCTCATCCACCGCCCGCGGGATGGCCTGCACCAGGTTGAGCTCGCCCATCTGCATGTGCCGGTGGATGTTCTCCACCACCACCACCGCGTCGTCGACCAGGATGCCGATGGAGAAAATCAGCGCGAACAGGGACACTCGGTTGAGAGTGAAACCCCAGGCCCAGGAGGCGAACAGCGTGATCGCCAGTGTGATGATCACCGCCGCGCCCACGATCAGCGCCTCGCGCCATCCCAGGCTGAACAGGACCAGGATCACCACCGAGGCCGTAGCGAAGATGAGTTTCTTGATCAGGGTCTGGGCCTTCTGGTTCGCCGTCTCGCCGTAGTTGCGGGTAACCGTGGTCCGCACGCCTTCCGGGATGAAGATCCCTTGCAGCGCATCCAGGCGCTCGATCACCTGATCGGCGATCTTCACCGCATTGGTGCCGGGCTTCTTGGCGATGGCCAGTGTGACCGCGGGGTGCGGCCCGACACCGGCCTGCGCCTCGGGTGCAGCGGGACCGAGGGCGTGCCACACGTACCGCTCGGGCTGATCCACCCCGCGGCGGATGCGGGCGACATCGCGCAGATACACCGGGCGTCCCTGGTGCAGCCCGACCACCAGCGTTTCGATTTCGTCCGGTCCACTGATGAGCTCACCGGCCTTGATGACGATCTCTTCGTTGTCCGAGACCAGGGCGCCCGCACGGCGGGACTGGTTGGCCTGCATCAGCGCATCGCGCAGATCCTCCAGCGAGAGGTCGTAGCCGGAAAGGCGCTGGGCGTCGAGCAGCACGTGCACCACCGGCTCCGGACCGCCGACGGTGTAGATGTCGCGGGTGCCGGGAACGCGTTTGAGCTCGGTTTCCAGCGCATGGGCCACCTTGCGCAGCTCGGCGGCACCGCGGCCGGGGTCCTCGCTCCACAGTGTCACGGAGAGAATGGGCACATCGTCGATGCCCTTGGGTTTGACCAGCGGCTGCCCGACACCCAGCCCCTGCGGCAGCCAGTCCTGATTCGAGTACAGCGCGTTGTAGAGGCGCACGATCGCCTCGGTGCGGTTTTCGCCGACCTCGAACTCCACCGTTAGGATCGCCAGCCCCGGCCGCGACACTGAGTAGATGTGCTTCACGCCCTCGATCTCCGAGAACACCTGCTCCGAGGACGAGGTCACCACCTGTTCCACTTCCCGCGCCGTGGCACCGGGATAAGGGATGAACACATTGGCAAAGGTGACGTCGATCTGCGGCTCTTCCTCGCGCGGCGTTACCATCACCGCGAACACGCCCAGCAGCAACCCCAGCAGGGCCAGCAGCGGCGTAATCTCGGTCTGCAGGAAGTGCCGGGCGATCGAGCCCGAAAAGCCCAGGCCTTCACTCATCGGCCTGGCGCCTGTGCTGCTGCTTGAGGTAGATCACCGCTGCGATGGGATCGAGCGCCACCCGCTCCCCGGCCTCCAGCCCGGCCATGACGCTGGTCAGCCCGCCGGGAACCTCGGGCCCCTCACGGATCTGGCGAAACTGCACGCGCTGATCGGCGCCGACCACATAGACACCCGTCACTTCGCTGCGGTGCACGATCGCCGCGCTCGGCAGCGCGAGCGCCCGCTGCTGCCCGACGGGGAAGCCGACCTTGACCAGCATGCCGGGGTACAGACCATGCTGTCCCTCGGGCAACAGCACGCGGACCGTGAAGCTGTGACTCTGCGGGTCGGCATAGGGAAACACCACATGGTCCCGGGCTTCGATCCAGCGGTTGTCTTCGCCGGTCAGCAGGACACGGGGGGCAGGACCGGTGCGAATCTGCTCCACGTAGCGGGCCGGAACCTCGACCTCCACGCGCAGCTTTTCCAGCGACAGACCGGTGCCAAGCGGCTCTCCGACCTGCACCTGCTCGCCGATCTCCACGAATCGCTCGACGAGCACGCCGGCATAGGGCGCCTCCACGACCGTGTAGTCGAGTTGTTCCCGGGCTTCGTCCCGCGCGGCGCGGGCCAGCTTCAGCTTGGCCTCGGCGGCCTTGAGGTTGGCCTCCGATTTCTCGACGGCCGATTGGCTCACCGCATCCTCCTTGATGAGGCGCAGGTTGCGCCGGTGGGCAGACTGCGCCTCGGAAAGCCGCACCTGGGCTTCGATCACGTTGGCCTGCGCCTGCTCGAACGCGGCCTGCTGCTTGGTGTCGTCGAAGCGCAGGACCACCGCACCCTTGGGAACGTAGTCGTTGACGTCGAAGGGCAGCTCGACGATTTCGCCGGCGGTCTGGGCCGAGATGGTGGAACGGTGCACCGCCTCGACCTCGCCGTCGAAGCGCTGCTCGTCGGTCAGCGTCTGGTAGCCCACTTCCACCGTCTCGAGGCGCAGCGGCGGCGCGGATCGGGCACCTGTGCTCAGCAGACCGGCCACCGCGAGCACTGCAATCATGCCAGGGGCCTTCAGCCTGGCCGCTGTCTGGAATTGCATCACACTGTACCTCTCGTCTGTGGGCCGGTCCCGCGCCCATTATGGAGCTCCAGTGCCAGATCTCAACGCGGACGAGCGCGTCCGGGTGGCACGCTTGCAACGGCCGGAGCCTGTGAACAATCATACCCGACCAGGCCAACGGGAGTCGGAGATGGGACCACATTTCCTCGATCAGCTATTTTCGCCGCGCGCCGTCGCCGTCTTCGGTGCCAGCGATCGGTCCGACGCCGTCGGCGGCCGGGTGTTCGCCAACCTGCGCGAGGCGGGCTTCACCGGCCCGCTCTATCCGGTCAATCCCAAGCACAAGAAGCTCTATGACACGACCTGCTATCCCGATCTCGAATCCATCGGCGCGCCTGTGGACCTGGCGGTGATCGCCACGCCGGCGGCGAGCGTTCCGGGCATCGTGCACAGCTGCGGCGAACAGGGGGTGCGCGGCGCCGTCGTGATTTCCGCGGGTTTCCGATCCGCTGAGGGCAGGCCGACCTCGCTGGAAAGAGCCCTGCTCGACAGAGCGCGCCAGCACCAGATGCGCATCCTGGGGCCCAACTGTCTCGGACTGATGCGGCCGACCGCCCGCCTGAACGCAACCTTTAGCAACAACACGGCCGCGCCGGGTCATCTGGCCCTGGTCTCCCAGTCGGGTGCAATCTGCACCGCCATACTCGACTGGGCCGGCGCATACGACATTGGGTTTTCAGCCATCGTCTCCCTGGGCGACGCGGCCGATGTGGATTTCGGCGACGTGCTGGACTACCTGGCGCAGGACCCGCAGACGCGCAGCATCCTGCTCTATGTGGAAGGCATCCGCAAGGCGAGGCGCTTCATGAGCGGACTGCGGGTGGCCGCGCGCATGAAGCCGGTGATCGTCATCAAGGCCGGCCGCCAGCAGGCGGGCTCGCGCGCCGCCGTCACTCACACGGGGGCGCTGGTCGGCGCCGACGACGTGTTCGACGCCGCCCTCCAGCGCGCCGGCGCGGTCCGTGTGATGACCGTCGAGCAGCTGTTCGCCGCCGCCCGACTGCTGTCCACGCCCCAGCGGGTGCGAGGCAACCGGCTCGCCATCGTCACCAACGGCGGCGGCCCCGCCGTCATGGCGACCGATCGCGCCAGTGATCTGGGCGTCCAGCTGGCTTCGCTCTCAGACAGCACCCTGGAAAAGCTGGACGCCCAGCTCCCCACGGCCTGGTCACACGCCAACCCCCTGGACCTGCTCGGTGATGCGACCGCAGAGCGCTACGGGTACGCGGTCCGAACCTGCCTCGACGAGCAGGGTGTGGACGGCGTCCTGGTGATGCTCACCCCGCAGGCCATGACCGACCCCGGCAGCTGTGCCGCGGCGGTGATCGATGCGCGCGGCCGGTCCGACAAACCGGTGCTGGCGTGCTGGATGGGCGAACGCCAGGTGGAGGCCGCCAATCGCGACTTCGCGCAGCACCAGCTGCCGAGCTTTCCCAGCCCCGAGTCTTCGGTGGAGGCCTTCGCCTACCTGAGCGCCTATTACGCGAACCAGCAGCTGCTGATGCAGGTGCCGACGCCGCTTTCGCCGCGCAGCGAGCCGGACATCGAAGGCGCACGCCTGATCATCGAAAGCGTGCTCGCCGACCGGCGGCAGCTGCTCTCCAGCGTCGAATCCAAGGCGCTGCTGCACGCCTTCGGCATCCCGGCCACGCAGACCGTCACCGCGGCTTCGGCCAATGCGGCCCTGGTAGCCGCCGAATCCCTGGGCTTTCCGGTCGCCATGAAGATCGACTCGCCCGACATCACCCACAAGACGGACACCGGCGGCGTGCGGCTCAACATCGCCAACGCCCAGGCGATACGCAGCGCCTATCACGAGCTGGTCGAGCGGGTGAGCACCAAGTCCCCGCAGGCCCGCATCAGCGGCGTGACCCTGGAGCCGATGCACCAGTCACCGCACGGGCGCGAGCTGTTCGTCGGCGTGATCCGGGATCCGGTGTTCGGACCCACCATCACGTTCGGCGCCGGCGGCGTCCAGGTCGAGCTGCTGCACGACCGCGCCGTGGCCCTGCCGCCGCTGAACAGCTTTTTGGCCCGCAGAATGATCAGCGGCACCCGCAGCGCGCGGCTGCTCGAGGCGTACCGGGACATGCCGGCGGTGAACATGGACGCCCTGGTTCAGGTGCTGCGCCGGGTCTCGGAGATGGTCTGCGAGCTGCCCGAGATCCAGGGGCTGGACATCAATCCGCTGATCGCCGATGAGCAGGGTGTGATGGCGCTCGACGTGCGCGTGGTTGTGGCCCATCCGGCGCCCTCCCTGGACCGCTACGCCCACATGGCGATACACCCCTACCCCAGCCATCTGGTGTCCCATTGGCAGCTGGCCGACGGCACCAATATCACCATCCGTCCGATCCGCCCCGAGGATGCGGTCATCGAGGCGGACTTCGTGCGCAACCTGTCGCCGGAGGCCAAGTATTTCCGGTTCATGAGCGGCCTGAGCGAGCTCACCGAAGAGATGCTGGTACGCTTCACGCAGCTCGACTACCATCGTGAGCTGGCGCTGATCGCGGTGCTCGGCGCGCCGGGCGCGGAAACCGAGCTGGGCGTCGCCCGCTATGTGATCAATCCGGACGGCCAGAGCTGTGAGTTCGCCATCGTGGTGGCCGATGCGTGGCAGCGTCGCGGCATCGGCTCACGGCTCCTCAGTGCGCTGATGGAAGCGGCGCGCCAGCGCGGCTTCAGGGAGATCACCGGTGAAATCCTCAGCAGCAATCAGCACATGCTGGAGCTGGTCCGAAACCTCGATTTCCAGGTGCAGTCGCGCCCCGACGATCCTTCCATCAAGGTGGTCAGCCGGCCGCTCTGACAATCCCGGTCCGGTGCGCGCGCCGAAGCCCGTGAACAGTTTTTTTGATCGTCTCGATCAGTTTTTTCACTTTCCATTCGGCACAACAGCGTTTGAACATGCGCGCGACGGCCGCCCTGTCACGGCCGATGGAAACGAGGTCTGAAAACGACTATGCCGAAAGCAGCAATGCGCCAGAAGGGCAAGGCGGCCGCCGCATCCCGCCGAGCTCCTCCTCAAGCTGGCGGATGCGCGCGCTCACCGCCGACTGGCTGACATAGAGGTTGTCGGCGGCCCGGCCGAAATGGCGGGTCCGGTGGACCTCGAGAAAGGTCCTCAACAGCTGGGTGTCCATCGACCACCCTGCCGAGCCTGGGCGTTATGCCGGCAAAACCCCGGGGCCAGCCGATTTCAGATGACAACGTCGCGAGGGCATGAAACGCTGGCAAAGACGCAGACCCGTGGTCGGCCCCGCGCTTCTCGGGTCTGACCGGCTCCCGCTGCTGCGGTGCAGGATCACTGCTCACAGCTGTAGCCGAGCAGGTCCAGGCCCTCCAGGAGATAGTCGGCGAGCTGCGGGTGGGCGATGAGATATTCGGCCGTGTAGGGCGTCCAGCTTTCGCGAGCTTCCTCCAGTGCCGCCTCCCATTCATCGGCACCGAATTCGCCCCGCCCCAGCCACATCAGCGCTACCAGGGCCTGCTGCTGATCCGGCTCGAGATCCTCGACGGTCGACTTGAACTCCTGAAACAGAGCGTCGTCGCCGTGGTCGGCCAGCACCTGGCGACCCCAGTCGTCCGCGGGGCTGTCGGTGACATCCGGCAACACCATGCCCTCCCTGCCGTGGAAGACACGCGCCTTGGCAATGAGAAAACAGACGGTTTCAGGGTTCAGTTCGATCATGTGCTCTCTCCCGTCAGGGCCCCCGGTCCGACGATGCTCGACGCGCGCCCACGCGCTGGTCGCGAACCATCCGAGTCGCCCCGCCCGGCTCACGCGGTAGCACTCAGGTCGTTCCATGCGACGGGCTCGCGCGGAGCCGTGACCTCTTCTGGGTGCACAGCCGGCATCGGCGCGACAACCACCCGGGCTCTCCATGTATACCAGTATAGAGGGCAGGCCCCGCGCCCCGATCGTGCGCCTCAACCCCGCGCCAGTGACAGCACTTCCTCCAGCATCTCGCGCGACACCCGGATGCCGTGCTGCTCGCGCAGAAACGCGTCGAAAGCCTCCGCCGAAGCGGGCGGTGACCGCATTTCCCGCAGAAAACCGCTCAGGTCTTCGATGAGCGCCCAGGGGTACACGATCCAGTGCCAGTCCACAACCTCTTCAGCGAAATAATCCGGCTCGAAGTCGGAGACGTTCTTGTGATGCAGCACGGCCGTCTTCAGCGCCGCGGGTTCGCCACGCGCCCGCAGGTGCGCGCTGGCGACCTCGAAGGTGTCACCCGAATCTGTGACGTCGTCCACGAGCAGCACACGCCTTCCTTCCACCTCGGCCGTGAGCGGATAGCGAATGCGGGCCAGCTTCTGACGCTCCGCGCCGTGATAATGCTCGATCTTGACGCTGGCGAGATCGAACACATCCAGATAGTCGGACAGAATCCGTGCCGGAAAGTATCCACCGCGCCCGATCGCCACGATGATCTCCGGCCGGAACCAAGCCGTATGAATGGTGCGCGCGAGCTGCAGTGAGAGCTCGTAGAACCGCTCCCACGAGACCAGCTCACAGGGCAGCGCCCGGCGCGCGCCCTCAGCCGGCGGAAGCTTCGCCATCTCGCACCTCCGGCGGTGAGCCGGGTGGCACCTCGACCGGCTGCTCGCCGGGCACCTCCTCCGGTTGGCCGCCCGGGACCTCCTCGGGCCGGTCGGGCGGCAGGCCCGGTGGTACGTCGGGCGGCGGCTCCTCGGGCGGGTGGCCCGGCGGAACCTCCGGCTCGTCCGGCTTCTGCGCAAAGCAGCTCGATGAGAATACGTTCATCACAGCTCCTTGAGGGAATGATCTGCCACGAGCCATATCACCTTCAGGGTTGCTCGCAGCTCCCTTTGCGGACCCAGACACCGCGCTCCTCGCAGTGCAGCAATTCGTCGCCGCTGCAGATATATTGCCCGATGGGATAGGCGGTGCCGTTGAAATAGCAGGCTCCGCTCTCGAGCTCGAGATCAAGCGACAAAAACTCGGCACTGGATTCGTCAAAGATGGGGGAATTGCGCAATTCCGGATCCGGCGCGCCGACATCCGGCGCCTCCCTGAGCTTGCTCATTGATCGCCTCCCGCTCTTCTCAGTGTGGCCAAGACCTCAACTCCTACTAAAATATTTAAGCACAGCATCGCACAAATGGGCTTGATCCGGCTCAAAACCAGGCGCGAAGCAGACAAGAGGCGCTGGATTGACAATAATCATGAACAACTCACGCTTAAGACAGGATGATGATCGCAGGGCACTGGGGAGGAAACGACAATGAAACTTCCTTTGGAGGTCGTGTTTCGCAATCTGCCACCGTCGGATGCGATCGAAGCCAAGGTGCGCGAGCGCGCCGCCAAGCTGGATGTCCTGTTTCCGGACATCATGAGCTGTCGGGTCGTGGTCGAGGCCGACCACAAGCATCACTACAAGGGCAACCTGTATCACATCGGGATCGACATCACCCTGCCGGGTGCAGAGCTGGTCGCAAACCGCGAGCCGCACAACAATCACGCTCACGAGGACGTGTATGTCGCGATACGGGATGCCTTCGACGCCATGCGACGCCAGCTCGAGGATTACACCCGCCGCCGCCGTCGCGATGTCAAGGCTCACACGCCGCCGCCCCACGGACACATCGTCGAGCTGCAGACCGACGAGGGGTACGGCAGGATAGAGACCAGCGACGGAAGGACGGTTTATTTTCATCGCAACAGCGTGCTCAACGGAGACTTCAGCCAGCTGAAGGTCGGCGACAGCGTCCGCTTCACGGAGGAAATGGGCGAGCTCGGACCGCAGGCGAGCACCGTGCACGTGGAAGGCAAGCATCATGTGGTGAGCTAGGGTTTGCGTTGCACGCACGACCCGGCCGCGGCCCCGGAGAGCGGCAGTGCACAGGGGCAACCGGCGCTATCGGCAATGAGGACCGGCGCGAAGCGAGCGCCAGCGGTGTGCGCGCACCTTCGCTGACGCCCCTCCACGCCACCTTCGACCGCAGCCACGACGCGTGCATCCTGAGCAGCCAGCGTCTGCCCGT